>CAZPQD010000189.1:0-1572 GCA_964588625.1 uncultured Sangeribacter sp. | reverse complement strand
CGCTTGAGAACATATAGGTCATGTCGTAGGCCAGTCCTACACCGAGGCGGCAGAGTTTGGGAGTCATATGTCGCCAGTAAGCATGTCCGCTGTCGGCACCATATCCGCTGAAGCGTATAAACCAGTTAAGTTTGATCTCGGCGATCTTTTTCATGAAGACATCGTCCTTATCCCATTCGAATTCGATTGTAATGTCGTTGGGTGTAAGGTCCGGGATTGCAGGAATCTTCACTTTACGTCCGCTTTCACCGTCAAAGACACAGTCATGCTCAGTGATGGGGAGAGTCAGGAATGCCTCCATAAATGGATTGACTTCTTCAAAATAGGCCAATTCCACCCATTCAGGCGAAACCTTATTGAAGCAGGCTTTCACCTTTACGTCTTTCAGAGTGTATGGAGAAAAATATCTCACACCGAGTTTGCCGTCATCACGCACCCATACCTGAAGCGGGGCAGTGGTATAGAATCCGCGTTCCTGGTTGTTGTAGAAAGTTGACCGTGGTTCGTCGGCGAGAAACATTGTTTTGAGATCGAAACGCCATTGTTCGGAGGTAGCAACATAAAGGAGGCCTGACTCCTGCTCCGGATGGCGATAGTCGAGGTTGATGTGAGCTATTTTGCCGGCTTCCAGCAGTAGATCGGAGAAGTCGTAGGTCTGGACGATGTCATCGCCTTTGTCACGGCTTGAGGTGATCTCAACATAGCCGCTCACAGGTTGCTCTGAGGGTAAAGTGGTGAAAGTGAACGAGCCGCTCGGATCATAGATGTCATATGATTCCACGGTGTTTGAGCCTTGATAAGAGCCTCCGGCATTAATTGACGCGGGAATACCTTCATTGAATGTCACCGACACTTTCTTGATATGGCGCCACTGTGAGATATTCGGCATATCAATGTCAACGCTGACCATAGCGGCTATGTGCTCGAGGATTACTTCAGAGCTGAAGCCGTCGGCAGTCAGAGAGAAGGGGACCTTCTTGTAGCAGTAGATTCCGTCGACAGGCTGGTTGCCTTTTTCATTGATCAACCACGGGTCTTCCACGTATTCCGGAGCACTGAGGCTGATGCCTTCCGCTTCATTGATAGTGGCGAGACAGAGGAGGCTGTAGTCGCCGTATGGGAGTCCCTCAATGGAGATCTGAGTGTTCTGATCGTTGACTCTGCCGTAGTAATGAGGCACAATCTTGCCATTTTTGTCTGCCACCAGCCAATTAAGCTCAGCTATAGGGGCCTTCGCTTCTTCGCCATCGGCGCGGGTGATGATACCGAGCGGTGAGGCTTCCGTAGTTATGTTGAATATGGCTTTCCCATCACCGGTTTTATCTCCCTGATTCAGTAGGTCGCGGGAAAGTTCATCTTCGGCACATCCTGCAAGAGTAAGGAGAGAGATAGCCAGAAATGTATTTTTAGTGAATTTCATCTTCGTTACTCGTTTGGTTCAACGTTTTTAATTGCCCTTACATAAGCGAAAGCTTCCATCGGCCACTGGAATTCATCCATCTTGCTGGTTTCGCCCCAGTTAAACATGAAGCGGAATGCCCTTGCATGGCCACCCTTGCATGATGCGTTGGA
>CAZPQD010000188.1:0-1731 GCA_964588625.1 uncultured Sangeribacter sp. | reverse complement strand
CCAGGGCTACAAATCAGCACGTAAGGCCTCCATCGACGCAATGAGTGAGATTGGCTCGGCTCTGGTCTCGATCACCCTTGTCATGATGCTCGTGTTTATTCCGGTATCATTCCTCGGAGGCACCTCCGGTATCTTCTACCGTCAATTCGGTCTGACAATGGCTATGGCGATCGGTCTTTCGGCAGTCAACGCCCTGACCCTCTCCCCTGCTCTCTGCGCACTCTTCCTAAAGCCCCACAAAGTGGAGCCGGGAGATGAAGACCCGTTGGGAGGCTATGATGTAGAAAGCCGCAAAGTAGAGAAAAAGGAAAAGATGAACTTCCTCAAAAGATTCTTCTACTGGTTTAACGTAGCATTCGATGCCCTTCTTTCGAAATACAAGACAGCTGTAAAATGGTTTATCAACCACAAGATAGTATCCTTTGCCACTGTAGCCGCATCAATCGGTGTGCTGGTATGGCTCATGGAGATTACCCCGACAGGTCTTGTGCCTACAGAAGACACCGGCACAATCATGGGTGCCGTCACCATGCCTCCTGCCACTTCTCAAGAACGCACCCAGGCAGTCATGGACGAAATGGACTCCATCATCGGATCTATTCCGGAAGTCAAGAGCCGCACAGCCATCACAGGCTATTCATTCATCGGCGGCCAGGGCAACACCTACGGCTCATTCATCGTGAAGCTTAAACCTTGGGACGAGCGAAAGAAACCCGGACAATCAGCAGCCGGCGTGCTTCAGCAGCTCTACGCTAAAGCTGCTGTGATCAAGGACGCCAACATCATGTTCTTCCAGCCTCCTATGATCTCCGGCTACTCTGCCACCAATGGTTTTGAGCTCAAGCTCGAAGACAAGACCGGCGGATCGCTCGACGACTTCTTCGCCATCTATCAGCAATTTATCGGAGTGCTCAACGCTCAGCCGGAAATCCAGATGGCATACTCTACCTTCAACCCGACATTCCCGCAGTATCTGGTTGAAATCGACGTGCCGAAAGTGAAGCAAGCCGGCCTTACCCAGAATGCCATTCTATCGACGCTTCAGGGTTACTACGGCGGTATGTACATCTCCAACTTCAACTCCTACGGAAAACTCTACCGCGTCATGATGCAAGCCTCACCGGATGCGCGCGTCAGCCCGGAGACCCTCAAACAGATCAAGGTGCGCAACGGCAATGAGATGGCACCTATCGACAACTTCGTCAGCCTGAAGCGCATCTACGGCCCGGACATCATCAACCGCTTCAATATGTTTACCTCTATCCAGGTGACAGGTACTCCGGCCGCCGGCTATTCATCAGGTCAGGCCCTTCAGGCCATCGAGAGAGTTGCCCAGGAGACACTTCCGCGCGGTTATGACTTCGAATATTCCGGCATGAGCCGCGAAGAAGCATCCGGCAGCAGCGGTGGCACCGGCATGATCTTCATATTGATCCTCATGTTTGTCTACCTTATCCTCTCAGCGCAGTATGAAAGTTATCTGCTTCCGTGGGCGGTGATCCTCTCAGTGCCTTTCGGCCTTATGGGAACATTCATCTTCGCTCATTTCCGCGACATAGCCAACAACATTTACCTGCAGATCGCGCTTATCATGCTTATCGGTCTTCTTGCCAAGAACGCCATCCTCATCGTGGAGTTCGCACTCGACCGCCGCAGGACCGGCATGAGCATCGTGAAAGCAGCCATCCAGGGAGCCGAGGCGCGTCTGCGACCGATCCTCATGACCTCACT
>CAZPQD010000187.1:0-1821 GCA_964588625.1 uncultured Sangeribacter sp. | reverse complement strand
TCAACTTTATTAAAATCTACGAAAAAAGCTTCGCCGAAAACTGGGATCTTCCGGCATTGACTGATTACACAAAGGGAGAGACCATTACCTACGGCCAACTGGCTTATAATATTGGACTCGCACACACTTTCTACCAAGCCATAGGAATCAAGCCCGGAGACAAAATTGCCCTGTGTGGGAAAGATTGCTCAGACTGGGTGCAGATATATATGGGTGTTGTGACCTATGGAGCCGTAGTAGTCCCCATCTTATCAGAATTCAATCCTATTGATATAGGACATATTGTGACACATAGCGGTGCCTCAGCTCTCATTGTGCAGGAATCGATTTGGGAACAGATGGATCCCGATTCTCTTACGAAAGTGAAGGCAGTGTTCTCTCTAAAAGGACACGATGTGCTTTATGAGGCTGACGGAGCTGAAATCAAGCGTCATTTCAGACTGACAAGACGCAGATTTAATCGTGCGCATCCTAATGGATTCGGGCCTGATGACATAAAATACATCGATCGAGCCAATTCCGAACTTGCAGAGATCAACTATACATCCGGCACCACTGGCTTTTCAAAAGGAGTGATGCTGACGGGAGAGAATCTTGCAGGAAATGTATGCTTTGGAATAAATAGCAAACTACATTATCGTTCGAGTCGCGCGCTCAATTTTCTGCCTCTTGCCCATGCATATGCATGTGCATTCGACATGTTAACCCCTCTCGCCGTAGGAAGTCACATTACGATCCTCGATAAGACGCCTTCACCACGTATCCTGCTGAAAGCGCTCGGGGAGGTCAAGCCTAACCTTATCATATGCGTTCCATTGATTCTTGAGAAAATCTACAAGACGCAAATCCTCCCAATGATATCCAAAGGCCCTATCAGATGGACTCTTGCGGTGCCTTTGCTTGACAACCTTGTATACTCTAAGATTCGCAAAAAACTTATTGAAGCTTTTGGAGGAGAATTTGAAGAAGTAATCGTGGGAGGAGCTGCTTTGAATCATGAAGTTGAAGATTTCCTGCATAAGATAAAGTTTCCATTCACTGTGGGCTACGGCATGACAGAATGTGGTCCGTTAATTTCTTACACACCTTGGCGTGAATTTATTCCTGGAAGCGCAGGACGCACTCTTCCTACAATGGAGACCATAGTCTTGAGCGATGATCCGGAGAACACTCCTGGAGAGGTTTGCGTAAAGGGCGTCAACGTAATGAAGGGATATTATCGTAATCCTGAAGCAACAAAAGCCGTTCTCGACGATAAGGGATGGCTTAAAACAGGAGATATGGGTACCCGCACTCCTGATGGGACTCTCTTTCTGCGTGGACGCAACAAGACCATGCTACTGTCTGCAAGCGGTCAAAATATATATCCGGAAGAAATAGAAGCAAAACTCAACAATATGCCATTTGTTGCAGAATCACTCGTTGTAGAACGTGATGGAAAGCTTGTGGCTCTCGTCTATCCTGACTATCCATCACTCGACAAATTCGACCTTACCAGCGCTGATATGGGCGAGAAAATGGAAGAAATAAGAAAGGAGCTCAACCGATTGGTGGCTCCTTACGAACAGATTTCAAAAATCCAGCTTATTCCTAACGAATTCGAGAAGACTCCCAAACGCTCCATAAAGCGTTTTCTCTACTCTTGATGATTCACATTAATCACGTCGGAAAATATCTCTTGTGTAGACCTTGTCAGCCACATCGTCAAGTATAGAGTCATAACGGTTGGCTATTATTGCCTGAGACATCTCCTTGAATTTATCAATATCATTGACGACGGTGCTTCCAAAGAAGGAAGTGCCGTCTTCAAGTGTTGGCTCA
>CAZPQD010000186.1:0-1844 GCA_964588625.1 uncultured Sangeribacter sp. | reverse complement strand
GGGGCTGGATCAGCGGGATGAGGGCCATGTAGGAGTAGGCCGACACAGCCACGGCTCCCAGGAGCTTCGGATTGAGCTTGGAAGTGGTGAAGATAGCGGTCGGGCCGTCGGCGCCGCCGATGATAGCCACACAACCTGCCGAGAGGGGATCGAAGCCCACGAGCAGAGAGAGCATGTAGGCACCGAAGATGCCGAACTGGGCGCAGGCGCCGATCACCATCAGCTTCGGATTGGCCAGGAGAGCCGAGAAGTCGGTCATGGCGCCGATGCCGAGGAAGATAAGCGGGGGATACCAACCCTTTTCCACACCGTTGTAGAGGATATTCAGAACTGACCCTTCCTCATAGATACCGATTTCCATACCGGGCTGGAAGGGAATATTGCCAAGAAGCATACCGAAGCCGATCGGCACGAGCAGAAGCGGCTCGAAGTTCTTCTTGATAGCCAGCCATACGAAGAAGCATCCGACGGCGAGCATAATGATATTTCCCCATTCGCAGTTTGCGAAACCGGTGAAATTCCAGAATGTCGTCAGGGAATCTTCCAGGAAGGCGCCGAAAGAACTAAGCAATACCATTTTGAAAGATGATGTTATGATACTGATTTGTTATATACCAGCCTCAGGTTATTACTCGATAATCATGATGTCAGTGCCCTCGAGGATGGCGTCGCCTACACTCACGAGGATCTTCTTCACTGTGCCCGAAGTGGAGCAGTGGATATCGTTCTCCATTTTCATGGCCTCAAGCACGCATACGGTGTCGCCGGCTTTCACTGCCTGACCCTCTGTCACGCTGATGCTCATGATAGTGCCGGGCAGCGGGCTCTTCACGGGAGTGCCGGGGCCTGCCGGAGCAGCGGGCTTGGAGATCACCTTGGCGCCCGACTCAGTGCGGGGAGCAGCGGCGGGTGCTTTCGGTTTAACGAGCGGGGATACCTTGTTGGCGTTGGCGGGAGCCTTGTCGAGTTCCACGTCATAGGGAGTGCCGTTGACTTCAACGTGCACCTTGTTGTCGACCAAGTCACCTACGGTCACATTGAAGCGGGTGCCGTTGATCTTATACTTATATTCTTTCATTGTTTCGGAAAGTGATGTTGAGGGTTAGTTATTTTTGTTTACCGGGAGCGGACGAGCCGGGTTGCGCTGCAGATCCGGGGTCTCGCGGAGATTGTAGATCTTGGAGTTCCAGGGCGAATAAGCCTTGCGCATGCGACGGATAGTGAGGATGGTGTCCTCCATATCGTGCTGGTCGTTGAAGTGCTCCGAGAGAGCCATCGCGATAGCAGCGATTGTTTCGCCGGAATCCACATGATCGTGATGGTCTTCGACGAATTCTTCGGTCTGACCGTGGGCCTCGAGTTTCTTCTTCGAGAGAAGCTTGGCGGAGATATTGCCGAAGATATTGAAGAAGATGCTGAGGATGATCAGGGCGCCGAGCACGATAGCCATGGCGATGATCGTGATGGCTCCGCCCCAGCTGTCGTTCTCCTTGACATTCTGGGCCTTCTCGGCCTGGGTCATCTTCTGCGCGATGGCGCTCTCCTCAACCGTGTTGACCTCGCCGGAAGGTACCGCACCGCTCTCCACGGCTATCTGGCCGTCAGGGAGTTCCTGCACCTCTTCCATCGGGGCGGGTTGCTCGGTCTCCTGGGCATAGACGGCTGCCGGGGCGGCGAGCAATGCGAGGCTCAGAGTGGCCGAGATGAATATTCTTTTCAACATTGTGTGGAAAATTAAGGTAATGATGGATTACAGAGGTATGTTGCCGTGCTTTTTCGGAGGATTCGACACCTTCTTGGTGGCGAGCATCTGCAGGGCGCGGATGATGCGGAAGCGGGTGTTG
>CAZPQD010000185.1:0-1884 GCA_964588625.1 uncultured Sangeribacter sp. | reverse complement strand
TCTGATGGAAGGCAGTGTCGAACACACCCACCTGAGGCACATTGGGCATGAGGGCTGTGATGGCCTCGATGCCGGTCATGTTGGCAGGATTGTGGAGAGGAGCCACGGCGTAGCACTCCTTCACCTTCTCGACAACCTCGGGAGTGATGAGCACCGACTTGTTGAATTTCTCCATGCCATGAACGACACGATGACCTACGGCACCGATCTCGTCGAAGCTCTTGATGACACCCTCCTTGGGGTCAGTGAGCACCTTGAGCACATTCTTCACAGCCTCGGTATGGTCGGGCATGTCGACTACGATAGTCTCCTTTGAGCCATCGGGACGCTTGAACTTGAGGAAAGAGTCAGGCAGACCGATCTTCTCAACGCCACCTTCGGCGAGAACTTCCTTATTGTCAGACTCGATGAGTTTATATTTCACGCTGCTGCTTCCGCAGTTGAGCACAAGAATCTTCATGTTTTTTTGTATTTTAAGTTTGTCAGCAAGCCCAGGACTTTCCGTCCTGAGCTTGCTTATATGATTTATTAGTCAGAAAATCAGAGTCCTTTGTCACCGATGGCCTGGTTGCAGGTGACGATGATTGTGTTGACGATATCCTCTACTGTAGCACCACGTGAGAGATCGTTGACAGGAGCTGCGAGACCCTGAAGGATGGGACCTACGGCACCGGCACCGGCGAGACGCTGCACGAGCTTATAGGCGATGTTGCCGGTCTCGAGCGAGGGGAAGATAAGGGTATTGGCATGGCCGGCAACGGGGCTTCCCGGAGCTTTCTGCTTGCCTACGCTCTCCACGATGGCGGCGTCGCTCTGCATCTCACCGTCGACACAGAGAGTGGGATCCATCTGATGAACGAGCTCCACAGCCTCGCGCACCTTGTCGACACGCTCGTGGCTCGCGCTTCCCTTGGTAGAGAAACTGAGCATGGCCACCACGGGGTCGAGACCTGCGATATCCTTGGTGGTCTTGGCAGTGGCGACGGCTATCTGGGCAAGTTCCTCCTTCGTGGGGTCAGGCACTACGGCGCAGTCGGCGAACACGAGCATATGATTGTCGCCGTAAGGCACATTCTCAGGCAGCAACATGATGAAGGCACCGCTCACGCAAGTGATGCCCGGCTTCATCTTGAGCACCTGGAAAGCGGCGCGGAGCACGTGGGATGTAGGGCTGAGGGCACCGGCCACCATACAGTCAGCATCGCCGTGCTTGATCATGAGGCAACCCAGATAGAGGGAGTTCTTCACTGTCTCGCGGGCCTGCTCGATGGTCACACCCTTGCTCTTGCGGAGCTCTGCGAAGAGTTCGGCATATTTTTCTGTGAACTCGCGGTCCTCACAGTCATGGATCTCAGCTTTGGATATATTCTTCAGTCCGAGCTCGGCAGCCTTGGCCTCTATCTCATCTTTCTTGCCGAGGAAAACGACCTGTGCGATTCCCTGTTCCAATATTTTGTCGGCGGCCTGAAGCGTGCGGGGCTCCGTCGACTCCGGAAGCACGAGGCGCTGGGGATGCTCCTGAGCTTTCTTTGTCAATCTCTCGAAAAGTGTCATGATATTGTATTATTAAAGTTGTTCGTCTGCAAAATTATAAAACCTTGGCGTCTTATCCCAATTTTAGCCCTATTTTTTCACTGACATATTTTAATCCTCATTTTTTCATACCCTTTTCCGCCATTCTCAGGGATATTTACTAATTTTACACCCGTTTTCCGCCACCTCTTCGGCCGGAGACGCCTCCTGCATCAACATTTCGGGAGCGATGAAGCCTACAGCACCGTCACCCTCCCGGCATCCGAGCACATGAGAATCGTAAAACGCCTCTATCTCTTCATCCTGAAGAGTTTCCTTCCGCTTTTCGCGATGACATTCTTCATCGTGCTC
>CAZPQD010000184.1:0-1933 GCA_964588625.1 uncultured Sangeribacter sp. | reverse complement strand
AGACGAAGAAAGAGCCTACCAAAAGCATGACGATATTACCGACTTCACAATTGTAGAAGCCCGTAAAATGCCAGAAAGTCTCAATAGTCTGGGAAAGAAACTCCCCGAAGGAGTAAGTCGCAGCTAAAGTCATAATAAAATGTAGGTCAGTGAAAGAGGATTCCCTGTAGAGAAGCCAGGAGACATCATTCGATTATCATGATATCGGCACCTTCGAGCACAGAATCGCCGACATTAACAAGAATCTTAGTGACAGTGCCGTCGAAAGTGCAATGAATGTCATTGTTCATCTTCATGGCCTCGAGCACGCAGACAGTGTCGCCGCTCTTGACAGTGTCACCGACCTTCACATTGAAGCTCTGGATTGTGCCGGGAAGGGGGCTCTTCACTGCTTTGGCCTTGCCTGCTACGGGGGCAGGGGCAGAGATCACCTTCTCACCCGTCTCTGTGCGGGGAGCGGCCTGTGGACGCTTCACAGCGGGAGCTGTCACAACGGCTTTCTTTGCCTGTGACTCATCGAGTTCAACAGTGTAGGGAGTGCCGTTGACCTCCACGTGGATCTGGTTGTCGTTCACCTCGCCGACACCGACTGTGAACTTTATACCATTGATTTTATACTTATATTCCTTCAATTTCATAGCTAAGAACAGACAGTGTTGAAATTATTTGTTGGAGAAACGGCGCAGCGCATTGCCGCTGTTGGGAGTTGTATGTGCGGCGGGATAATCGCGGAGGCTGTAGATCTTTGAATTCCAGGGAGAGTAAGCTTTCCTCATGCGGCGGATTGTGAGGATTGTATCCTCCACATCATGCTTGCCACTGAAATGCTCGGCGAGAGCTGCGGAAATGGCAGCGATCACCTCGCCGGAATCAAGATCGTCATGGGGATGATCGTTGTCATGATTGGCCGCACTTTTGGCCTGCATCTTCTTTCTGGTAAGGAAAAATGCAGAAATCTTGCCAAACCCATAGAAGAGGATTGAAAGGACCACGAGAGCCAAGATAACGATAGACATGGCGATGATGGTGATTGCGCCGCCCCACGAGTCATTCTCCTGAGCGTTCTTCGCTTTCTCGGCCTGGGTCATCTTCTGAGCGATGGCAGACGCTTCCACTTCGTCAGGCTGGCCGGCGATGACACCGGGAGCCTCCAGCTCCACCTGACCGTCAGGAAGCACCGCCTCCACTTTGGCGGAATCCATTTCCGACACCTGGGCGGGAGCCGCATATGACGGGGCTATGAAAGCAAGCGCGAGAATCGCCGGTGCAAAATACTTCTTGAGCATTGAGAATTATCGTTTAAAGAAGAATAAAGGACGCCACCGCAGCCCCGCAGGCAGCGGTGACGTCCGATTATAATGGGGATTCGCACCCTGAGTCAGCCGACATCAGAGAGGAATGTTTCCGTGCTTTTTGGCAGGATTGGTCTGCTTCTTTGTGGCGAGCATCTGGAGGGCGCGGATCACACGGAAACGAGTGTTGCGCGGCTCAATAACGTCGTCGATGTAGCCATATTTGGCAGCCTGATAAGGATTGGCGAAGAGATTACGGTATTCATCCTCCTTCTCCTTGCGCACCTTGGCGGGATCCTCGGCAGCCTTCATCTCCTTGGCATAGAGAACGCCTACGGCGCCTTCGGCACCCATTACGGCGATCTCAGCTGTAGGCCAAGCATAGTTGACGTCGCCACGGAGCTGCTTGCAGCTCATCACGATATGCGAACCGCCATAGCTCTTACGCAGAGTGACAGTCACCTTGGGCACAGTAGCCTCTCCATAAGCGTAGAGAAGTTTTGCACCGTGGAGTATCACACCGTTGTATTCCTGACCTGTGCCGGGAAGGAATCCGGGAACGTCCACAAGCGTCACAAGAGGGATGTTGAAGGCATCGCAGAAACGCACGAAGCGAGCTGCCTTGCGTGATGCATTTGAGT
>CAZPQD010000183.1:0-1947 GCA_964588625.1 uncultured Sangeribacter sp. | reverse complement strand
TGCATGGTGGAGCGTGTATAGATGATGTTGGTGGCTGTCATGAGAAGACAGAAGAGGGAGATATGGTTGCCGAAATATTCAGTGACGAGGGGGATGTTGCCGCTCCATGATATGATGGCATCGGGAGCCGCAAGGTCGTGGGCCCAGAGGAACGACTGTCCGCGAAGTTCGATACAGTTGGGGAAGAACGAGAACATCGCGAAGAGAATAGGCATCTGCAGCAGCATCGGGAGGCAACCCGACATCGGGCTTGCACCTGCCTTGCTGTAGAGGGCCATCGTCTTCTGCTGGCGCACCATTGCATTGTCATTGCCGGGATATTTCTCGTTGATTTCCTTGATGTCAGGGGCAAGGATACGCATCTTGGCCTGGCTCACGTAGCTCTTATATGTCAGCGGGAAGAGCACTATCTTAAGGAGTATTGTGAGCACGAGGATTACGATACCGTAGTTCCAGCCGAAGCTTCCGAGGAAGTTAAACACCGGGATCACGATAAGGGTATTGATCCAGCGGAAGATCGACCATCCGAGCGGGATAAGCTTGGTGAGCTTGAGGTTTTCATCCTCATAGGTGTTCTTGTCGATCTTGTTGAGGAGCGGATAGAGGTTGGGGCCGATAAAGAAGTTGAAGCCCACAGGATTTTCCGCATTCCAGTCATAGTCGTTCACCTCAGCCTGGGCTGTGAGCGACTTAAGATATACGCTGTTTTTCAGCACCTCGCTGTTGAAGTCGGCGGAATTGAAATTCTTGTCGGCGATGAGCACAGAGGAGAAGAACTGGTTTTTGAAGGCAATCCATTTGAGTTTCTGCTGGCGTTCCTTGCTCTTATTGGAGTTTTCGCTCATTTCCTCTACCGAACCGCCAAAGAATTTGTAGGCCAAGCGGGAGTTGCGCTCTTCAAACATACGCCCTTTCTCCTGGCGGTGGATATCCTGATGCCAGTCTACACCTAATTTGCGGACATTGCTCTGCACGATAGGGGCCATGTTTTTCTGCACCACCTCCATCTTTATCATATAGCTGTCTCCTTTCGGGAGAGTGTATTTGATGCCCCAATATGCGTCGGCTGAGAGGTCGAGAGCCATAAGCACTGTGGAGTCTGTCACCTGTTTCGGGGTGAAATAAAGGTCGGAGGTAGCTATTTCCTGCGGGAGAGGCAGGGTGAAGCTCATCTGGTTGGATTCGGCGTCGAACATCACGACTTTTTTCTTCACCTTCTTGGTCTCGTCAGGGTCATACTCAGTGTCATACTTCTTTAGTTCGGCACGGGTCACGACGCCACCCTTTGAGGAAAGGTCGATTTTGATCACCTCATTTTCGAGAGTGACAGTCTTGTCATCGCCCGTAAGGAAAGAGGCGAAGCGGCCGTAGCGGCCAATGGAATTGGAGAGGGCGCGCACCTTGTCGACAGCGGCTGTGTGTTCGGCGGCAGTCATTGCCGAAAGATTGTTGGAAGAGATATCCTTCCAGTTTAGGGTCTTGCCGTTGACGGTCACTGTTCCGTAGATGGAGTCACCTTGCAGGGCGAGTTTGACACCGTTTGAGTTGATTTCGACGGCAGATTTACCGTCTTCTGCAGTGACGGGAGTGCCATTGGAAAGGATGTTTTTGGCAAGCCATTCGCGTTCGGTGTCGGTGAAAACTGTAGCTGCAGTTGGTTTGGTGTCGGCTACTGTTTGTTCGGTCTGAGCCTGCTCCTCCACAGCGGCAGGGTCCGGCGATGTAAAATACATAAAACCGAAGAAAACGAGGGCCATCAAAATCAGGCCATAGACTGTGTTCTTGTCCATTACGGGGGCGGTATAAGTTTTTAGTTGTTATTGTAGAAATACGACGAACAGCCGCTGTCGGAGCCAGCGAGTCCATTCAAACTGCAAATTTAATCTTTTTTTAGGAAACAAGCAAAAATTTGTGAAAGATAATGCGACACTACTCCGGCGCACTCCG
>CAZPQD010000182.1:0-1974 GCA_964588625.1 uncultured Sangeribacter sp. | reverse complement strand
CCAGTCCGAGTCCTTCTCATAACCCATGCGCTCCATGTGGGCAGGATAATAGGGATGGTTGTAGATGGTGGCCATTGTGGAGAGTTCCTCGAAACCATCCACGAGCATCCCCTCATGATCAAGGTCGGTGAAGCCGAGCGGGCCGATCAGTCGTGACTTCCCCTTCTTGCGTCCCCATTCCTCCACAGTCCTGAACAAGGCGTCGGCCACTTCCGGATCGTCGATGAAATCCACGAATCCGAAACGCACGTCATTGGTGCCATGATGCTCGTTGACCTGATTGTTGAGGATGGCGGCGATGCGTCCTACGGGGCGTCCGTCGCGGTAGGCCATGAAGTAAGCCGACTCGCAGAAGTCGAAAGCCGGGTTCTTATCCGGCGACAGGGTATCGACATCATCGCTCACGAGAGGCGGCACGAAGTAGGGATTGTCGCGGTAGAGGTCAATCTGAAACTGGGTGAATTTCTTCAGATTTTCTTTGGTGGGGGAGAGCTCTCTGATTTCAATCATATGGCAGGGAGGAGGAGGGATGTTGGGTGTTTATGTGGAAGGAGAGATGGAGTGGAGTGGTTAAGAGGCGGAAAGGCGAGAGGGAGGGAAGGGAGTCTGGAGGATGAACAGGTATTACCGTGTCATTACCGTAGTGTCAGAAAGAGAGCCAGACGAGCAGACCGACCATCACGACTATGAAGATGCAGAGGAAGAGATATATCTGGCTTGAGCTTCGGCGCTCCATGGCCAGCTGCAGGTCGGTGATGGAGGAGAAGGGATGCGACTTGTCGCGGCATTTATTGGCGATCTTGCGCAGGCGCGGCAGAGATGCCGGGAGATTGTCGAGCACTTCCGTCAGCACATCGCCATAGCTCTGGATGTCGGCGCGTGTGTCCTGCGGGGAGAGGGAGGCCGTCTGGTCATAACCGACGTCGATGAGCTTCAGGTTCTCGTTATATTCCGTGAAGATGATGGTGTCGGGAGTGATGGGATGGTGCACGATATGATTCTCCTGGATATACTCCATGGCGTCGAGCAACTGCGTCTGCAGGCGGTGCACTATCTTCGGGGTGAGGCGCTTCTCATCGATGAGGCGGCGCAGGGAGTATCCGTAGACGTCGTCGGTGATGATTGCCCGGCCCACCCCCGGGACATCCTCGAGGTCGTTGACCATCACGATGTTGGGATGGGCAAGATTATAGCGCGTGTCAAACTCCTTCTCAAGCATCCTGCGATATTCCTCCTGGGAGGCGTATTGCGGCTTGAGGGCCTTGAGCATGACCCATTTGCCATGCTTGCGCACAGTGTAGACGTTATAGAAATTTTCCTCCCATTCGGGCAGGAGAGTGAGGTCCGACCATTTGCCGGAGGGGTCGTCGATGGGTATCTTCTTTTCCTCCTTGCTGATGTAGGCCTTGCCTTGAGGTGAACTCAGTGTCATGATGATAAATTTTTAGTGATTGGGAGGGAAACGTTATGGGGGGATTGTCATCTCCCCCCCCGGCTGTTTCAGGCGATGCGGCGGGATCAGTCTATCGTGATCAGTCGATGATGTCGAAGCCTGTGTATTTGCGCAGGCATTCCGGCACAATGATTCCCTCCGGAGTCTGATTGTTCTCGAGGAGGGCGGCCACGATTCTCGGCAGGGCGAGCGCTGATCCGTTGAGGGTATGGCAGAGCTTTATCTTCTTGTCGGCATCGCGGTAGCGGCATTTGAGGCGGTTGGCCTGGTAGGTCTCGAAGTTGGAGACGGAGCTCACCTCGAGCCAACGCTGCTGGGCCGCGCTCCAGACTTCGAAGTCGAAGGTTATGGCCGACGTGAACGACATGTCGCCGCCGCAGAGACGCAGGATGTGCCAGGGGAGGCCGAGCTTCTCGAGCAGCCCCTGCACATGGTCCTTCATCTCCTCGAGGGCGGCGTAGGAATCCTCCGGACGTTCGATGCGCACTATCTCCACTTTGTCAAACTGGTGGAGGCGGTTG
>CAZPQD010000181.1:0-2125 GCA_964588625.1 uncultured Sangeribacter sp. | reverse complement strand
GATCGATACATCCGGTGAGGTGCAGGTCAACATCCACATCCCTGTAAATATCATAGAGGCGTTGTCTGTTGGGGCTATCTACATTGAGAGCCATCTGCCATGCCGCTCTCCAATCCGCTAAGTCCTTCCGGGTAAGAGCGTCGGTGGTGCGATGTATCTCCATGACGACACTCTTAAACTTTGCCCTTCCTTCCGGTTTGGCAAGGTTTATCTCTCCATAGGGAGTCTGAAAGATAACAGGTATGCCTTCTTGAGAAGATGCGGCTTCTTGAGAAGGTGCTGCCTTATTTGAGCGGAAGTTATCAAGGAATTTGTCAAGGAATCTCATATAATTACCAATTATGTCGGAGCCTTGGTTCCGAGTGATAGATAGTACCGAAAGAGCCGGTATGCTCATCTTCCTCCACAGTTGGGAGGTCGGGGATAATCTTTCCGGACTGAACACCTTCGAGCCATTCGATGGCTCGTTCGTACCGCTCCTTGCGAATCTCTATTCCCATCTTCTGAGGAAGGGAAGCTACGAGATGATAAAGGGCGATATCAACAGTACGCATGACGATGAGTCGGTTCCGGTCATCATCGACAGCGGAAAATATAGCATTGCAGTCATAGACAGGACGCAGATACCCTGAAATTTCCTCGATTGCCTCAAGCTCCGCATTGGCACGGTTATCTGCCGAAGCACGGGAGATAACCTTAAGGGCATCCTCACCTATGACCACTGAATAATCATTGTCTGTGATAAACATGGCACGGAGATTAAGTGGTTACGAATAGGGCGTGTCGCTCGATGTCTTCAACTGCCACCCCCTTGCGAAAACGCTTGCGTCTGATCAGTTCCTTGATGGTCTGCTTCGGCACCACTTTCAGAGATCCATTGAGGTTGATGACATAATACTTCATACCGAAAAGGCCGGCGAGTTCCTTTGCTTTGCGCACAGCTCTCTTGTACCGCCATGCGAGATAATACTTTTTGATCCTGTTAAACATATTACCATGAGTTTTTAGGGTGCCGACGTGAAATCGCCACCGGTTTGAATGTTTCCTGTCTTGTATTGCGTTGAAGATACCAGATTGCACCCTCGTCGGCGTCAGGTGCGTCATCATGGACGCGGGAGCCACGTTCAAGGGCAAGCGTCTGTTCTATACCCACTTCCATATCCGGAGAGTCTTTCAAAGCCTCATTATAGAATACAAAGCCTCGCTCCCACAGAGGAGAAACGGCCTCAATGCGCTGTATTTTTTCAGGCTTCTTCCGCGTGTCCGGAATTATGGGAAGCTGATATCCTCTGATGTTTCCTTCGGTGGCGAATTCATCGAGGATGATATCCTGCATGAAATTGGCTTCCATATAGAAAGTCACTGCGACAATCTCCCTCAGACGTTCATAAAGGTTGTAGAGCCACCTCACCATTCCGGAGACTGTATCCTGCCGGACATAGGTGTCGATGAGATGTAATTCCGTCCCGATCTTACCCCACAATCGACAAGCCTTGTAGTCGTTGGCCGTTGTCGATTTGAATGAGGGGTCGGTGTAACAAACGAGCATATCATACTTCTCTAGCTTGGGCATCTTCTTGAAGCGTATCCATTCATGCCGGAATATGGTTCCGTCGGTGATAGGGTTATGCATCATCTCCTTCTCCCATGCCCGGTAACCAACAAAGTCCTTGTAAACCTGAGCCTCCTCCTTCGTCCATTTCTCAGTCCATACAGGATTTCCGTCGCGGTCAACAGCCTTGATTTCCGAGACGTGGACACCCTTGGAGGCTGCGATGTTCGCAAGGACAGAGTTCTTGGAGATAAGGTTGCCGACCATGATGAAACGACCGCGCCCGACATCGAGGGCACCGAAGAGAGCCTCCTTGACCCAATCGGTCAATTCTTTCACTCGCTTTTCATTCCGGCAGAGCTCATCGTCATCCAAGTCATCGATGACAATATAGTCCGGGCGAGCCTCGCGATCACGGAGACCACGTGGGGACTGACCACGACCGACTGCGAGGAACTTGGCACCGCCCTTTGTCTTGAACTCACCCTCAAGCCATGAACCGAGATTCTTCTGCTCACCGAAATCGGCGATGAGCTTCTGATTATATTCGAGTTCTGCCTGAAGGTCACCGAG
>CAZPQD010000180.1:0-2146 GCA_964588625.1 uncultured Sangeribacter sp. | reverse complement strand
TGTAGGCCAGGCCTGTGGAGTCTTGGTTCTCCACGGCCTGACGGTAGTCGGCTGCCACCGCATTGTCTTGCGGTAGCTGGTATTTGTTGTAGATGTGGCAGCTGCTCATCATCAGGGCAAGTGCCGACATGCATGTTAGCTTTATGATTTTGTTCATAGTGTTATTCTCTATTGAGGTTGTACTGTTCGAGCTCGCTCTTGATCTTGCGGTTGTCCTTGTCGCTCCATTTCTGAGGAGTAAACTTCTCCTGAAGAGTCTGGAAGGCTACGAAGAGTGCCGGAACCACGAGCACCTGGAGTATCATACCGATAAACATACCTCCTACGGCTCCTGTACCCAGGGCCTGGTTGCCGTTTGCTCCTGCTCCGGTGGCAAACATAAGCGGCAATAGACCGATGATAAGGGCGAGTGAGGTCATGAGGATCGGTCGGAGTCGAGCTTCAGCGCCTTGGATTGCCGATTTCACGATGCTCATGCCTGTGCGGCGGCGGTCGAGTGCATACTCTACGATGAGGATGGCATTCTTAGCCAAAAGTCCGATAAGCATGATCAATGCAATCTGAAGATAGATATTGTTGGCGATGTCGCGGAAATGTGCGAATATGAACGTTCCCATAAGTCCGAACGGAACAGAGAGAATAACTGCCCATGGCAGAAGGTAGCTTTCATATTGGGCTGAAAGAATCAGATATACAAACATGAGGATCAATATGAAGATCATACCTGTGCCTCCACTGCTACCCGAAGCTTCCTCTCGGCTCATACCTGAATATTCGAAGTCATAGCCGCGTGGAAGTGTCTCCTCCGCTACTCGTTCGATTGCTTGAAGTGCCTGGCCTGAAGAATATCCTGCTGCCGGGGTTCCTGTCACCTGAATTGAGGTAAACATATTGAATCGGTTGATGATGTCCGGTCCATAGATTCGCTTCAGATGCACGAAGTTGTCGATCGGTGCCATTTCATTGCCGTTTCTCACCTTTATCTGCTTCAATGTCTCTGGGCTCACTCGTGCGTCGGGTGATGCTTGCATCATGACGCGGTAGAGCTTACCGTAAGAGTTGAAGTTTGAAATGTACATACCTCCATAGTAGCCTTGAAGTGTAGAAAGGATGGCACTTTGGGTAAGTCCTGCCTGTTTCACTTTTGGCACGTCTATTTCTACCAGATATTGGGGGAATGTGGGGTTGAATGTGGAGTATGCCATCTGTATTTCTGGCTGTGCGTTAAGCACTCCGATAAATTGCTGGTAGATGGCGAAGAAGTCATCAAGCGATCCGCCCGTCTTGTCTTCAAGTTTAAGCTCAAAACCATTAGTGGCTGAATAGCCGGAGATCATTGGAGGCTGGAAGAACATGATGTTCGCATCCTTTATCACGGCTGCTTTGCCATAAAGCTGTTGGAGAACTCCGGCTGCTGATTGCCCCGGTTTCTTACGTTCATCCCATGGTTTCAGCTTTATGATGAAGGAGCCATAGGTGTTACCCTGACCGCCGATGAATGAGTAGCCTGTGATGGCAGTACGGCTCTTTACTTCAGGAATTGATCCGATTATGGAGTCCATCTCGTCCATTACGGCCTGTGTACGCTCCTGAGAGGTAGCCGGCGGCATCGTTACAGCACCCATGATGGTGCCGGTGTCTTCTGTTGGTACAAGACCTGTAGGAGTGATGCCCATAAGCCATACCAAAATGCCGATTGCTGCTGCTACTGTGGCGAATGATACTATCTTATGGTTGATAAACCATGTCGTGGCTTTCTTGTATTTTGAAAGCAATGCATCGAAAGTGACGTTAAACCAATAGAAGAATCTCTGGAGAAGACTCATCTTAGTCTGTTTCTCTTTCTTTCTGCTTTCTACATCGTAGCCTCCTAATGGATCCTCGTCTCCTTCTTCCACCTTGTGGGGCTTAAGGAAGAGTGCGCAAAGGGCAGGGGAGAGGGTCAGCGCGTTGACTGCGGATAGACCGATCGCCATTGCCATTGTCAGACCGAACTGACGATAGAAGATACCTGATGTGCCCCCAAGGAATGACACAGGTATGAATACAAGCATCATTACAAGGGTAATTGATACAAGTGCGGAGCCTATCTCACTCATTGCGTCGATGGAGGCCTTACGTGCCGATTTGTAGCCCTGGTCGAGCT
>CAZPQD010000179.1:0-2169 GCA_964588625.1 uncultured Sangeribacter sp. | reverse complement strand
ACGTGAAGATCATCAACCTCTCATATCTCAACTCAGACTGGTATGCCAACCAGCAGCGCATGCAGAGCTATGACGCGGCCGCTGTCAACTTCACAGCGCAGCCCAAGGACTACGCCTACAGCAAGCTCGACGTAACACTTCCGGGACGCGGGGGAACCGCCGACCTCCTGACGGCACTCAAGGCTCTCTATGCAGGGCAGTATGACTCACGATACGGCTACCCGATGCTCAGCGCCTCTACGCTGACTATCCCGGTCGACAAGAAGAAAGTGCTCGAGCGCGGCCTCGTGGCTCCGGAAGATTCCGCCCTGATTGAAGATAAGATCATAATCGACCTCTCGCAGGCTGTCTCAGTGGCAAGCAAGGGATATGTCGGGCTCGGCGAGATTCTGATGCTCGACATCATCGCCACGAACGCCGCCAACGGTTGGGAGCGCCCGATCTACTGGGCTTCGACCGTAGGACCTGACTATCATCTCGGACTGACTCCCTACGTGCGAAGCACCGGCATGACGCATCAGCTCACTCCGACCATCCAGCCCGATATGGCACCACGCACCGACCGCGCCTATAACGTGGTGAAGAATTACCTCTGGGGAGGCGCCGACAAGACTTCTGACACCAACAAGGTCTACTACGACGAGACTGCACGCCGCATGCTCGTCTCCACCCGCACATCAATGATCGACGTGGCAAGCCAACTCCTGTCGGAAGGTGATATGGCACGCGCCATGGGAGACACGGTGAAGGCGCGCGAGAAGTATCGCCAGTCGGCTGAAATCACCGACCTTATGGAGAAGAATCTAAGCGATAAGGCTGCTCCTTACTCGCTCTCCACAGCCTTGACCCTCGCTCAGCTCAACTGCGAGCTGGCAGGCGATGATGTGCTTGCCGACAAGGGGCGCCTGGAGAAAGGACGTAACCAAATACTCGGACTGCTCCAAAAGTATGGCCAGAATGTGCAATACAACCGACAGATGCGCTTCAGCTTCGGAAACCCGTCGATGACGTATGAAAACCAGCTCATCCCATATCAGTATTACCGCTTCATAGAACTCTTCCGCAAATATGGAGGCAAGGATCAGGATGTGAAGGATGTATTGCAGAAATATGGACTCAACGAGGAGGAACTCAAGCGCGATTATGAGCACTATATGGGCATGCGCAGTGGAAAAACAACCTCTGACGATGGCTTGACCTGGGAACAATTCGAAGACGAGATCGCTAAATATTGCGAGATTGCCAACGAAATGGCATCACTCTCGCCCGAGGAATACGCCAGACGATCTGAGGATGAGAAGAAGATCGACTCCGCACTCTACACCGTAATCGAAATCTATCTCGAGAGCGGAGGCAAGGAAGAGAATCTTCAGAAGTATGAGCAATACAAGAAGCTCGACAAGGCACGTGCCAAGCGCCTGAGCGACATGAGCCAGAGCCTCTGATGCTGCTGCCACAAGAGAGAATACCTTGGATATTACGGTTTTCCGTCTTCAGACGCAACGTAACGTTTCGGCTGAACGACGGGAAACCGTCAGTGTATCTCACTTTTGACGACGGCCCCATCCCTGAGTCGACCCCCTGGCTACTGCAGACACTTGAGGAGTTTGGGGCCAAAGCCACTTTCTTCATGGTGGCTGATAATGCACGGCGCTATCCGCATCTGCATAAGGCTGTAGTTGAAGCCGGACACTCTGTAGGCAATCACACCTTCCATCATAAGCCTCCGTTCAGGCAGTCGACCGACGAGATGATGACAGATGTGCGACTCGCAGAAGAGATACTCCGATCGCGGCTCTTTCGTCCGCCCCACGGGCTTATACTCCCAAGCCAGCAGAAAGCGCTGCAGAAAGCCGGATATCAGATCGTAATGTTCGACCTCAATACGCTCGACTACCGAGCCGACCGCACTCCGCAGCAGATAATCGACTCAGTAGCGCGACATGTGCGCCCGGGCTGTATCATCAATTTCCACGACTCCCTCAAAAGCATCGACAAACTGAAGGAAGCCCTCCCCAAGATACTTTCTATCCTCTCCCAAAGAGGGTACTCCTTTAAACTCATAAACCAATAAACCCATAAACCCCATGAATAAAATCCGCGCCGCCGTAGTTGGCTACGGCAACATCGGCCACTTCACAGTGGAAGCCCTCGAGGCTGCCCCCGACT
>CAZPQD010000178.1:0-2343 GCA_964588625.1 uncultured Sangeribacter sp. | reverse complement strand
TGGCTATTGCACTCGGCTACAATCTTGAGATAAAGAACATTTTCGCCACTCCAAAATACTCCACAATGGAGGAGCTGCTTCAAATCCGCAAAAACCAAGGCAAAACCAAAGCTTATAAAGGGAGGAAACAAAAATATGATAAAAATTGACAAGCTGTCCGTTGGCTTTCACGATAGAAAAGTAGGCACCCTTTCTTTTGATCCGAAAGGGCAACTCTGCGTGTTTGAATACGACCCGGAATGGAGAGTCAGTGGATTCAGTATCTCTCCACTCGAACTTCCTCTGAAAGAAGGGACATTCCTTGCCAAACCCATGCCCTTCAACGGAAACTTCGGGATTTTCGAAGACTCGCTCTCGGACGGATATGGACGTTATCTTCTTATGAAGACTCTTAAAAAAGAAGGTATCCAGGATTCTGATTTATCAGCACTTGATCGCCTTAGCATTGTAGGTGAAGGAGGAATGGGAGCCCTTACTTATTCTCCAATAAACCGAATAATCACCGGAACCGAAACAGATGATTTCGATATGCTTCAAAAGAAAGCTCTTGAAGTGCTCAAAGAGCGCCAGGATAATGATGCAGAACTGCTTTTATTCAATAGCGGCAATAGTGGTGGTGCCAGACCCAAGGCTGTTTTCTCAGATTCAGAAGGTCATTGGCTTGTAAAGTTTCGCCATTATTACGATCCTAAAGATATCGGCGAACAGGAATTTCTGTATAACGTAATAGCCAGAAAATGCGGCATCAATGTTCCTGATTTCAAGCTTGTCAATGGTAAGTACTTTGCCTCAAAAAGATTTGACATAACGCCGGAAGGAGAAAGGATTCATACGGCAACCTCGGGCGGTCTACTTGGGATTTCCCTTGGCAATCCAATTCTTGATTACAGCAATCTCCTTGCTCTCTCAAGTTATCTTACTCAAAATGAAAGTGACGTCGAAGAGATGTATAGGAGAATGATTTTCAATTATCTGATGGATAATAAGGACGACCACTGCAAAAACTTCAGTTTTATGGTCGTGAAAACTTCAGAGGGAAAATGGAAATGGAAGCTCGCTCCGGCATACGACCTTACACTCAACCCCGAAGGCTACAATGGTGAGCATGCCACATCAGTCAACGGCACAGGTCATCCCAAACTGTCCGATTTCATAGAAGTCGGCAAACGCATAAGACTCTCCGAGTCAAGATGCCGACAACTACTAGCACAAGTCTTCGACAACTGCGGACCCCTTGTACGATATAATCTCAGATAAACATAACATCAAAATAAAATTAAATGGAAGATAAGAGTGATATGATATACTTCAATTGTGACTATATGGCAGGGACACATCCGGATGTGCTTAAGGCTCTTCACGATACTAATTTGATGAAGACTGTAGGTTATGGAGATGATCAGTTTACGGAAGAAGCAAAACAAAAAATACTGAAGGCTTGCGGGCTTAAGGATGGTGCTGCCTACTTCCTTGAGGGTGGCACACAGACTAATAAGACGGTAATCGACCGGCTTCTGTCGAGAAACGATGGTGTCGTATGTTGCGAATCAGGCCATATCAATGTGCATGAGGCAGGCGCAATTGAAGCTGACGGACATAAGGTGCTTCCACTTCCCGGCACAGACGGGAAACTCAAAGCTAAAACTATCCGCAAATATGTAGAAGACTTTTATCGCGATGAGACAAACGAACATATGGTCCGTCCGGCAATGGTCTACATATCCCATCCTACTGAATTTGGAACCCTCTATAGCAAAAAGGAACTTAAAGATATCTCTTCTGCGTGCAAGGAGTATGGAATGCCTCTTTTCATAGATGGCGCTCGTCTGGCATATGGGCTCGCATCGGATGTATCAGATATCACTCTCCCTGATATAGCCCAGATTGCAGATGTGTTTTATATTGGTGGCACAAAATGTGGAGCTTTGTTTGGGGAGGCTGTAGTATCTCGTCGTCCTGATCTGCTGCCCCGTTTCAAATCGCTGATGAAACTACATGGTGCTCTTCTTGCAAAGGGTAGACTTCTTGCTATCCAGTTCATATCTTTATTTACCGATGATCTTTACATAAAAATAGGACACCATGCCGACAAGCTCGCTATGAAAATGAGAGAGGGTTTCGCTAAAAAGGGATATCCTCCATTCATAGACTCGCATACCAACCAGCAATTCTTTAAGCTACCAAATCATCTGATCGACCGACTTTCTGAAAAGGTAGGATTCGAACTGTGGGGTCCAAGAGGAGAACAAGAATCCATTGTAAGATTCGTCACCGACTGGTCTACGACAGAAGCAGACATCGATACCCTACTAAATCTACTGTAATCTGCAAAAAGTTACGGCA
>CAZPQD010000177.1:0-2349 GCA_964588625.1 uncultured Sangeribacter sp. | reverse complement strand
ATCTAAATAAACGCTGAATACCACTCTGTTAAAGAATGGTATTCAGTTCAAGCGTGAGAGCCGTACTCGTTGCTCGTTCCACAAACGGAGGCTCTGGTATTGCCCATCATGGTAGAACGAGCAAACTTGCAGAAGCCTCACGCAGAATATGTACAAATACTCCATTCCTGACGCTCACGCGCCTGACAATGATATCATAAACATATCCACAAGGCATCTACTGTTTGCTGCATCCTTGACCATGATTGAAAATTTACCAGATTTCCGTTTGTCAAGAAAGAGCGCCTAGTAAACTCTAACTTTGCAGCAGCAAATGAGAGAATGGGAACTTTGTCTTAAAAATGCCAAGAGAGGCGGGCAGAATTTGACTTAAATCTTATTAAGCTAAGTCAGTCTTTACTACCTTTGTTGTAAAAAGGTAAAGACTGATGGCCGGGAGAGGAAACCAGTAGTAAACCAGTCCTCGAGACTATGAAGCGTTAAGGCCTCTCCCAGCCCAAGCTGCAAGCTCCGATAGAATATTAAGGCTACGAGCCTATTTAGAGTTTAGAGTCAAGACAGCTGTTTTATCAGTCTATTAAACAAAATCAACGCTAAGTTATGAAGAAATTATTTATCGGCATAGACTTTGCCAAGGAAAAATTTGATGCGGCCATCATTGATGCTGTCGGACTCAAGGAGTTCGGAGACCGCCAGTTCGGCACCTTCCCCAATGACAAGAAAGGTTACCGCCAATTCTTGAAATGGGTTAAAGGTCATTGCGGCGACTCCACAGAAACAGACTGGCTCTTCTGTGGTGAAGACACTGGACAGTGCAGCCAGGGACTGAGCAAGTGGCTTTACGGCAAAGGCCTTGACATATGGATTGAGAGTCCCTATGCCATCAAGCACAGCAGCGGCATACAGCGACTGAAGACCGACAAGGCGGACGCATCCATGATCGCTGAATATGGATGGCGACATCAGGATAAAGCCTCTTTGTTCAAGCCGCTGAGCGAGTCTCTTGAACAGTTGAGAGAGGTGTTTATGTACCGTCATAAACTTGTGCAACAGAGAGTTGCACTGGAAATAAGGGATAAGGGGAAGGAAAGTGTGGACACAACCAGGGCATTGTCGTTCATCCACCGTAAGGCCAAACATCTTATAGCGGAACTGGACAAGACGATCAAGGAGTGCGACATGATGATAGACCGCATCATTGACTCCGATGAGGAACTGAAAGAAAACTACCGGATAGTGACTTCAATCAAGGGAATTGCCCGACAGAACGGGGCATGCCTGCTCATATATACAAATAATTTCAGCCGTTTCGACATGGATGCCCGTAAGATCGCATGTTACTATGGAGTGGCACCTTTCGGGAAAGAATCGGGAACAAGCGTACACTCTCCGGCCAGAACAAGTCACTTCGCTAATAAACTGATCAAATCTCTGTTGACTCAGGGAGCAAGCATTGCCAAGATGTTCAATCCTGAGATACGGGGTTACTATGATAGGCTAATAAAAAGAGGAAAACACAAGTCTGTGGCATTGAATAATGTCAAGAACAAACTGTTGAGGATAATCGTAGCTCTTGTGCGTGATAAAACCATGTATAACCCCAGGACTTTCCAATATTATCAACAAAGATGGAACGAGAAAAATCAGAAGACCTTCGCGCTACAAAGCCATTCCTCTCTCCTTCTGGAGGGGGATGCCTGAGCGGCAGGGGCGGCCTAAACCGCCCCCAAGAGCGATACCCGTAGTTTTTTAATTTTGGAATAAAAAATGCCAAAATCGTTTGGATTTTAGCATAGAATACGCTTTCTATCATGTATGCAGGATGCACCGGGGTGCATCCCATCAGTCACCCGCCCACATTGCCCCGGACCGGGACTTCTGCAATGCGGTCTGTGTCAGCAAAAATAGTAAAAAGTTCTGACACATGCAACCATCCCGGCATTTTCAACATGAACAATTATGAGGGGGGATGGAAGTCAGAGGGCAGAGTTATGAAGTCAGAGGGAATGGAAGTGGCAATCATGGGCGGATGTCCGGAGGACATCAGTTAGCGAAGTACAAGTGGTGGTACCCTACACAGCCCCAAGCCTTTCAGGCTTTCACTTGCGTTTCCTCTCTGCTGAAAAACCGGTGCATCGAAAAAAATGGATTCGGCAATTCCCAACCACAATGTACGGACGTGCCTTCGGCACGTGTATAAGCAATGCACAGATAATTAGGTAATATACCTGTACAGCCCTTATACACGTGCCGAAGGCACGTCCGTACAATGTTAATTCTGCAATGAGCCGATGGCCTGTGCAGCGGGGAATCAGCGGACGATGAGGAGGTAGTAGTTCTTCTTGCCGC
>CAZPQD010000176.1:0-2370 GCA_964588625.1 uncultured Sangeribacter sp. | reverse complement strand
ACTACTGGGACATCGACGCCATGGCCGACGCCATCCACGCCATCATCACCTATCCAGCCCTGCATGAGCAGCTCAAGAACGACGGTCTCAAGGAGATAGCCGGAATCACATGGGAGAAAGCCGGAAAGAAAGTGATCGACATCTATAATAAAGTGATAGCTTCCCGTCAGTAAGAACAAGAAAAAGACAATTACGAAAAAATGAAATCAGTCTGCTTATATTTCAAGATACATCAGCCCAACCGTCTGAAGCGCTATCGCTTTTTCGACATTGGCAACGACCACTACTACTACGATGACTTCGCCAACGATGATATCGTGACCCGTGTGGCCCATCAGAGCTATATCCCCATGGCGGAGACTCTCCTCTCCATGATTGAAAGCTCCGACCGCAAATTCAAATGTGCCCTATCCATCACAGGCATAGCCATCGAGCAGCTTCAGGTATATGTGCCGGAGTTCATCGAGACTCTCAAGAAGCTCGCGGCTACAGGATGCGTGGAGTTCCTGAGTGAGACTTATTCCCACTCGCTTGCCTCCATTGAGGAGCCTGAGGAGTTCATGCGCAGCGTGAAGGCGCATGACGATCTGATAAAGAGCCTTTTCGGAGTGACTCCCGTGACATTCATGAATACGGAGCTCATCTTCGATGATGACGTAGCCCTGCTCGTGAAGGGGATGGGATTCTCCACAGCCGTCACTGAAGGCGCCAAGCACGTGCTCGGATGGAAGTCGCCCAACTACGTATATTGTTCCGCCACTGCTCCCGAGCTTAAGCTGCTCCTCTCCAATGACAAGCTGGCCGAGGATATCTCCGATAATTTCAACAACCCCTCATGGGATGAGTATCCGCTGACTGCCGACAAGTACATGCGTTGGATCTCTTCGCTTCCCGAGGAGGAACAGGTGGTCAACCTCGTCTTCTCGATGGATACATTCGGTTCGTTCCTCCCTGCGGACACCGGCATATTTGACTTCATGAAGGCCCTGCCGCGTTTTGCCTCCGAGATGGGTGTCGAGTTCAGCACTCCGCATGAAGTGTCCCGCAGACTCAAACCCGTAGGAGAGCTGTCGATACCTTATCCCGTTTCGCATGTGGATGAGGCACGCGACGTCTCCGCTTGGCGAGGCAATGTGCTCCAGCGTGAGGCCCTTGATAAGCTTTACGCTGTGGCAGAGAGAGTTTCGCTCTGTTCTGACCGCAGACTGAAGAAAGATTGGGAGTATCTCCAGAGCTCCGACCATTTCTTCTACATGAGCACCAAGAATAAGGCTGATGGCGCTTCGCATGCCGCCTTCTCCCCTTATGATTCCCCCTTCGCAGCCTTCACCAACTATATGAATGTGTTGGCCGACTTCCTCGTGAGGGTCGATGAGCAGTATCCCGATACGATCGACAACGAGGAGCTCAACTCGCTTCTTCTGACGATCCGCAACCAATCAGGCGAGATCAACGAGCTGAAGCGTGAGGTGGAGACCATGCGCAACAATCTCATCAACGATGAAGCCCATGAGGAGTTTCTGCCGATGGTTGAGACTGAGGCAGAGCGCAAGGCTTCGGAGAAAGCTGCCAAGCCTAAGGGCGGACGCAAGAAAAAAGCCTGAGAATACACTTTTTCAACAACAATAAGGCCCGGATTCCCCGGTTTCAGAATAGCCGGGGGCCGGGGCCAAAGATAGACCGGACGAAACGGCTATCTGCTTTTTAAAGAATCATAGAGAACAATAAAAGAGGAGGAGCGAGACCCGCGAGGGCACGCTCCTCTACTTTTTACGCTTTTACGTTTACGCTTCCTCCTTATCTACTTTTTTGACACGGGAGTGACTCTTGCTCTGGCGGCTGTTGAAATCGCTTTCCTCCTTGAGGTCGATTTCTGTGCCCGCTTCGTCGACTACGCGATATTGCAGGTAAGCCAGAGACTCATCGGCCACGATCTTGAAGCCCCTGCCAAATTTGCGGCGCCATTTTCCATAGAGTGAGAACATTCCTTTCTTAATGTAAGCCTCCACATACGGATGCACGTACATGACGAATTTTTTGACTTTCAGGCTCGTGACGAGATATTCGATCTTTTCATTGAGTTTGTCGGTGAAGAGCAGTGAAGGCTGGATCTCACCTTTCCCGAAGCAGCTCGGACACGTCTCGGCTGTAGTGATGTCGAGAGCCGGGCGCACACGTTGGCGTGTGATCTGCATGAGTCCGAATTTGCTGAGCGGCAGGATGTTGTGGCGGGCGCGGTCGTTTGCCATGACTTCCCGCATATGGTCGAAGAGTTGCTGCCTATGTTCGGCTTTGCTCATGTCGATGAAGTCGATGGACATCACTTAAGGGGATGCCGGAGTCCAGGAACAAGTCTGAATGGGTATTCTG
>CAZPQD010000175.1:0-2450 GCA_964588625.1 uncultured Sangeribacter sp. | reverse complement strand
AGGCCATCGCCCATGCGGCCATCCGCTATGGCTGCGACGGCTATTTCGGATATCCGATCACCCCTCAGTCGGAAGTGCTTGAGACTTTAGAGGCCCTCATGCCGTGGGAGACTACGGGGATGGTAGTGGTGCAGGCTGAATCGGAAGTGGCTGCCATCAATATGGTGTATGGCGGCGCTGCCACCGGCAAAGCAGTCATGACATCATCATCATCGCCCGGCGTCAGCCTGAAGCAGGAGGGCATATCATATATAGCTGCATCCTCGCTGCCTGCATTGATCCTTAACGTGATGCGCGGAGGCCCTGGCCTCGGCACCATCCAGCCTTCACAGGCCGACTATTTCCAGGCAGTGAAGGGTGGCGGACACGGCGACTACCATATGATAGTGCTTGCCCCATCTACAGTGCAGGAAATGGCCGACTTCGTAGGGCTTGGCTTCGACCTTGCCTTCAAATATTGTAATCCTGCGATGATCCTTGCCGATGGCATAGTAGGGCAGATGATGGAAAAGGTGGTGCTCCCTGAGCAGCGCCCACGCCGCACCGATGCCGAAATCCGCGAGCAATGCCCTTGGGCTGCCAACGGACGCGAAGGTCGCCGCAAACGCAACGTCGTCACTTCGCTTGAGCTCGAATCGTCGAAGATGGAGGTGATCAACGACAAGCTCCAGGAAAAATACCGCGAGATAGAGGCCAACGAGACCCGCTGGGAAGAAATCGACACCAAGGATGCCGACTACCTCATCATCTCGTTCGGCTCCGTAGCCCGCATATCTACCAAAGCGAAGGAACTCGCTGAGGAAGAGGGATTGAAAGTGGGCATCATCCGCCCCATCACCCTTTGGCCCTTCCCGACAGAAGCAATCCGCAAGGCTGCCGAGGGAAAGAAGGGTATCTTAGTAGTGGAGCTGAATGCCGGCCAGATGATCGAAGACGTGCGCCTGGCAGTGCACGACTCGCTCCCCGTGAAGCATTTCGGCCGCATGGGAGGCATCATCCCGAGCCCGAGAGAGATTGTCAACGCCCTTAAGGAAAAATTAGTCGACTAAATCATGGATATACAAGATATAATCAAGCCTGAAAACAAGGTATACAGTGCTCCGGAGCTTCTTGACGAGGTGAATATGCACTATTGCCCGGGCTGTAGCCATGGTGTGATCCATAAGCTCGTGGCAGAAGTGATAGCAGAGCTCGGGATAGTGGAGCGCACTGTCGGCGTTTCGCCAGTGGGATGCGCAGTGTTTGCCTATAATTATATCGACTGCGACTGGATTGAGGCAGCTCATGGGCGTGCACCGGCAATCGCAACAGCGGTCAACCGTCTTTGGCCCGAGAATGTGGTGTTCACCTACCAGGGTGACGGCGACATGTCGGCAATCGGAACAGCAGAGACCATCCATGCAGCCAACCGAGGCGAGAACATTGTGATGATATTCGTCAACAATGCCATCTACGGCATGACAGGCGGACAGATGGCTCCAACCACACTGCTTGGCCAGAAGACCGCCACTTCTCCCTACGGCCGACGCGTCGACCTCAACGGATATCCGCTTGAGATCACCAACCTTCTGAAGGAGCTTGACGGCACTTGCTACGTCACCCGCCAGAGCGTTCACACTCCAGCCAACGTGCGCAAGACCAAGGCAGCCCTCAAGAAGGCATTCCAGAATGCCATCGACAAGAAGGGCACAAGCGTGGTGGAAGTGGTGTCGACCTGCAACTCCGGCTGGAAGATGAGCCCGGAGAAAGCCAACGAATGGATGGCTCAGAATATGTTTGAGAAGTATCCTCTTGGAGAACTCAAGAATGTGGATAAGTAACGAATAAGTACAGAACGATATGAAGACAGAAATCATTGCCGCCGGATTCGGAGGACAGGGTGTACTCTCGATGGGCAAGATCCTTGCTTATTCCGGACTTATGGACGATAAGGAAGTGACCTGGATGCCATCTTATGGTCCTGAACAGCGCGGCGGTACAGCCAACGTGACTGTAATCCTAAGCGACGAACGCATCTCATCGCCGGTGCTCGACACATACGACATAGTGATAGCCCTCAACCAGCAGAGTCTCGATAAGTTCGGACCGAGGGTGAAGGAAGGTGGGATTCTCATCTACGACACCAACGGCATTCACAAGCATCCCGAACGCACTGACATCAGCATCTACCCGATCGATGCCATGGAGGCAGCCTTGGAGCTTGGCAACACGAAGGCTTACAATATGATCGTCATGGGTGCTCTGCTCGAGGCGATGGAATATAAGATCCCGATGGAGAATGTGGTGAAGGGACTCAAGAAGTCGCTTCCTGAGCGCCACCATAAGCTCATCCCGCTCAATCAGCAGGCAATTGAGAAAGGACGCACAATTCTTAAGATGAAATAATCTTTGGATGAAATAACAATACTTCGTTAAAATTTAATTTATGCCGTTGAAAATAAATGAGTTAG
>CAZPQD010000174.1:0-2567 GCA_964588625.1 uncultured Sangeribacter sp. | reverse complement strand
GCTACAGTGTCATCGAGCAACGGCTTGAGATCCTCGATATCAATAGAGCCATTGGGACGAGACTTAACGACAACCACGTCAAGTCCAGAAACCATAGCGGAAGCAGGGTTGGTGCCGTGAGCGGAGTCAGGCACGATCACCTTTGTGCGTTTGTGGTCGCCACGATTTTTATGATACTGACGCATCACCATCAGACCGGTGAGCTCACCGTGGGCACCGGCATAGGGATTGAGGGTGAACTCCTCAAGACCGGCGAGGTTGGAGAGGGCCTTCTGCAGGTTGTAGTAAACCTCAAGGGCACCCTGGGCAGTAGCGGGATCCTGCAGGGGATGCAGGCCAGTGAACTGCGGAAGAGCGCAGATCTCTTCGTTGATTTTGGGATTGTACTTCATCGTACAGCTTCCCAGAGGATAGAAACCGGTGTCGACACCGAAGTTCTTGTTGGAGAGATTGGTATAGTGACGAACGACGTCAAGTTCCGACACTTCAGGGAGATCGAGGTTCTCATGGCGGAGAAGATCGGAAGGAATATCCTTCATGCCGTCGGTTTCGAACTTGTCGGCAGGGAGCTCATAACCCTTCCTTCCCGGGCGGGAGAGCTCGAAAATAAGCTTATCGTAGTATTTCATGATGTGTTCAGGCTTCGAGCATTAAGTTAACGAGATTATCGATTTCCTCACGCGAGCGTTTCTCAGTGACAGCAAACGAAACGAGACCATCACCGAGTTCGAGACCGCCCATGATTCCATTCTCGAGCAGATGAGCATTCACCTTCTTGATGTCGAGATCAGTCTTCATGACAAACTCCTTCAGGAAAGGCTTGCCGGGGAAGGCGGGCGTGAACTTGCCGGAAGCAACAAGCTTGTTGAAGAGATAGTGAGCTCCATCGCAGGAAAGGACGTTCACCTCCTTGAGACCCTGCTTACCCATGAGGGCAAGATAGATTGTGGCGTAGAGGGCCATCAAACTCTGGTTGGAGCAGATGTTGGAAGTGGCCTTCTCACGACGTATATGCTGCTCGCGGGCCTGGAGGGTAAGCACGAAGGCACGCTTTCCGTCGGCATCCTTTGTGGCACCCACCACGCGACCCGGCATCTTGCGGAGCATAGACTTGGAGCAGGAGATATAGCCAAGATACGGACCGCCGAAATTGAGCGGCATACCGAGCGACTGACCGTCGCCGCAAGCTACGTCGGCACCCCATTCAGCGGGAGTCTTAAGCACAGCAAGAGTGGAGGGATCTGCATTGATGGTGAGGAATCCCTTGGCTGCATGCACGCGCTCTGCCACACCTGTAAAATCTTCAATTATTCCGTACTTATTGGGAGTGGGCAGAATCACGCCAGCCACATCACCCTTCTCAAGTTCGGCATAGATAGCCTCAAGATCGCTGACTCCATCTTTCTCAGCAACTACAGTTACGTCCACACCATGGAAGGATGCGTAAGTGTTGACCACAGCTACAACGCGGTCGGACAGAGTAGCGGAAAGCACCACACGATTCTTCTTACGAGCGGAAGCCACCATCATGAACATAGCTTCAGCAGTGGCAGTAGCACCGTCATACATGGATGCGTTGGTGGCCTCCATGCCTGTAAGCTCAGAGATCATGCTCTGATACTCGAAAATATACTGGAGTGTGCCCTGAGAGATTTCCGGCTGATACGGAGTATAGGCGGTATAGAACTCCGAACGCTGAAGCAGATGAGCCACAGCTGAAGGAGAATAATGATCATAGACGCCGCCGCCGGCAAATACGGTCAGCTGACGGTTTTTTGCGCCAAGTTCGTTGAAGAACTTACGGAGCTCATGCTCCGACATGGCGGAGGGAATGTCGTATTCCTCGCGGAAGATCACCTCCTGCGGCACGTCGCTGTAGAGGTCATCGACAGAAGCCACACCGATACGCTCGAGCATCTTCTTGATGTCTTCTTCGGTATGGGGGATGAATTTATTGCTCATAAATATTGATCAGAACGAAAATAAGATGAAAATAAATTGTGGGAACGGCGTTTGCGCACACTCCGGCCATCAGGACCGAGGCGCAAACGTCATTCCCTCATTCGGAAAATCCGTACAGGAAATAATTACTCCTCACAGATCTTAGCATAGGCAGCGGCATCGAGAAGCGCGTCGATCTCGGCGGGATCGCTGACCTTAACCTTCATGATCCAGTTCTCGAAAGCGTCAGTGTTGACGAGTTCGGGAGAATCCTCGAGATCCTCGTTGATCTCAACCACCTCACCGCTTACGGGGGAGATAAGGTCGCTGGCAGCCTTTACAGACTCAACTGCGCCGAACTCCTCGCCGGCTGTCACCTCGTCGCCAACCTCGGGCATATCGACGTAAACGATGCTTCCGAGAGCGTGCTGAGCGTAGTCAGTGATGCCGATAGTGGCGATTTCGCCTTCGAGGCGCACCCATTCATGGGATTCCGCATAGCGGAGATCATCTAAAATTTTAGACATGAGATAAAAGGTTATAAGTTGATTATGGTATTATTTCTTATAGTTCTTGTCGTAGAAGCGCTTCTTCACCACCTTGCCGGGGAAAGTCTTCTTACGGAT
>CAZPQD010000173.1:0-2590 GCA_964588625.1 uncultured Sangeribacter sp. | reverse complement strand
AAGCAAGAAAACTGAAACGTTGGGGCAACATGAGCCGCACGTTTACCCGTATCGGAAAGGAAATCACCATAGCCGCCAAGTCCGGCGGTCCGGATCCCGACATGAACCCGCGCCTGCGTGTGCTGATGCAGAACGCCAAGGCGGCCAACATGCCCAAAGACACTGTGGAGCGCGCCATCAAGAAAGCCACCGAAAAGGACGCTTCCGACTATAAGGAGATTGTCTACGAAGGATACGGCCCCCACGGCATCGCCATCGTAGTGGAGACTGCCACCGACAACAACCAGCGCACTGTGGCCAACGTCAGAAGCTACTTCAACAAACATGGTGGCTCGCTCGGCACTTCCGGCTCCCTCTCCTTCCTTTTCGACCATAAGAGCGTATTCCACGTGAAGCCCAACCCTGAGACTGCACTTGACGAATTCGAGCTCTCCCTGATGGACTATGAAGCCGAACTTGAAGCTGAAGCCGATGCCGAGGAATGGATGGTATACGGCGCTTTCGACCAGTTTGCCAACATCCAGAAATTCCTTGAGGAAAACGGCATGGAGATAGTCACAGCTGAATTCGAGCGCATCCCCAACGATTATAAGGAAGTGACTCCCGAACAGCGTGAGGCCATCGAGAAGCTCCTTGAGAAATTCGAGGACGACGAGGATGTGCAGAACGTATTCCACAACATGAAGGAAGAAGACTGACCGCGTGTGTCGATCATGAACAACGATTGAATCGGCAGAGCCTGACTCACTTAATGTCTGCCTGCCGGAAAAAGACTGACAATATGCATCGGCGGATTCCAGATTGGTATCCGCCGATTATTTTAGACTCCGTTCCACAAATAGTTACCAACATGAGACTTAAAAGAATTTTATTTGCGGCCTCTCTGGCATTGATGTCGTTGGCTGCGTCTGCCCAGATAAGAATCGGGGATGTCACCATATACCGCGATGATAGCGAGGTACCATCCACAGTGTATTTCATTGACTCCATCTCTCCGGAGAATCTTGTACGCATCTATGAAGCCCTCGGACGTGAAGCCAAAGGGAAGGTGTGTGTGAAGGTTTCTACGGGAGAGGCTGGAAATCCCAATCATCTTGATCCGGCATTGATCGGTCCGTTCGTGCAGTTGGTTGGCGGTGACATCGTGGAATGCAACACTGCCTATGCAGGCCAGCGTCTCACCACGGAAGATCATCTGAAGGTGGCGGAAGAACATGGCTTCACGAAGATCGCTCCCGTTGTCATCATGGATGAAGCCGGCGAGATGGTGCTCCCCGTCAAGGATGGCAAGCACCTCGACAAGAACTATGTCGGCAAGGACTGGGAGAACTACGATTTCACCGTGATTCTCTCCCACTTCAAGGGGCATCCGATGGGAGGTTTCGGCGGTGCGCTGAAGAATGTGGCCATAGGCATGGCCTCCTCCGGCGGCAAGGCGTGGATCCATTCCGCGGGTCAGACCCATGACGTTGACAGTGTATGGAAGAAACGTGCTGAGCAGGATACCTTCCTCGAGTCTATGGCTGAGGCATGCGAATCGGTGTTCGACCGTGCTGGCAAGAACATACTCTACATCAGTGTAGCCAACAACCTGAGCGTTGACTGCGACTGCGTGGCGCATCCCGAACCGGTGAAGATGAAGGATATCGGTATTCTCGCTTCGCTCGACCCCGTGGCCCTCGACCGAGCCTGCGTCGACCTGGTCTACGCCAGCGACGATCCCGGCAAACAGCACCTCATCGAGCGCATTGAGTCGCGCAACGCACTCCACCTGCTCGACTACGCCGAGTTCCTCGGCCTCGGCAAGCAGAAATACATCCTGAAGCAACTCCCCTCCTCCACCGCTCACTAATAACAAACGACCCAAACTCCTTGCGGAGTTTGGGTCGTTTACTATTATGAGAATAGGTCATCCATTGTTACTTCACTATGCACGATACTTTTATTCTTTCCGTTCGTCACACCATAAGTGGTTATAAAGGTATGTACCAGTGATTTCTTATTCTTTGTCAGATAACGGAACAGAGATGCGCGCTCGCGAAGCCTGTTCTCATAATCCTTGGAAATATTGTACTTGTCTATTGAGAATTTTATCTCACACAGATGAATGATTCTGTCTGCGCGTTCTATAATCATGTCAATCTGAGCTCCGGGAGTATTTTCCTGCTCATTTGGGTTACAGTGCCATGTCGTAGTTTCTGTTGATATGACTTGCAGCCCGAGAGCATCCTTGATCTTATGATTATGTTTCAGGCATACCATCTCAAAGCTTGTACCCATCCATGAAATGACGGCTGAAGAATTACTATTCTTACTCCACCATTGCTCTTCACGGATGTTCCTGGAGTAAATAAACCGGTAGTAAAAAAGTGTATAGAAGTCAGTAAGTCTTAGTACTTCCTCTCGTTTCTTGTTCCCATACTGAGACCACCGGTCTATAAAGTCACAACGTTCAAGATTCTTCAATATTTTAGTAAGTTGCCCTCCTTCAATCCTTACGGCATTTTCCAGTTCATTGAATGTCATGCCGAATCGATGGCTGCTTAAGACCTTGACTACTTCAATATATCTGTCTGCATACTTAAACAAT
>CAZPQD010000172.1:0-2602 GCA_964588625.1 uncultured Sangeribacter sp. | reverse complement strand
GCCGCCGCCGTGCGCTCAACGACTTCCACGAGCTCAACCTCGTGGTCAAGGGCGATGTGGACGGTTCGGTGGAGGCTCTTTCCGACTCCCTCATCAAGCTTTCCACTCCCGAGATTCAGGTCAATGTGCTGCATAAGGGCGTAGGTGCCATCTCCGAGAGCGACGTCACTCTTGCCGCCGCCTCCGACGCCATCATCATCGGTTTCCAGGTACGTCCTTCCGGCGCTGCCCGCAAGGAGGCCGAGAAGGAGGGTGTGGAGATCCGCCTCTACTCCGTCATCTACAAAGCCATCGAAGAGGTCAAGGACGCAATGGAGGGTCTTCTTTCCCCGGAAATCAAAGAGGAGATCACCGGTACGGCAGAAGTGCTTCAGACATATCATATCTCGAAAGTCGGCACAATTGCCGGAGCTATCGTACGCGACGGAAAACTCAAGAGCAAGAGCAAGGTGCGCGTGATCCGCGACGGCATCGTGATCTACACCGGCGACCTCGGTTCGCTCAAGCGTTTCAAGGACGACGCGAAGGAGGTGCTGACCGGTTTCGAGTGCGGTCTCTCAGTGGCCGGTTACAACGACATCCGAGAAGGCGACCTTATCGAAGGCTTCGAGGAGGTGGCTGTGAAGAAGACACTCTGATATGGCTGACGTATTCATCAATATCGGTAGCAATCTCGGCAATCGCCGACTGAATCTCAGCCGTGCCATGAGTGCTGTCGGAAAGGAGTTCGGAGCATTCGAACTCAGCCACATTGTGGAGTCGCAACCCTGGGGCTTCCAGTCGGAGCATCCATTCCTGAATGTTGGAATGGCCTTTCACACGGATCTTGCCCCAGAGGAAGTGCTCTCTAAACTTCAGGCTATTGAGAAGAGGCTGTCTCCGGGCAACCATCGCAATGCCGACGGCACCTATGCCGACCGCTATGTAGATATTGATATCGTAGCCATCGACCGTCTGGAAATTGACACTCCATCGTTGAAGGTGCCTCATCCACACTTGGCAAGGAGGAGATTCTTCCTCGAGCCGCTGGAGGAGCTCGCTCCCGGCTGGACACATCCGGCCGACGGGCTTTCTCCTTCGGAGATGCTTGCACGGCTCACGGAAGATTCGGAATCCTCAACTGACAAAGGTTGAAAGCTGAATACTACCATTGTAATGAAAGAAATAATAGCGATGCGCGATGGCCGTGTGGCCACAATAGCTTCGGAAACGTCCGAAGGTCGTGCGCTCCCACATTCGTTTCCGGTGATGCCGGAAGATTCTGAATGTTTTACATTTGAAGCCGACACTGTCGGCTTCATTTCTTTTGATATCCCGTCTGGCGTGGAGTTGCCCTCTGGGATGCAGCTGGATGAACTGCGGGAGATAAGCCGCGGATTGCCTGCTTCGCGTAGAGATGCACTGGCCAAAGGTGCGGAACTCCTTGCGTGGAACCGCACCTTCCGTTTCTGCCCCAAATGCGGATGCCCATTGCATCGAGCAACGGAGATCAGCAAGAAATGCAACTGCTGTGACGCGGAATATTTCCCCACGCTCTCGCCCTGTGTCATCGTGCTTGTCACCCGTGGCGACCAGGGTGAGGAGGCCCTACTCGTACATGCCAAGACCTTCACACGGCCCTTCTTCGGACTTGTGGCCGGTTTTGTCGAGACCGGTGAAAGCCTTGAGCAGAGCGTACGCCGCGAAGTGCTTGAAGAGACAGGCCTTGAGATAGATGACGTCAGATATTACGGCAGCCAGACCTGGCCCTATCCCCATCAACTGATGATAGGCTTCACAGCCCGTTGGAAGAGCGGAGAGATACGCTTCGCCGACGGCGAACTCTCCGACGGCGGCTTCTTCCGGCGCGACTCCATCCCCCAAATCCCGTCGCCCCCCTCCATCGCCCGCCGCATGATCGACGACTGGCTCTCCAACCGACTCTGACCAAAATAAAACTGAACAGCATCAATCCTCTAATCAAGGAATTGATGCTGTTCTGATTTTTCGGGATAGTTTATTTGCTGGCAGCGGATGAGGAGGGGAGTTGCTTCAGGACGTATTTCTGCTTGCCGAGGCCGAGGAACTCGGCGTAGTCGAGCAGGTGGAGGGCGTTGCGCGACTCTATGCGCTCGATGAGGTGCTGCTTGCCTCATGCAATTTTATTACCTGACCATAGATCGGCTGTTCGCTAAAATGACTAATTTTGCCCATGGTTTAGAATTTTGTGTTGCTGAACACAAACTCAACTATTTGGGCTGACTCCTACAAGGAATCAGCCCATTTTTTTCGTAGCTTCAAAAAAAGTTTTTATCGGACACCAATAACTTTGAATAGGGCAGATTATGTGTATGTGTGGGGTTACATTACTTTATGTTGAAAAAATGCTGAGATAAAGTGAAGAAACTAGCTAAAAGGGTGGTCTCTATGGAAAAATATACTAACTTTGCAGAAGTATATGGAACAGCAAATAAACTTTATTGGGAGAGAGAATGAACGCAGGGAACTTGACAGGTGTCAGGGTTCCAACCGTTCAGAACTTGTCATTGTATATGGGCGCCGACGTGTCGGCAAGACATTTTTAGTCGAACAGCACTTCAAGCAGAAATTCGATTTCTGGTAT
>CAZPQD010000171.1:0-2653 GCA_964588625.1 uncultured Sangeribacter sp. | reverse complement strand
GAGGGCTTGGCCTCGCAGGCTTTCTGCATGGCATGGGCGCGCTTCGATACGAGCTTCAGGCCTTCCTCGAAACTCAGCGCACCGGCTGCCACCAGTGCGGAGAACTCTCCGAGGGAGTGTCCGGCCACCATGTCGGGACGGAATTCATCGCCAAGGCTCTTGGCAAGAAGAACGCTGTGGAGGAAGATGGCAGGCTGTGTCACCTTAGTCTGCTTCAGATCTTCCTCTGTGCCTTCAAACATCAGATCCGTGATGCGGAATCCGAGAATCTCATTGGCTTTCTCAAAGAGGGCACGGGCCTGCTCATTGTTGTCGTAAAGGTCCTTGCCCATCCCTACGAACTGGGCTCCCTGACCGGGAAATACGTAAGCTTTCATTGTCGAAATCAGTTATTTCGTTGGTGAAAATCAATTAAAACGGTCTTAATCCATTGTGTAGAAACTGAATTAAAACGGTTCTAACCTTTGATAAATTCTGATTGAATCAGACGGCAAATTTACAATTTTTTTTTCATCCGGCCTAATCCGGGGATACGTCCCTTGCCTCGCCTATTGCATAACACGGCGGGATTAAGTAATTTTGCGTCATGGCAACGAGAGAGGAGATCACATCCCGGGCGCTCGCCCATCTTCCATTCACACCTAACAATGAGCAGGAGGTGTTGCTCAATATGTTGGCCGACTTTTGTGTCAACAAGGGCTGGCGCGATGTCTTCGTGCTCAATGGCTATGCGGGCACGGGTAAGACATCCGTCGTGGCTGCCCTGACTGGTGCGCTTGCCGAATGCCGGGTCAAGACCGTGATCCTCGCTCCGACAGGCCGGGCAGCGAAGGTGGCTTCAAATTTTGCCGCCCGTCAAGCTTTCACCATCCACAAGCGCATCTTCCGAGGCAACAGCACCGACCCGGGCAACACTCAGTTTTTTATGGCCCCCAACACTGACCGCGACACAATCTTCATAGTGGATGAAGCTTCGCTCATCGGCGACGGTGCATCGCAGCGGCAGAGTCTGCTCATGCAGCTGGCTGCCCACGTCTACAGTGCTCCGGGATGCGCCATGATTCTCGTGGGCGATGTGGCCCAGCTTCCTCCCGTCGGACAGTCGGAGTCGCCGGCCATGAACTTTGAACGCCTAATCCAGATCGGTCTGAATCCCGTAGGATATTCTCTCGAAATGCCTGTGAGACAGTCGGCCGAGAGTGGCGTGCTCTATAACGCCACAATGGCACGCTCATTCCTGAGTGGGAAATATCCGATAGAGAAATTTGCTTTCTATCTGAGGGGGTTCCCTGATATTGAGGCTGTCTCAAGCAGGGATCTTTCTGATTATCTTTCTGACTCCTGGGGGGAAGTGGGGCAGGATGAAACTTTGATCATCACCCGAAGCAATAAGCGGGCTAATAATTATAACCGCGCTATCCGCAATCTTGTCATGGGAGCGGAAGACCCTCTCAACCGTGGCGACCGCCTGGTGATAGCCAAGAATGACTATTTCTGGCTCCGAAAGAACAACATGCAGGGATTCCTCGCCAATGGAGAGACGGCTGAAGTGACCTGGGTGGGGCACACTGAGAAGGCTTACGGTCGGTATTTCACCGATGTGGAGCTGAAACTGGGTAACGACGGACCCGAAATAGCAGCCAAGGTGATGCTCCGAAGCCTCGTGGCCGAGGGCCCGCAGTTGCCTCGTGATGAGATGGAGAGGCTCTATCAGCGGGTGCTCGCCGAAAAGGAGGGGAGTGTGAGCGAAAAGATCAAGTTTGCGATGGAGGATTCCTTCTTCAATGCCCTGCAGGCCAAATACGCCTATTGCGTGACGTGTCATAAGGCGCAAGGTGGCCAGTGGCGCCATGTCTATATCGATATGGCAGGCATTGACACGTCTGCCCTCGACGCCTCTTTTTTCCGTTGGCTGTACACGGCCATGACTCGTGCCACAGAGAAGGTGTTCCTCATAAATCCCCCTTTCCCGCTCCAATAGCCTGCTGACGGGTAGTTGCAAGGCAGAAAATACCCTATGGAAGAACCATTTCCGGGATTTTTTTGTTAATTTTGCAGAAGATAAAGCGACGGCAGGTCAATTGCCGGCGCCACGTTTCACAGGTAATAAAATAACATTTCTTAATAACCCATTTATTCTCATGGAATTAGACATCAGAATTGAGAAAATCAAAGGTCGTGAGATTCTTGACTCCCGCGGCAATCCCACAGTAGAAGTAGACGTGATTCTTGAAGACGGCACAATGGGCCGCGCAGCTGTTCCCTCCGGCGCTTCCACCGGTGAGAACGAGGCTCTCGAGCTTCGCGATGGCGATAAGAACCGCTACATGGGCAAGGGCGTGCTCAAGGCTGTGGAGAATGTCAACGGCCCCATCGCTGAGGTGGTGGAAGGCCGCAACGTCTTCGACCAGATCGGTCTTGACGAGGCTATGCTCAAACTCGATGGCACTCCAACAAAGAGCAATCTCGGCGCCAACGCCATCCTCGGCGTTTCCCTGGCTGCTGCCAAGGCTGCTGCCAACGCTCTCGGAATGCCCCTCTATAAATATATCGGTGGTGTAAACTCTTACGTGCTTCCCGTGCCGATGATGAACATCATCAACGGTGGCGCACACAGCGACGCCCCCATCTGTTTCCAGGAGTTCATGATCCG
>CAZPQD010000170.1:0-2702 GCA_964588625.1 uncultured Sangeribacter sp. | reverse complement strand
TGTGAAGTGGCCGATGTTGCCGTAGCCTACTACGGCGGCGCGAATCTTGGTCATATTATTGCGTATTAAACATTAAACACTAAGTGCTAAATACCCACAAATCGCCTCTCCGAGGCTACTGTGCTTTTAGGAAGGCCTCAGGCTGAAGCCTGGGGTTTTGTCACGATATCAGCTCTCCGAGCTGAGGAATAAGAGGGGGGAGGGAGTAGCCGCTGGAGTGAAGGTGGTGGAGGATCTGGGGGAGGCAGCGTTTGAGCTTGTCGATGCTCTTCAGGGAGTCGTGGAAGTTGATGATGCAGCCGGGGCGTACGTTGGCGATTACTGAGGCGAGGATCTCTTCCGGAGTGCGGTCGGCGCGATAATCGAGGGTGTTAAGGTCGAACATCACTATCCTGTAGCCGGCTTCTGCCAATGCTTTCTGCTGGCTGCGCAGTATTAAGCCGTGAGGGGGCCGGAAAAGGCGCGATTTGAGCACTTCATCTGCCAGCCTTACATCTGCCATCATTTCTTCTACACTCTGGCGAAATGGAGGCTTGTGATGGAATGTGTGATTGCCTATCGCGTGTCCGGCTTCCACTACTGCCTTGAAGAGGGCTGGGTAGCGCCGGGCATTGTCAGCCACCATAAAGAAAGTGGCTTTCGCATCATATTCTGCCAATGTCTCCAAAAGCCAGGGAGTAGACTCCGGAATCGGACCATCATCAAAGGTCAGATACACCGACGGTTTCCCGTCTCCGACGCGAAACAAAACATCGCGCCGGAAGGCGGGAAACCGCAATATCCAAGGTATTCGTTCCTGAGGAAGCAGCATCAAAGGCCCTGGCTCATCTCGCTGAGGCGCTTGGCGCGCGCCTTGTCGAGTTTCTTATATTGTTCGTATTTCTGAAGGTTCTCTTCCGAGCCTCCACTTTCAAGGAAATACTCAATCACCGTGTAGAGCACAGAGTCGATCTGCTTCTCATCTTCAGAGCGCTTAGCATACTCCTCCGGAGAGAGGGATGCCATCTCATTTGCCACCTCGCAGTATTTCGCTATTTCATCCTCAAATTCCTGCCATGTGATGCCATCCTCGCTTGCCGACTGCTTGCCGCTGCGCATACCCATGTAGCGCTCGTAGTCGCCCTTGAGTTCAGCCTCGTTGAGTCCATACTTCTGAAGGATAGCTGTCACATCGCTGTCATTGCCCTTATACTTGCGGTAGAGGTCAATGAAGCGGTAATACTGATAGGGGATGAGCTGATTTTCGTAGGTCATCGAAGGATTGCCGCCGAAGCTATAGCGCATAGCGCGGTTGTACTGCACATTCTGGCCATACTTGTCGATGAGCCCGAGAAGCTGGGCGCGACCCTTATCCAGACGAGCCTTGTCGGCCAACACATCGTCGCCAGCGAGCTCGCAGTTGAGCTGGGCGAGAGTGAGGGCGGTAGAGAGCGAGTATGGAGCAGCCTTGTCGCTGAGGTTCTTCTCCATGAGATCGGTGATCTCAGCAGCCTGCAGATACTTCTGGTGGGCCTTTTCAGAGTCACCTTCAGCGCGTGCCCTATCGCCTTCGTTGAGAAGCTGGCTTGCCAGGTCTACCATCGAAGTGCGGGTAGAGACGAGCATACGGCGCGCAGTCTCATCATAATATATCTTATTGGAATCGGTAGCCTTGTCGGCACCACCCCAGAGGTAATTCTTCACCACATTGTAGGCGCGGTCGGTGCGTGGCGCCATATCCGGCTGGATAGTCGGAGTGAGCTGATGCACCATACCGGTGCTTCGCACGTAAGGCGTAAGACTGAGGTGATAGTCCGGACCTACGGTAGATGCCCAGTAGATAGGACGTTCCCAACCGTTTGCGGCATTGGTAGCGATGATGTCGAGCATCAGTATCTCGCCGAGACCTACGTAGCCCTTCGCGTTGACAGCAGTAGCCTGCGAGAGATCTACCACGATATGGTCTTCTATGAGAGCCGAGTCTTCGGGCGCCACCAGACCACGCTCAAGCACCTTCTGCTTATCTACCGGAATGGTCAGCGTAGAAGCGCTGAGCATTGGATAGCCGTAGCGCGCGTCATACTGCCCCGCGTAGAGAGCCTTCAGAGATGTCAGCAGGTCGGCAGCTCCGCCACGTCCCGGGAGAGTCACGTCGAGTTTGCCGTAGGCATAATCCTTCGGCTCGGCTGTGAAGTCGACAGCCTGAGCATCGTAGCTCTGCATACGCTGCTGGTTGGCATACCAGTCGGAGTTGAGATAGCTGAGGTTGATGATTTTCACGTCGGGGCGCACACCCTCTACCTCCTGCACATACCAGAGCGGGAATGTATCGTTGTCGCCGTTGCAGAAGACGATAGCGTTAGGCTCAAGGCTATTGAGATAGTTGATGGCGAAGTCGCGCATCGCGTAGCGGCCAGAGCGGTCGTGGTCGTCCCAAGTCTGGGAGACCATCTGGATGGGGACTATCAGCGATACTATTGCGGCAATCCAGGCCAGTCGCGTATTGCGTATCGCGTATTGCGTATCGCGTTTTGCGATTTCAGAGTTCTCTGAGAGCTCTGAGGACTCTGAGGGGTTGGCTGCTGGCTTGGGGCGGTTGGAAACAGCCTTTCCAGTGAAGTAGCAGAGGATCTTCCAGAGGGCTGCCACTCCCATACCAATCCAAATGGCGAAGGCGTAGAAACTTCCGGCGAAAGCGTAGTCACGCTCACGCGGCTGGTTGG
>CAZPQD010000169.1:0-2842 GCA_964588625.1 uncultured Sangeribacter sp. | reverse complement strand
CCACCGTGCGCAAGGTCATCATCGACAACCTCCCCTTCCTGCTGACCGACACCGTAGGCTTCATCCGCAAACTTCCGACACACCTTGTGGAATCGTTTAAGTCTACGCTCGATGAGGTGCGCGACGCGGATATACTGGTGCATGTGGTCGACGTCTCCCATCCGGGGTTCGAGGAGCAGATAGAGGTAGTCAACCGTACGCTGCAGGAAGTGTGCGGGGCGGCCGAGAAACCGATGATAATGGTGTTCAACAAGATCGATGCCTTCCGCTACACTCCCAAGGATGCCGACGACCTCACGCCGCGCACCCGCGAGAACATCCCCCTCGAGGAGTTTGAAGACACATGGATGAAGAAGATGGGGGGCGACAACTGTGTCTTCATCTCGGCCAAGAAGAAAATCAACATCGACGCCCTCAAGGAGATACTCTATCAGAAGGCGAAGGAGATTCATACCGAACGCTTCCCTTACAATGACTTCCTATTCCAGAAATATGACGAAGACTATGAATCCGACACAACCCAACCGGCAGACTGAGCCGTCTCTGCGCAGCCTTACCACGCAGGAGCAAGAGCAACTCGAGAAGAACGGATGCCGGGCCGCAGACTGGGCAGACGTAAGAATAACCGACCTCACCGACCTTTCACGCATACATAATGTAGTGTTCGGCGGAAGGGTGACGCTCGGTCCGCTCTCGAAGGGAGAGATAGCCGACTGTCGTCTCGAGGATGTCGTGACAGGCAGCGACGTGACGATACGCAACGTAGCCGGCGGAGTGCGCGGATGCCGCGTGGAGTCGGGGGCACGAATCGAGAATACGGCACGCATCGAGTTTGACCCCGGAGCCACGTGTGGCGTCGGCGTCAATGTGGAGGTGCTGGATGAGTCGGGGTCGCGACCTGTGGTGATCTACCCGGGGCTCAGTGCCCAGGTGGCCACACTAATGGCCCGCGACCCTCACTGGCTCAGCGAGACCCTGCACCCAGAGATGGCTGAGTTTCTGGAGGCACTCGAACCCTCTCACAGTATAGGAGAGGGAGCGCAGGTCATTGACTGCGGGCCGTTGCGCAACGTCAGCGTAGGCAGGGAAGTGAGGGTGGAGGGTGCATCCCGCCTCACCGACGGGTGCATCATCAACACAGCTGCCCCGGGCCGATGCCTGGCTTACGTTGGGAGCGGAGTTGACGCCGAGAATTTCATCATTGAGGATGGGAAGGTGGAGAGCGGCGCGATCCTGCGCAATTGTTATGTCGGGCAGGGAGCCGTAGTCGGCAAGGGTTTCTCCGCACATGACTCCCTTTTCTTCGCCAACTGCAGCATGGAGAATGGGGAGGCGTGCGCACTGCTTGCAGGGCCTTACTCGGTGAGCATGCACAAGTCGACGCTGCTCATCGGATGCCAGACCTCCTTCATGAATGCCGGGTCGGCCACCAACCAGAGCAACCATATGTATAAGCTCGGGCCCGTGCACTGGGGCATCCTCGAGCGCGGCGTGAAGACCTCCTCCAACTCCTATCTGATGCTCGGGGCGGACATCGGGGCCTTCTCGCTGCTCATGGGCGACCATAAGACGCATCCCGACTCCACACAGTTTCCCTTCTCCTACCTCTTCGGAGATGAGAGGGGAGCCACGGTGGTGGTGCCGGGAGCCATGCTGCGCAGTTGCGGCCTGATGCGCGATGAGAAGAAATGGCCCACCCGCGACCGCCGGCTGAAACGCCGGCTGCGCCTGACCGACCGTATTGCCTTCGAGGTGCTGAACCCCTACACCGTAGACCGTATGCTCGAGGCTCTCGACACAATCCGCGAATTGCTGACACGTCCGGCCGACGACGACCGGGTGGTGCGTTATCGCGGAATGAAATTCTCGCGTGCCTCGCTCGAGAGGGCCGAGCGTCTCTATACCTTAGCCATCTTCCGCTATCTCGCCGAGCGACTGCCGGAAGGGAGATTTCCCGAAAGTGACGGCGAGGAAGCCGGCAAATGGGTTGACCTGAGCGGCCAGCTCATCACCCGCGGTGTGCTCTCGGAAGTGCTCGCCACAGAACGTCCCGACGATGCCGAGAAGAGGCTTGACGAAGCATGGGAAGATTATCGGGAGGATGAACTCCGATGGATAGGAAGACGCTTCGGAGAGGCCTGGAGAAGCCGGGAGGGAGAGATAAAGGCACGAGCCGCCGAGTTCGAGAAGATGGTGGAGGCCGACCGTTCGGAATATCTCGACGAACTCAGCGCCGAGAACGCCATGCTTGCACTCTGAATCTTTGACCGGAACTGCCAATAAAAACACCGCCGTCCCCGCATTAATATTTTGGGGGATAACGGAGCCTTACATTTTGGGGGATAACGGAGCATAAACCGGTAAATGAGAATGGCTTGCGGGCACATAGATTGAGAAAAACCGACAAAAAAAGCCATAAAAAGCTATAAAATACGAAAAAAACGGGGGAAAAAGCCCCCGTTTATTTTGATGAGGACGCAAAATGTATTAATTTTGCGCCCGAAGCGGAGCGCCAGTTCCGCCCTAACGAGAATTTCTAACCATATTTATTAACTTTTTAATGACTGAATCAAAAGTTCAAACCCCGATCGAAGATTTCGATTGGGAAGCCTATGCAAATGGCGAGACAGCTGGATCCAAGAGCCGTGAGGAGCTGATCAGCACCTACAACGAGTCCATGAAGACAGCTAAAGACAACGAGGTTGTCACCGGCACCGTGAAATCGATCACAAAGCGCGAGGTTCGCGTAGATATCGGCATGAAGTCGGACGCCATCATCCCCATCAGCGAGTTCCGCTACAACCCCGACCTGAAAGTCGGCGACGAAGTGGAAGTCTTCATC
>CAZPQD010000168.1:0-2919 GCA_964588625.1 uncultured Sangeribacter sp. | reverse complement strand
CGGGGAGCTCGAGAAGGATCTGGCCATTCTTGTCCTGAAGCTTCTGAATATTGGGAGCCACTACACCAAACTGGTCGATACGTGTGCGGAAGATATTGAAGGCGGCATCCACCTGAGCGTTGACCTGCTGCTCGAGCGCGGAAGTCACTTCTGCGTTGGAGGATGTGGCGTTGAGCTTGCCTAAGTACTCACCTTCGCGGGTGAAGAGTCCGGCCATGGCTCCGGGCTGGATGAAGGAAGCCACGCGTGAAATGAAGTTCTTGTCCGAACCCTTGGCGCCTTCGGCCTGTGCCTTGGAGATTGCCGCGTTGATCTGGGCGAGCTGACGCTCTCCGGCGGCATACTGGCGGAGAATGTCGGGCACTGAAATTTCAAGTACCACGTTCATACCGCCCTTCAGGTCAAGACCCATGCCGATCTCCATCTTGCGCACCTGATTGTAGGTGTAGCCCAGATAGACTTTCTCTTTGTCGATCGAGTCATTGAACTGCTTCAGACTCTGTTTGTAGGCATCATTGGTCACGTCCGTAGTCTTGGCCATCTTCGCGGCATACTCCCGGGCTTTCTCCTCATAATGTGAGGTCACGAAAGAGAAGGAGATGTAGAATCCGCAAATGAGGATCAAAAGGACGGCAATGGTGCTGATAAACCCTTTGTTCTGCATTTTTTAGATGTGTATTATTGTTGTTTTCTTTTTTAGCTAATGTTTCAGCTTGCAAATATAGGAGTTTTTTCTGACCTATCGGCGAAACACATCATAAAAATAGCCAAAAAGAGTAAAAAAGGGGTATTTCTGATGTGGCTATTGCAGGATTTTAGCTACTTTTGAACCGCAAAAGCCCAATACCGAATTTTTCCGATATGAAGAATCGAATGAAATGTCTGCCTGTAGCGGCGCTCATCTCGGGAGTGCTTCTCCTGCTTGCCGCGTGCGCCTCTGTGGGCAATCCGGGAGGCGGACCTCGCGATGAGGATCCGCCTCGGATGACCGGATCATCACCACGTCCTTACTCCGTGAATGTCTCCCCTACGAGGGTGGTCATCACCTTCGATGAGACTGTCAATGTCAAGGATGCTTTCTCTAAAGTGACGGTCTCCCCTGTCTCAACTTCAGTGCCGCGTGTCTCTTCTCAGGGCCACCGCGTGATTGTGGAGTTTCGCGACACTCTCCAGCCTGACGCCACCTATACTATTGATTTCGGAGACGCCATCGAGGATAATAACGAGGGCAACAAGCTCCAGGGCTTCACGTTTACCTTCGCCACGGGAGCGGAACTCGATTCGTTGCGTGTCTCGGGAATGGTGCTTTCTGCCCGCGATCTCGAGCCGCAGCAGGGGATGCTGGTGGGCATTCAGTCGGATCTTTCTGATTCCGCCTTCTCCAAGCTGCCTCTGGAACGTGTGGCGCGCACCGACGACCGCGGACGCTTCACTGTGCGCGGACTGCGCCCCGGCACCTACCGCATCTTTGCCTTGGGCGACAATGACAATGACTATACCCATGCAAATCCGGAGGAGGATATGGCTTTTCTCGACCGCTTCATAGTGCCCTCCACTCTGCCGATAATGGTCTCGGATACGGTGTGGGATCTCCGGCGGGGCGTTGTCGATACCATCATGAACCGCCCGGCCACTCGCTATCTCCCTGATGATGTGCTGCTTCGTTCGTTCACTCCGGATGCCGCACAGCTTTATATGCTCCGTCATGAGAGGGCCGACTCCACACGGCTGCGGGTCATCATGAGCCGCCACTCCCCTGCCCTACCATCTCTGGAGTTTCCTGACTATCCGGGAGTGACGCCCTCGGATGCTGTAGTCACTGAGTATAACCGCACCAACGACACCATCACCTACTGGCTGCGCGATCCCAGACTGATAGCCAACGACACTCTTCGGGTGGCCATGTCGTATCTACGCACTGACTCGCTCCATAAGCTATCTCCTTATGCCGACACGCTGAAGTTCCTTACCGAACGCCCGCGAAAACCGGCGAAACCTCAGAAGAAATCTGCCGAACAGCTCACCCTTGACTCCCTGGCCCGGCTCTTCATCACGCATAATGTGCTGGGTAATGGCGTGCAGGATGTGAATAAGGCCGTCTTACTTGATTACATCGAACCGCTCGCAAGCCTCGACACTGCGGCTTTCCATCTGGAAGTGAAGGTGGATACAGTCTTCCGGCCCGTTAGGCTCCCGTTGCATGTGGTTAGGCCGGACTCTCTTTTCCCTCGTCGTGTGGCTCTGGAATATCCATGGGCTTATGACGCAGAGTACCGTCTCACGGTGGATACACTCGCAGCACAGGGAATCTCCGGACGTGTGAGCCGTCCGGTAGAGCACACCTTCCGCACAAAGAAGGAGGATGAGTATTGTTCGCTGACTTTCTCCTTGGTGGGATGGCCGGAAGATGTGCCGGCTTTTGTGGAATTGCTGAGCTCGTCCGACTCACCGCTGCGTATGGAGCGCGTGAAGAATGGCAGGGTGATGTTCCCGTTCCTTACCCCCGGAAAATACTATGCCCGCATCACTGAAGACCTTGACAATGACGGACAGTACACAACCGGCGACTATGAGGCCCAACGCTTGCCCGAACGCTCTTTCTATTATCCGAAGATGCTCAATGTCAAAAAGAACTGGGATATGAGCGAGACCTGGGATATATGGGCCACACCGGTGGATGCACAGAAGCCTTCCAAACTGCTGAAGAACAAACCTGAGGCCGATAAGCGCAACCGCAACTCCGACATCGATTCCGAAGAGGAAGAGGAGGAGGAAATCTTCGATCCGACCCGAAATCCATTCGACACGCCGGGGAAGAGGAGGGATTAGGTGTTAGGTTTTAGGTTTTAGGGAGCAGATACCCCTCTGAGAACTCTGAGAACTCTGAGAACTCTGAGAACTCTGAGAACTCTGAGAACT
>CAZPQD010000167.1:0-2980 GCA_964588625.1 uncultured Sangeribacter sp. | reverse complement strand
GCATCCGTCCCCGCGCTGACACTTCCTTGGTTCTTGACCCTTAATTAAGATTGTCTTCGGATGTTTCCCATACTGCAAAGCCGATACTGCGCGAAGCGCCGATACTGAGCTCCGCTCCAATACTCAATTCCGTGTTCTTACCTCCTATTTCTTACCTCTTATTTCTTACCTCTTATTTCTTATCTCTTAATTCTTACCTAAGTTTGTCTCCGAATGAGTCGCACCACGCGATACGCACTACGCAAAACGTCCCTGCCCTCACTTTTTACGGCGATAAGGCATTCCACCCCATTTTCAGTATTAACTTTGCACTGGAAACGAAACCCAGATGGTTGCCGAAGCTCGCGGTGATCATGTCTATGGCAAGCAAGTATACGCGCTTCCAGGCGAATAAGAGCCCTCGTGAAGCCACGTGGTCAATGGAATGGAGGCGCCTCGCCTCCGCTGTGCTGACCAGGCGCGCATCCTGTACCGGACAAACACCGGTACAAGGGAACCCTCCTAAGTAACCGCCAAGTTAATCGTTCATCATTGACAATTGATCGTTAATCGTTAATAGTTGATCGTTATAACAAAGAAGACGTCAGCTTCATCCCCACAGGCAGGAGAGCCCAACGCATCGGAATAGACAGACGTGTCTGTCGCAGGTGAATGGTCATCTACCGCTGGGCGGAAGTTCCTCATGTGTGAACAGAGGCCCATACGAGCCCGGCATGTGCTGTCCTGGGACCGCCTCCGCGTTACTCACCAAGTCGCGGACAAAGACGATCCCTGAGTCAGAATTAGGTTATAAGTCTGCAACAACCCGTCGGCGCATGGGGCATAAGCGCCACCCAATGATATATGAGAGGTAACCGATGGCAGTACCTGAGGCCCACACGCGCCCACTCCCTCCCTTACCCTCACGAACTATGGAGCACAGGCTTCCCAGCCTGCTTTGAGTGTGGATAGGATGCTCCCGCATCCGTCCCCGTGCCGTCATTCGCTAACTTTATGAGTGCCGACCCTACCTTGGTCCTTGACTCTTGGATCTTGACTCTTGCAGCTCCGCTGCTTCATTGGAAGTGTGTATCGACCCTGACAGCCGCGACACGACCGCATTCGTGGCTCTATACACCCCTGGCATCGCGTCCAGGACCCACAAAAACACGAAAGTCCACGACTTTCGTCAGTTTTATGGCATTCGAAGTACTTTGGTGAGACGTCGAATGCTTTTTTTATGGACTGCCGGCTTCCCAGCCGGCTACCTTGTGTCCCGAGTGTGGATAGGATGCTCCGCATCCGACCCGAGCCGTCAAATGGGGAAGGCGCACCTCTACAGTCGGACACAAAAAAAGCCGGAACTTCCGCTCCAGCTTTCTTCGTACCTCCGAGGGGAATCGAACCCCTATCTAAAGTTTAGGAAACTTCTATTCTATCCGTTGAACTACAGAGGCAATCTTTCTTCAATTGTTTTCAGCGCCTTCGATGCCAACATCGACATCGATGCCCACCAAAAACTCTTCGGGAATGCAAAGGTAATATTTTTTTGGGAGTTTGACAATTATTTGCCGGAATTTTTTTGTCTGACCATATGGCATATTTCTCAACCGAATAGACCGACCGTTTGTTAATAATGTAGACGCGAGCCGATATTCAGCTGCGCGTGACCATTATTTTTCATACCATGAAAGAAAAAAAGATAGAAATAACATACAGGTCAGTTGCTCCCGAAGATCTATCGGCAGAAGACCAGGAACTTATAGCCAAAGCAAAGGGGATGACCTATCGCAGCTATGCCCCCTACTCGCGTTTCCACGTGGGGGCAGCCATACGCATGGCTGACGGGTCGATAGTCTGCGGCTCCAATCAGGAGAACGCCGCATATCCCTCCGGTATCTGCGCGGAGCGCAATGCCTGCTGGCAGGCTTCAGCCCTCAACCCAGGCATGGCGATGATGAAGATCGCCATCGCTGCCCGAAACGTCGGCCTGGTGCCGAAAGGGGAGGAAGATGAGGCTCCGTTCCAAAACTCCCCCATCTCCCCATGCGGCGCTTGCCGCCAGGCGCTCATCGAATATGAGCACCTGCACGGCCCAATCGAGGTGATACTCTACGGGGCAGACGCCATATATGTATTTCCTTCGGTGGGAAGCCTGCTTCCGTTCTCCTTCACGGAATTTTAGTGGACTCTTATCTCTTTTAATTGATTATTAACTGAAAAACACAATATTAAATTATGGAAGAAATCAAAATTACTTCTGAAACGGAGAATACTCCCGCTTCTGCTCCCGAATACAAAGGCACTCACCGCGCCGGATTCGTGAATATCGTCGGTAACCCTAACGTGGGTAAGTCCACTCTTATGAACGATCTCGTGGGAGAGCGCATCTCTATCATAACCTCAAAGGCCCAGACAACTCGCCACCGTATCACCGGAATCGTGAACACCCCGGAATATCAGATCGTATTCAGCGACACCCCGGGCGTGCTGAAACCTAAATACAAGCTCCAGGAGTCCATGCTCGAGTTCTCAGAAGGTGCCCTGACGGATGCCGACATCCTTCTCTACGTCACTGACGTGGTGGAAGACCCTGAGAAGCACAAGGATTTCCTTGACCGTGTGGCTAAGGAGACTGTGCCAGTGCTTCTGGTGATCAACAAGGTAGACCTCCTGAAGAATAACGAGGAACTCGAGGCTCTCGTCGACGCCTGGAAGAAGCGCCTGCCAAATGCAGAAATCTTCCCCGTGAGCGCCATCCAGAACTTTAATGTCGAGAACCTTAAGGCGCGTATCATCGAGCTTCTCCCGCCGTCGCCTCCTTTCTTCGGCAAGGATGCGCTCACCGACAAGCCTATGCGTTTCTTCGTCACTGAGATAATCCGCGAGAAACTTCTCCTGAACTATGACAAGGAAATCCCTTACTCAGCAGAGGTGCTGGTAGAGAAGTTTGAAGAGAAAGAGAATTCAATCCACATCATGGCTGTGATCTACGTGGAAC
>CAZPQD010000166.1:0-3019 GCA_964588625.1 uncultured Sangeribacter sp. | reverse complement strand
TCGAGAAGACAACTCTCGGCGACCTCGGTGCACTCCAGGCTCTCAAAGAGCAGCTCGCTAAAGCAGAGAAGAAAGGCTGATCTCCATCAGTCAACCAATAAAGCAAAAGGGAGGTTTCCTTTCGGAAATCTCCCTTTTCGTATAGAAGTTCCATTTTCCAATACACATATATCATGAAAAAACTATTTTGTGCCCTCACATTCACGGCAGCTTCGCTTATGCTCTCAGCGGCACCCGTAAAAGCCCCAGCAGGGGGTAAGCCAATCAGCAATCATCTTATCGGCATTTTCTTTGAAGATATAAGCTCTTCAGCCGATGGCGGACTCAGTGCAGAACTAATCCAAAATGGCTCTTTTGAGTTCAGCCCGGTAGAACGCGACGGCTGGGGACCCGGCACCGCTTGGAAAATGTCGCGTCCGGGACATTCTCTTGGAAACATCATCGTTAAACAACAAAATCCAATCCACCCTAACAATCCCAACTACCTTCGCCTCGAGTCAGAACGAACCCGCGAATTTAAAGACTATCAAGGTTGGCGTGGATTTGGACTTCAAAACGATGGTTTTGATGGAATATCCGTCAAAGAAGGAGAAAAATATGATTTCTCAGTCTTCCTGAGAAATGTCGGCAAGCAGCCGATGACAGTTCGCGTTGCTCTCGTTGAGCCACAAGGATGGGGAAACGATCCTGAACTCCTTGCCGATACGGTATTCAAAGCGTCAGCCACTGACTGGAAAAAATACCAATGTGCACTTACACCGTCCAAGACTTGCAAGAAAGCTGCTCTAATGATATTGCTTCTTGATCCGGGTGCTTTAGACATTGACATGGTGTCGCTTAAACCCGCTGATACATATAAGGGGCATGGGCTGCGCAAAGACCTGGTAGAGACACTCGCAGATCTGAATCCTAAGTTCATGCGCTTTCCCGGTGGATGCATCGTTCATGGAGGTGGCGACGGGTTCTGGAATACATATCGTTGGAAAGAAACTGTAGGCCCTAAAGAAACGCGTAAACAACAGAAAAACTGTTGGGGATATCATCAGTCGTTTGATCTTGGCTATCCTGAATACTTCCAGCTGTGTGAAGACCTTGGTATGGAACCTCTCCCGATTCTTCCTTCCGGAGTAAATTGCCAAGGTTCCAACGGAGGTTGGGGAATGTGGCCTGATCAAGCCCAGGATGCATGCGACATGGCTGATATGGATATGTGGACCCAAGAAGCACTCGACCTGATAGAATGGGCTAATGGAGACATCAATACAAAATGGGGTAAGGTGCGTGCAGAAGGTGGCCATCCCGAACCATACAATCTGAAGTATCTCGGCATTGGCAACGAAGAAAAAATCTCTCCTGAATTCAGCGAAAGATTTAAGTATATGTACGACCGCATTTCTAAAGCACATCCTGAGATCATGATTGTCGGCACAGCCGGCCCCGGATCACATCCAGGCAATCCTGACTATGAAAATGGCTGGGTTCTTGCTCGCGAACTCAATATTCCTATCCTGGACGAACATTATTACGAACCTCACGAATATTTCATGAAGTCACGCCAGTATGATTCATATCCACGTGATGGAAAGACCAAGGTTTATCTGGGTGAATATGCATCCAAAGACAAGAAACTCATAGATGCACTTGCTGAGGGACTCTATCTCTTGCATGTAGAGCGCAACGGCGATATAGTAGACATGACCTCCTATGCACCTCTATTTGCCCGCAGGAATGCCACAAACTGGAATCCAGACCTTATCTATTTCGACAACGATAATGTATTCCCGACTTGCAGCTACTATATCCAGCAGATGTTTGGAAATTCTGCCGGAGACTACTATTACGGAGATTGTGTGACTATCGACAATCCCGACAAGTCTGAAGGGGAAGGATATCTGCAGGAACAATCAGTGATACTCGACACCAAGGGTCGCAAACTCTATGTCAAAGTAGGAAATGCTTCGGGCAATACCAAGACAGCACACGTTGATCTGTCAAAATTCAAACCTAAAGGGATGGCTACAAAGACTGTCCTCTCCGGCAATCCGGAAGATGAAAACAACTATGATGCACAGCCAATCGCTCCAAAGACAAAGACAATAAAGGCCTCAAACAAATTCAATCTTCCAATTCCTCCTTATTCCTTCACAATGATCGAATATAACCTTTGACAATTCGATATAGGAATCCTTTTCCTCTAAAAACTTCAAAATAGCTCGCTCCCGTATTAATGGGAGCGAGTTTTTTCGAATAAAGCGAAAAATATTTTGCTATGTCAGAAAAAATTATTAATTTTGCGAGCCGATTTTATCCAGATCTCATTGCAAGCTCCGGAAGAAAAGGGATTTTGGCCGATCTTCCTTCCTCCCGAAGCAGTGAGACAGAATGCTCCGAGACGGAGGCTTAGACCGCTGAAGACATTCAAAAACAGGAATTTAAAAATCAAATAAAACAAACAAAAAGTGGATTCTTTAAGTTATAGGACACTTTCCGCTACTCCGGAAACAATCAACAAGAAGTGGGTCGTAATCGACGCCACCGATCAGGTGCTTGGTCGCCTTTGCTCAAAAGTAGCAAAAATCCTTCGCGGCAAATACAAGCCTGATTTCACTCCAAACATGGACTGCGGCGACAACGTGATCATCATCAACGCCGACAAAGTCATCATGACTGGCCTTAAGATGGACAAGCATGAGTATCTCCGCTATACAGGCTATCCAGGCGGACAGCGTGCTTACACTCCGCGCGACCTCATGAACAAATCGTTCAAGAAGACAATCAAGGCTGGCAAGCACCCTCTTTATATTAAGGTGGTGAAAGGCATGCTCCCCAAGACTAAACTTGGAGCCGCTCAGCTCAAAAACCTCTATGTCTACAATGGCAGCGAGCATCCACACGAGGCTGTTAATCCGGAAGTAATCGATATCAATAAACTGAAATAAACGAAGATGGAAAAAATCAATGCATTGGGCCGTCGCAAAGCAGCCGTTGCCCGCGTTTACCTCACCGAAGGTACTGGTCA
>CAZPQD010000165.1:0-3071 GCA_964588625.1 uncultured Sangeribacter sp. | reverse complement strand
AAGGCTATGGCCGATGTGGGCGTGGCCCCGAAGGATACGGTAGTGGTCAGCGGTATAGGATGCAGCTCCCGCCTCCCGTACTACATGAACACCTACGGCATGCATACAATCCACGGACGCGCTGCCGCAATCGCCACAGGCGTCAAGACAGCCCGTCCCGACCTCACTGTCTGGCAGATTTCCGGCGACGGCGACGGCCTTGCCATCGGTGGCAACCACTTCATCCATGCCCTGCGCCGCAACGTGGATATCAACATCATCCTCTTCAACAATAAGATCTACGGCCTGACTAAAGGTCAGTATTCACCGACGTCCGATCGTGGCACTGTCTCCAAGTCAAGCCCCTACGGCACAACCGAGGATCCCTTCATCCCCGCAGAACTCTGTTTCGGTGCCCGCGGCAATTTCTTTGCCCGCAGCTTCGATATCGCCCTCGACACTACGCGCGAGGTGATGGCTGCCGCCGCCCGCCACAAGGGAGCTTCCGTTGTGGAGGTTATGCAGAACTGCGTGATATTCAACAACGGCATCTACGCTGCCATTTCCGATAAGGAACATCGCGCCGACCATACGATCCATCTGCGTCAGGGCGAGAAGATGCTTTTCGGCGCCAACATGGACAAGGGTCTCGTGCAGGACGGTTTCGGCCTCAAGGCCATCACCGTTGGACAGGATGGCTACACCATCGACGATGTGCTCGTACATGACGCCCACACCCCTTCATACTTCCTTCATGAGATGCTCGCCATGATGGATGGCCACGAGCTCCCTATGGCTATCGGTGTCATTCGTGATGTCGATTCCCTCACGTATGAGGCCGGAGTCGAGTCACAGGTTAAGCAGGTGAAGGAGGCAAAAGGGTATAAGAACCTGCGCGACATGATCCTGCGCACCACTGAATCCTGGGAAGTCAAATAATCAGGTGGCAATCTTTAAGGGAGTCCTTAGAGACGCCAAGGATCTTCCGACTGTATATGAAGGTGGCAGCCACGCATCCCGCGGCTGCCGCCTTTTTACTTTTACTACAGTAAGATTCGGAGGATTTCTCAATATTGACGAGAAAATTAGACGAATATTTTCCCATATACACCAATTAAAAATCTTTCAAATGCACATAGTTCAAAAAAATGTGCAGAAAATTTCACAGATTAAAATATTTTATCTTACTTTGCAGCCTCAACTGGAAGAAACAAATTATTAACACATAAAAAATTACAATCATGTCTGACATTGCATCCAGAGTAAAGGACATCATCGTAGACAAACTGACAGTCGACGAGAGCGAAGTGACTCCCACCGCTGAATTCACAAAGGATCTTGGCGCTGATTCCCTCGACACAGTGGAACTCATCATGGAGTTCGAGAAGGAATTCGGCATCACAATTCCTGACGGCGACGCAGAGAAGATCACTTCCGTAGGCGACGCTATCGCATATATCGAGAGCCACCAGGCCTGATAGCCTGCGCGACAAAGCATCGCGCGGACATCGCAAAAAAAGCAAAACCAAGCCAACCAACACCTTTTTCCCGATATGGAATTAAAAAGAGTTGTAGTGACGGGACTCGGAGCCCTCACGCCGCTCGGCAACGACGTGGCCACAACATGGGCCAACGCTGTGAAAGGAGTAAGCGGAGCCGGCCCCATCACCCATTTCGATTCCTCGAAGTTCAAGACACAGTTTGCATGTGAGGTCAAGGACTTCGACCCCTCGAAGCATTTCGACCGTAAGAAAGCGCGTCAGCTCGACCTCTACGCCATGTATGCCCTTGTGGCTGCCGATGAGGCTATAGAAGACGCTGGTCTTGAGAACGAGGGTGTCGACAAGAATCGTGTCGGTGTCGTCTTCGCCGCCGGCATCGGCGGTCTCCACACTTTCGAGGAGGAGGCCGGATATTTCGCCGTCCACGGAGAAGAGCAGGGCCCTAAGTACAACCCTTTCTTCATTCCAAAGATGATCGCCGACATTGCGGCAGGCCATATCTCGATCGAGCATGGCTTCCGCGGCCCCAACTTCGCCACTGTGTCGGCTTGTGCCTCGTCTAACAACGCACTTATCGACGCCTTCAACTATGTACGCCTCGGCATGGCCGACGCTATCGTGGCCGGTGGCGCCGAAGCCGCAGTCTTCCCCGCCGGAGTGGGTGGTTTCAACTCCATGAAAGCCCTCTCCACACGCAATGACGATCCTGCCGGTGCATCCCGCCCCTTCAGCGGCTCGCGCGATGGCTTCGTCATCGGTGAGGGAGCCGCTGCCCTCGTGCTCGAGGAACTCGAGCATGCCAAAGCGCGCGGTGCCCACATCTATTGCGAGATCGTAGGTGGAGGAATGAGCGCCGACGCTTATCACATCACAGCCACTCATCCTGAAGGACTCGGAGCAAAGCTCGTGATGGAAAACGCGCTCAGAGACGCCGGAATGAAGCCCGAGGATATAGATTACATCAATCTCCACGGCACTTCCACTCCCGTAGGCGACGTAAGCGAGGTTAAGGCCATCAAGGAAGTGTTCGGCGACCATGCATATAAGGTGAACCTCAGTTCCACAAAGTCAATGACGGGCCATCTGCTCGGCGCGGCCGGTGCTCTGGAGGCTATCTTCAGCGTAAAGGCCATCACCGACGGCATCGTGCCTCCCACTATCAACCATGAGGAGGGCGACAATGATCCTGAGATTGACTACGACCTCAACTTCACCTTCAATGAGGCTCAGAAACGCGACGTGAAAGCCGTCCTTTCCAATACTTTCGGTTTCGGCGGCCACAATGCAGCCCTGATCCTTAAGAAATACGAGGAATAAGAAATTCCACGTGTCCACCGAATCAATCTCCACGGACACACCTTAGAGGAAGATTCCAAAGTAAACACTCTCATACGCGGGCGGAAGCATCCCTTTGGATGCTTCCGCCCTTATTTTTCCCCAATGCCGCCACTTTCCTCCATGATATGATCTTTTCACGGCCTTTTCCCCTTTCACCAACACTTTTTCTTTGTCGGAATCACTTCCCCCTAATCCTGCTAAGGCTCCGTTCCCCAAAAAATGTTAACGCAGGGGTCGCAGATGTGCCCCGAA
>CAZPQD010000164.1:0-3106 GCA_964588625.1 uncultured Sangeribacter sp. | reverse complement strand
GATCTGTCACACAGCTTTCATTGGAAACTGTTCCGAAAAAACCTCCCATTGTAGTGGTAATTTTGGTGAATTTAGTTGTTATGGTTTCCCTTCAGGAAGGTTGCCGGAAGACCTCCTTTCCGAAGAAAAATTTTAAGTCGCAAAGTTAGTACAAAAATTTGGAATACGGAAAAATATTTTTCAAAAAAATTTGCCGGCATTTTCCGAACAGAACCGCAGGGGAGTATGTTAAGAGTTTGTAAACCACTCTCCTATTCCACTCATTATTCCACGAAAAAAACTGCAATCAAGATATGCGACGACTGTTAGCGCTACCCCTTGCATTGGGGCTTATGTGCGGAGTGGCCTCCGCCTGGGATGTCAACGAGAAATACACTGGTCCGAAGACGCCGGTGAAGGATACGACATGGCACGCCGATATCCTGCCGGGATATGAAGCCCGCTATGTGAATCAGGGCGAGGCCTTCGACGGTCCATGCCGTTCCACGATAGTAAGGAAACTGAGCAAGACTCCCACACGCAAGGGTTATCTTTACATACATGGCTTCAACGACTATTTCTTCCAGAGCGAGATGGGAGAACGTGTGGTGGATTCAGGCTATCATTTCTATGCCGTGGATCTCCGGCGCTATGGCCGAAGTCGCGAACCCTGGCAATATCCCTTCAACATACGCGACCAGAAGGAGTATTTTGCCGATATCGATTCGGCCCTCGCGCAGATGCGACGCGACGGTTGCACCGACATTACCCTCACCGGCCACAGTACCGGCGGACTGACCGTGATACTCTACGGAGTGGAACGTGGGGCTCGTTGCGGAGTCAACCGGATCGTGACGGACTCTCCCTTCCTCGAGTGGAACTTCAGTTCCTTCATGCGCAACGTTGTGGCTCCCGTAGCCGGTTTCTTCGGAAAGATAGCGCCCAACGGCAAGATAAAGCAAGGCCACTGCGACGGCTACGCCTACTCCTTGCTGAAGCAATATCATGGTGAATGGGAATACAACACCGACTGGAAGATGGTATACTCGCCTCCGGTGACCATGAGCTGGGTCGGTGCCATCGACAAAGCTCAGGCAGCGGTGATGAAGAAAGCGAAAAACCTGGCGGTGCCGGTGCTGGTGATGCACAGCAGCCGCAAGGTTGACGGTTGCAACTGGACACCCGACTTCCAGAACGGCGATGCCGTGCTCGACCCCGCCATGCTCCAGGCACGCGGAGAGAAGATCGGCGCCACCGTCTGCACCATCGACAGCGGCCTGCACGACCTCATCCTAAGCCGCCGCCACGTGCGTGACGCCGCCTACGACACCATCTTCCACTTCATCCGTACCCACTGACTATTTACCAGTTAATGGTCAGAGCAAACAACTTTAGCTTAAGAAACAAAACGAAGGGAATTTTTGGCATATGTACAAACTGTAACGAATAACCCAGTCGAGTCCGTGGCGCTTTCGCGCGGCAGGACTGGACTGGGTGTTAATTCTTATCGCGGGCCGGGCATTTCATACCCGGTTAACGGAAGTTTTGCTCCTCCGGAGCTGTCACTAGGGGTACTGAGGTTCCACTACACAGATGGTTTTGAAGCGGTCGGGAGACCGCTCCTCCCAGACTACTCCGTGGCGAAGCCTTCGGATTTGGCGCGCTTGGTCATGCGCTCAATGCGCTTGTCGAGGTCGGGATGAGAGGAGAAGAGCTGATTCATCTTGCTCGACTTCTGCTCTCCCTGCAGTTCCTTCAGTCGTTTGAAGGAAAGCGCCATGGAATAAGGGTTCTTGCCGTGGCTCTTGAGGAATTCGTAGCCGTAATCGTCGGCAGCGTTCTCCTGCTTCTGCGAATATTTGGCGCCGGCCAATGCCTCACCTAAATCGCCGAGTTGCGAGTCAGTGAGTGCAGCCACAGTGCCACCCGTGGCACCCAGTCCGTCGCGCAATGCCGAAGTGAGCAGTGCCTGCTTGAAAGCCTTCTTCGAGTCGTGATGAGCCACATGACCGATCTCATGACCGATGACACCGAGAAGTTCCTCATCGCTCATGATGTCCATCAGCGAAGAGAAGACACGCACACTGCCGTCGGCACACGCGAACGCATTCACATCAATCACATGATACACCTTGAAATTCAAAGGTATGCCCTCTACAGAAGTGAGACCATCAGTAAGAGTCTTGAGACGCACCACATAAGGATCATCATCAGGAAGCACAGGGTTATGCTGATCCATCCAGTCGATATACTCCTTCACGTAGGCCGACATCTGATCGTCAGTGAGCGTCACAGCCTGGGCAGCCTTCACCGCCCCTCCGATAGCCTTCTTGAGGTTGAGCTGGGCGGAAGCCGTGGAGAATCCGCCGAAAGTCAAAGCGGCGACGAGCGCCACACAAGAAAATATTCTCTTCATTACATTTTTGGATTTGAACCGTTTTTGGGAGTGCAAAATTAGCAAAAAAACATGATATGAGCATACACCTTACTCAAAACCCACCTCCCCTACCCTCCTGTAACATTTTTCGGAAAGGTAATCTAAAGAGCAAGGGAGTCATGTCAGAGCTGGCGGATCACACTGGCAGGATTGCCGACAGCCAACGAACCGGAAGGGATATCCTTCACCACCACCGACCCCGCACCGATGACGACATTGTCGCCGATCGTCACGCCCGGCAGGATAGTAACCGAGCCGCCGATCCAGACATTATTGCCGATCGTGATAGGTTCAGCCCATTCCACGGCAGTGTTACGCGTAGGCGCATCGAGCGGATGACACGCTGTATACATACTCACATTGGGTCCGATAAAGACATTGTCGCCCATACGAACTTCCGCCTCATCAAGGATAGTGAGGTTGAAATTCGCGAAGAAATTCTCCCCAACAAAAATATTGCTTCCATAGTCGCACCGGAACGGCTGGTTGATCTGAAACCATTCTCCATGCCCACCGAGCACCTCATGCAGGATCTCCCTCATCTCCTTCTCCTTGGTAGGGTTCATTTGGTTGAACTCCCAGAGCCGTTCGCGCGTCTGCCGCAACCTCCCCACCAGATACGGATGCGTAGCGTCATACACCTCACCCCCCAGCATCTGCCTCCAAATCTTTTCAGCTTCTTCCATAATC
>CAZPQD010000163.1:0-3283 GCA_964588625.1 uncultured Sangeribacter sp. | reverse complement strand
ACGACAAGGTGGAGAAAACGAGCGTGACCCGTTTCATCCTCGGTCTCATCTCCCTCTCGTTTGCCGTCTATATGATACCCGGTCTGTGGGGTGCTCCGCTTAAGAGCATCAGTGCCTTCGCACCTCCGACATATACTCAGGATTTCTCCCTCTTCGAGGGCGACGTACACGCTCAAGTTGACGATTTCGAGGAGGGTATGCGTCTCGCCAAGCAGCTCAACAAGCCTGTGCTCATCGACTTCTCGGGCTATGGCTGCGTCAACTGCCGAAAGATGGAGGCTGCCGTCTGGACTGATCCCGAGGTGAAGTCCTCGATCGACAACGACTTCATCCTCATCACTCTTATGGTGGATGAAAAGAAAGCGCTTCCTGAGCCAATCAAAGTTGTGGAGAAAGATGGCACTGAACGTACACTCCGCACTTACGGCGACAAGTGGAGCTTCCTGCAGCGCTCCAAGTTCGGTGCCAATGCACAACCCTTCCATGTAATCGTCGACAACAATGCTAAGCCTCTTGCTCCCGCATTCGTCTATAAGGAGGATGTGCCCGGCTACAAGAACTTCCTCAAGCAGGGTAAGGACAATTATGAGAAGGCACCCAAGTGACAGGTGGTGCCACAGCTGACATCAGGAACAAAAGTTCCATACTGAAAAAAGATCCGGAAGACGTAACATCTTCCGGATCTTTCCGTTTCTATAGGGTACTCTTATACTTCTCTTTCTATAGGGTATTCTTATACTTCTATTGTTTTGCCATCCTGCTATTGTAGTTGACACTCAATACTGGATGCTCCCTGAAGATATTCAAGGTCTTCAATACCAGTCAGCTAAGAAATTCATTATTTGCTCGGTTATGCAGTTAATCTCATATTTGCGTTTGGCAGCCTCCTTGGTAGCAGTGACAGCATCCTTCATCGGCTCGGAATCTTTTGCCCAAAGCGAAAGATACATGATGCTTGCCGACAGTGCCGACATGTATATTAAGCGTGGAGCATGGGAAGAAGCTGAGAAGACTTTGACAGCAGCCTTGAGACTTGAACCGGCAAACAAAATGAACGTCATGCTCCTTAATAATCTGGGTGTAGTCTATAAGGAGAAGCATGACTATAAGAAGTCGCTGGATACTTTCGATCTCGCTGCATCGATGTCGCCTGATTCAAAATCAATAAGGATCAACCGAGCTCGGACTCTTCTTGAGATCAATAATGAGAGTGAGGCGATGCGTGATCTTGACTATGTCCTTGAATTGGATTCACTTCAGGAATGGTCATTACGCACACGCGGGCTGTTACTCCTCTCTCAAGGGAGATACGAGGCAGGAATCGCCGACCTTACATTGCATCAAAGTCATTATTCTCCTGATGCCGATCTTCTGTCGGCCCTTGGAGCTGCCTCCTCAGCCTTAGGTAAAAACAATGAAGCCATTGAATGGTATGACAAATCAATATCGGAAGCCGGAAGTAAGGAAGCATGGTTTGCCCGTACACTTCTGAAATTTCATGAAGGAAGATTGGGTGATGCTGACGATGATCTACGGCGAGCCATTGCCATCTACCCCGACTTCGGCGATCTCTATTTACTTCGCGCCATGATAAAGAAAAAGAATCATCTTCTTTCTGAAGCAGAAGAAGACCGTAAGACCGCCCTACGAAAAGGAGCCTCCCCTGCCCTTGCTTTAGAACTCCTTAAGTGAGGAGGCTTAAGGACTTCATGAGGAAAGTCACACGCTTTCCAAACATAAAACATCACATAAGATTCGGGTCTCAAAATTTCGGGAGTCAAGTTTTTTTACTAATTTTGCATAAGAAAAGGGAAAGTGGCGGATGGGGCAATCCAGTATCCCTCCACACTTACCATTACGTCAGAGAGTGAAGACTCTCAAGTTCATCAAGATAGAAGACATGGAAGAACTTTCGCTTCATATAGAGTATCTGTTGCTCAGGCATGATTGTGTGATCGTGCCGGGGCTCGGTGCGTTCATTGCCCGCCGGCATGGAGCGATCATCGACCATGAAAGAGGGATTATCCTTCCTCCCACAAGGGAAGTAGGATTCAATCGTGAGGTACATACAGATGACGGACTGCTTGCCCATTCCATCTCACGCCGGGAGCGTGTATCATTCGAAGAGGGCCGACAGAAGATGCTGTGTAAAATAGAGGAAGTGAAGGATACCCTTCTCCATGAAGGGGAGGCCACACTCGGACATGTCGGCACGCTAAAAATTGGACAGGAAAACACAATTACTTTCCATCCATACAGGAGAGGCGATTCGATGGCCACAGCAATGGGACGATATCTGACACATCTTCTTCATGAAGAGGAAACGCCGGCCAAAGATGAGGAGACCAAAGAAAATAATCTTCATCCACACCCTGTTGAAGAAGCAGAGGAACCCAACAATGAGGTCGCATCTTCAGAAGAAGCAGATCCAATCCGCGCCCGCAATCCCTATTACATCATAAAGATTAGGAAGAGCTATGCTCACGTAGCGGCCGGTTTGTTCTTCTGCCTGCTGCTTGCCCTCTCCATGATTCTCCCCTCTTCTTCACGTAATGATACTCACAAAGCCTTCGCCTCAGTTGTGCCGATTCAGACATCAACCGAGAAAGATCGCCCAGCCGCTCCTGCCAAACCTCAACCAAAGGTAATGGAGACTCCTGCGGAGGAGAATAATACGGAAGAATTAAAGGAAACCGAACCCACACATCCTTATTACCTGATTGTAGCTACATTCCGAACACAAGAAGAGGCTGACAACTATATTGCAGCCTCGGGAGCTGAGACAAAGCTCATCCATGTAGGAGGAAGAAAGCTTCATCGTGTGGCTGTGGAGAGTGCAGAAAAGAAAGAAGCTCTTCAGGGACGACTCAACGACAAAAACTTCAAAACCCGGTATCCCGGAGCCTGGATATGGAAATCTGACCAATAAATCTAAGGCTTCTAAATTACTAACAATCAAACGATTGCAAAATTAATTTCAATTTTTCTCAATTTTTTCGCTGAAAAATTTGCACAGTATTGAAAAAGGTAGTAATTTTGCAACGCAAACGGGAAAACGAGAGCGTTTAAACAAAGCCCAGAAGCTGAAAAAAATAATGAAAAAATGCGAAAATAGCTCAGTTGGTAGAGCACGACCTTGCCAAGGTCGGGGTCGCGGGTTCGAGTCCCGTTTTTCGCTCCAAGAAAGCGAACAATGAAATAATGAGGCATAGATCGGAGAATAAGTAACTCACAAATGCGAAAATAGCTCAGTTGGTAGAGCACGACCTTGCCAAGGTCGGGG
>CAZPQD010000162.1:0-3380 GCA_964588625.1 uncultured Sangeribacter sp. | reverse complement strand
GCGCTCCTACGAGACGGCTCACGGTGAATTTCTCCATATACTCGCTCATGTCCACGCGTATAAGGGCGTCGGCACTGTCAAAGAGATATTCGGCAAGCTTCTTGGCAAGATGTGTCTTGCCTACGCCTGTGGGACCGAGAAACATGAATACGCCAATCGGTTTGTCGGGATCCTTAAGACCGATACGGTTTCTCTGAATTGCTTTCACCACCTTTTTGATAGCTTCGTCCTGACCGATCACTGATCCCTGGAGAGTAGTGCCCATCTCAAGGAGGCGGTTGCCTTCTGTCTGAGCGATGCGCTGAGTGGGGACGCCGGTCATCATGGCTACCACTTCGGCCACTTTCTCATCGTCTACGATCTGGCGGTATTTGTCGAGCTTGGCTTCCGATTTGCTGTTCATCTTCTCCAGACCTTCTTTCAAGGAAGTCTCCTTGTTGCGAAGCTCTGCAGCCTTAGCAAACTCCTGTGCCTTTGCGGCTTCAAGTTTTTGCTCGGTAGTCTTGGCAATTTCGTTTTCAAGAGCATCAAGTTCCTCCGGAACTGTGATATTGCTGATATGCACACGACTGCCTGCTTCATCAAGGGCATCAAGAGCCTTGTCAGGGAAATTACGGTCGCTTACATATCGTTCGGTAAGTTCTACGCAAGCTTTAAGAGCCTCATCTGTATATGTTACATTGTGATGATCCTCATATTTCGACTTCACCTGATTAAGGATCTCGAGAGTCTCCTCGGGAGAAGTCGGTTCTACGATCACCTTCTGGAATCTACGTTCGAGTGCTCCGTCTTTCTCGATATTCTTCCTATACTCATCAAGTGTGGTGGCTCCGATGCATTGTATCTCTCCGCGTGCAAGTGCCGGCTTGAGCATATTGGCAGCGTCCATGGTGCCGGGAGCACCGCCCGCACCCACTATGGTATGGATTTCATCAATGAAAAGGATGATATCGGGATTCTTCTGAAGTTCGTCAAGAACTGCCTTGATTCTCTCTTCAAATTGACCGCGATATTTTGTGCCCGCGAGCATCCCTGCCATGTCAAGGCCGATCACGCGCTTGTTGAAAAGCACTCGGCTCACTTTCCTCTGAATGATGCGGAGTGCGAGTCCCTCCACAATAGCGGACTTACCTACGCCAGGTTCTCCTATCAGCACAGGATTGTTTTTCTTTCTGCGCGAAAGGATCTGGGCGAGACGCTCTATCTCAACTTCGCGGCCTACTACAGGGTCGAGTCTGCCTTCGGCAGCGCTCTTTGTCATGTCGTAGCCAAATTTGTCAAGTGCGGGAGTGTCAGATTTTTCCTTGCCGCCAGAACTGCCTCTCGATTTGGAGGCTGACTTGGCAGTAGGTTCAAACATATCGTCCTCTTCCTCCGGATCTTCCTCATCTTCTTTCTGAGCGAATGGAAAAGGTGGAATCTGGCCCGGTCCGATAGATTGGATCGAGATGTCGAAATTTAGATATTTTTCCTTGAAATCACGGAGAAAATCACTGTCCATCGCACGCTGATCGTGGATTAGGGCAAGGAGGATATGTTCGCCGCCGATTACCGATGCATGCATCTTGCGAGCCTCAGAAGTAGCGAGCTGGAGATGCCTTACAGCCGGGAGACTGATTCGGTATTGCTGCTCAAATAGAGTAGTGGACTCGCCCGAGTTCAATGCTTCAGAGATTCTTTCCTCTACTTCAGATCTCATCTTGTCGATAGGCACCTGAAGTTGCTTCAGAATCTTGAATGCATAACCCGATTCATCCCTGAGAGCAGCGAGTACGAAATGTTCGCTCGTGATGACTTTTGAGTCAAACTCCTGGGCTATGCGGTATGCATGTTCAAGAATCGGTCTGAATTGCTTAGAATAGTCGTTCTTCATCTATATGATATAACTTATTTTCTTATCTGTTTTTTTTATTTATAACAAACGCCGTGCCAAAAATGGTTAAGGCGGGAAATGCTTATGCATTCCCGCCTTAAAATATTTGACTATGACTTATCACATCATACCCGGCATACCTCCTGCGGGCATCGGGGGAACGGGATTGTCTTCTTTTTTGTCTGCGATCACGCATTCAGTTGTCAGGAACATACCGGCGATGCTTGCTGCATTTTCCAAAGCCACACGTGTCACCTTGGCGGGGTCAATAACACCTGTTGCAAAGAAATTTTCATAGCTGTCGGTACGGGCATTGTAACCGAAATCTCCGGTTCCTTCCTTAACTTTCTGCACGATTACCGCGCCTTCAAGACCGGCGTTTGCCACTATCTGGCGGAGCGGTTCTTCGATGGCTCTACGTATGATGGCGATACCGGTCGTCTCGTCGCTGTTATCTCCCTTGAGTTCGTCAAGAGCGCTTAGGCAACGGATGTAAGCCACACCACCACCCGGAACTATACCTTCGGCAATTGCTGCACGGGTAGCGCTCAGGGCATCATCAACGCGGTCTTTCTTCTCTTTCATCTCTACCTCAGACGGGGCGCCGATGTAGAGAACTGCCACGCCACCGGCGAGTTTTGCAAGGCGCTCGTGGAGCTTTTCCTTGTCATATTCCGATGTGGTGGTTTCTATCTGTGCTTTGATCTGGTTGACGCGTGCTTCAATTGCATCCTTTGAGCCGGCTCCGTTTACTATTGTTGTATTGTCTTTATTGACTGTCACCTTTTCTGCCGTGCCAAGATCATTGACTGTAGCTTGCTTGAGCTGCATACCCTTTACTTCGCTGATTACATTGCCGCCTGTAAGGATAGCGATATCTTCGAGCATTTCTTTACGACGGTCACCGAATCCCGGAGCCTTGACAGCGCAGATCTTGAGTGAGCCACGCAGACGGTTTACAACGAGAGTTGCAAGTGCTTCATTGTCTACGTCTTCTGCGATGATAAGGAGAGGACGGCCGGTCTGAGCTACTGCCTCAAGGATAGGAAGCATTTCCTGAAGGTTGGAGATTTTCTTGTCGTAAAGAAGAATGAATGGAGAATCCATTTCACACTCCATCTTTTCGGAATTTGTCACGAAATAGGGGCTTATGTAGCCACGGTCAAACTGCATGCCTTCTACTACCTCTACGGTAGTCTCCGTACCTTTTGCTTCCTCTACTGTGATGACGCCTTCTTTCTTTACTGTCTTCATTGCTTCGGCAATGAGTCGTCCGATTTCCTCGTCGTTGTTGGCTGAGATACGTGCCACATTCTCTATCTTGGCCATATCATCGTCAACTTCCTGGCTCATGCCTTTGATGCCTTCCACAACTTTGGAGACAGCTTTGTCGATACCTCTTTTGAGATCCATGGGGTTGGCACCGGCAGCCACGTTCTTAAGGCCCTCTGTCACGATTGCCTGTGCGAGGACGGTTGCTGTGGTTGTTCCGTCGCCAGCCTGATCA
>CAZPQD010000161.1:0-3506 GCA_964588625.1 uncultured Sangeribacter sp. | reverse complement strand
AGTTCAGGTTCGTCATCGGGCACCTTGCCTATGTCATGCAGCAGACCGGCACGACGGGCCTTTTTCGGGTTGAGGCCAAGTTCCGAAGCCATCACGGCGCAGAGATTGGCCGTCTCGCGGGAGTGCTGGAGGAGGTTCTGGCCATAGGAGGAACGATATTTCATCTTGCCCACCATGCGTATGAGTTCCGGATGCAGACCGTGGATACCGAGGTCGATGGCAGTGCGTTTGCCTGTCTCGATGATCTCCTCCTCCACCTGACGGCGCACCTTTGCCACCACCTCCTCGATACGTGCGGGATGGATTCGGCCGTCGACTACGAGCTGATGAAGCGCGAGGCGAGCTATCTCGCGGCGCACAGGGTCAAAGCCTGAGAGAACGATTGCCTCCGGGGTGTCGTCGACGATGATCTCTATTCCGGTGGCAGCTTCGAGGGCGCGGATATTACGGCCTTCGCGTCCGATGATCCGGCCTTTTATCTCATCGTTGTCGATATGGAATACGGTAACGGAATTTTCAACAGCCGTCTCAGTGGCGACTCGCTGAATCGACTGGATTACGATACGCTTTGCCTCTTTAGAAGCAGTGAGCCGTGCGTCATCCATGATATCGTTGATGTATCCGGCGGCGGCAGTCTTAGCCTCATCCTTGAGGCTTTCCACGAGTTTTTCCTTTGCTTCGTCGGCCGAAAGACCGGAGATACGTTCCAGTTCGTCCTGTGCCTGACGGTGCAGGTGGTCGAGTTCGGAAGTACGCGATTCGATGAGGCTCTCGCGATTGTCGAGATTAGCCTTCAGGGAGTCGAGTTCCTTTTTACGGCGGTTGAGTTCGCCCTGCTGCTGATTGAGCTGCATCTCACGCTGCTTGGCCTTTGCCTCGGCAGTCTGGGCACGCTGAAGTTTCTGGGAGGCTGTGCGTTCGGCTTCGCCTATGATCTTCATCTCCTCCTCCTTGGCCTGGAGAATTTTCTTTTCCTTTATCACGTCGGCCTGACGCTTAGCCTCGTCTATAAGGATATTTGCGGCGGAAGTAGCGGAATTCTTGCTCACGGAGGTGGCGACTACATAGCCGATTGCCCCTACGATGAGCGCGATGATAATCCATATTGCTGTGGTCATCTCTTTTCTGGTGTTTGTTTTATAAGTGTCTAATCAAGTTGCGGAAGTTGGTTGCTACGCGAGAAATCCCGCGTGAGTTTTTTTGGTGAGTCTCCGCACACACCGACACTGATGAAGCTATCGTGACAACAACACACACTAATATGTGAAGCACTTCACTGCATGGAAATTGTGATGGAGGCTGACTCAGGCGTCAGGCTCATTCGAGGGCGTCAGAAAGGCTTCCGCCCTCGACAGACAGTCGTCGGCAAGGGAGTTGGCCCTGTCGAGACCTTCCTGGAGTTCACGATAGTAGGCGGCATACTTATACGCCGCCATAGCGAGCAGTTCGCGGTCGGTCTTGTCGGGATATCTCTTTTTCCAGGCCGCGAGTTGCGAGGCAATCTCCTCTTCCGTGTCACGCACGAAATTCTGGCGATTGAAAGCGGTGGAGAGCATTAGGAACTGTCCGCCTATTTCGATGGTCATTGTGACCTGATCCAAATCCTTCATCACATGTTTCGTTGCCTTGTCAGCAGGCTCAAGCCGCGTCATACGCGACCGTCGCGCAGCATCTCAAGGCACTTGTCGATGTTGCGAATCATATTGGCTATACGTCGGCGCGCGAGAATCAGCGAGTCGGGAGTGTCGGCTATCATGTGCGACACTTCCAGAAACTCGGAATCAAGGCTTTTGCGCTGAAGCTGCTCCTGCAGGTCAGTGATTTCAGCGGAGAGCAACTTGTTTTCCTCCTTCAGAGCTTTATTTTCAGCTGAAAGATGGCTCACGGTCTGGCCGAGAGCGTCGATCTTACTGCGAAGTTCGAGCAGAGTTTCTGAGAGGGTAGCTGCCATTGAAGCCAATATTTTTACAAAGTTAATACTTCTGGGGCATTCGACCAAGAATCTACGGCTAAAAAATCTGCCGTCAGAGTTCCTGAAGCTCCATCGGGAACTCAGTGAGAGTCTTCAGTCCGCCGGGAGTGACGACGTAAGTATTCTCGTCGCCTACGGGGCCTGTGCCTGGAATCACGAATTTAGGCTCGAGTGCTATCGTCATGTTCGGCTCGAGCGGTGTATGGTCGCGCGCCATTATGACCGGGGCTTCATTGAGTTCGATGCCTACTCCGTGGCCGATGAAGGCTGCTTTCTGCTTATGACCCATAAAGAAATCGGAAAGGCCTTCCTCCTCCACTATGGCTACGGCGCGTTCGTAGAGTTCGGAGCATTTTACTCCCGGGCGTCCCAACTCCTCAAGCTCGCGCAGTATGCGTCGGGAGCAGTCGTGGGCCTTGACGGCGAGCGGGGCCACCTCCCCTATTTTCCAGACGCGAGTCATGTCGCTCTGATACCCGTTGAAGGAACCGTTCATATCGATCATAACCGTCATGCCGGGACGAAGTATCTCCCCACATGCGCCTACCGGCAGGGAAGGATCCACGCCACCACCTGTCATGGAGAAATCATAGGGACCTGAAGCATCGGCATTGTCGCCGGCGATTACGCTTCCAAGGTTGATCTCCATGAGCGGGCCGGCCGTGCGGACGTATCCCAGGCATCCTTCGCGCCGGAGCACGCGCTCAATCTCTATCTGAAGTTCCACATCCGTCATGTCGGGCACATAGCACGCCGACACCTTATGATAGACAGCCGCCTGATGCATCCCGTCGACACGCATCTTCCCGACTTCGTAGTCTGTCTTTATCATCCTCGCTTTAGTCATTACACGCGAGGCATCCTTGACCGGAATCTCTCCGAAAGCCCTGCGCAGGCGTGCCACATCGTTATAGACAAGCGTGGAAAGCTCGAGACCCAGCGAATCCGAGGCTGCAATCCCCCGCGATTCGAGTTCTGCGGGTATCTGTTCGGGCTTACGGATATATACTATATTGTCGGCCGGTGCGTAATGCTGCGGACGAATCACGAAATAAAGTGGGTCATGACCGGATGTGATAAATACATAGCCACGGAATACCCTTCCTGTGAGGTAGAAAAGGTTTGTCATTCCGGATATGAGGATAGTCTCTACTTTTTCTGCCTCCATTATGGGTCGCAGTCTCTCAACCCTGAGGGCGAGTTCGGCAGTAAGTTCTTCGGGTATGAATCGCATGGTTTTTAGACTCCGTTCCACAAAAAATGTTAACGCAGGGGTCGCAGATGTGCCCCGAATTTGGCCTTGCAGTGCGAAGGAGCATAGCGGGCTATGTGACTGAGCCAAAAGGCCGAAGGCGGGGTGCAGCTGCGAGTCTGAGCTAAATCCTTTGAGAGAACTTCATATTATTATTTTAATTTCTTTAACTATTTGATTGCTCCTACCGGCGTCTTTTCAGTGAATTTCGTCCATCTCTGCGGTCACAATGCCCGCATTGCTCCCTCCGAGATAAACGAAATTCTCAAGAAAATCCACCGC
>CAZPQD010000160.1:0-3718 GCA_964588625.1 uncultured Sangeribacter sp. | reverse complement strand
GCATCCAGGAGCAGATCATCTTCCCGGAGATCAACATCGACAATGTTCCGAAGCTCCAGGGTATGAACATCACATTCGTCACATCAGCCGATACTGACGAGGAAGGCTTCGCCCTGCTGAAGAAATTCGGACTTCCTTTCAAACAAGAAAAATAAATCAAGAATTATCCCGTATAATATCTTATGGCAAAAGAATCAATGAAAGCCCGCGAGGTGAAGCGCCAGAAAATGGTGGCTAAATACGCCGAGCGTAAGGCTGCCCTCAAGAAAGCTGCTCTGGCCGACGCTGACGGCAACATCGACTATGATGCTCTCGCCAAGCTTCAGAAACTCCCCAGAAACGCTTCCAGAGTCCGCCTCCACAACAGATGCGAGATCACGGGCCGCCCGAAAGGATATATGCGCCAGTTCGGCATCTCGCGTATCCAGTTCCGCGAGATGGCTTCCGCTGGCCTCATACCGGGAGTCAAGAAGGCAAGCTGGTGATCATTCACCAGCCTGCCTTCGCAGGCTCCTTCCTTAAATCCGATATTTTTGAGTTTTTAAATATTGTTCAGAAGTTCTGAATCAATTTAACAATCAAATCAATGACTGATCCAATTGCAGATTATCTGACGAGACTCCGCAACGCTATCCATGCCGGACACCGTGTGGTAGAGATCCCCTCGTCAAAAATGAAAAGGGAAATCACACGCATCCTTTTCGAGCAGGGCTACATCCTCAACTATAAGTTTGAGGAAGGCCCCACACCTTCGGGCACTATCAAGATCGCCCTCAAGTACGATCCCATCGACAAGGTGTGCGCTATCAAGAACCTTCACAGAATCTCCCGCCCGGGTCTGCGCCAGTACACTGGCTACAAGGACATGCCCCGTGTCCTCAACGGTCTCGGCATCGCTATCCTCTCCACTTCACGTGGCGTCATGACCAACAAGGACGCCAAGGAGCAGAAGATAGGCGGCGAAGTTTTATGCTACGTTTATTAATTCTTAGAAGGTATTCGATATGTCAAGAATAGGAAAAGCTCCCATTGAAATACCTGCTGGCGTAACTGTACAGGTAAAAGACAATGTCGTCACTGTGAAGGGTCCCAAGGGTGAACTCACCCAGGAGGTTAATCCCGACATCACCGTGAAGGTGGAAGACGGCAAGGTAGAACTCACACGTCCCTCCGATGATCGTGGCCACCGCTCAATGCATGGCCTCTATCGCGCCCTGATCCATAACATGGTCGTAGGCGTATCCGAGGGCTACAAGAAGGAGATGGAACTCGTCGGCGTCGGCTACCGCGCCACTGCAACAGGTCAGGTGCTCGAACTCTCGTTAGGATTCTCTCACGCTATCTATATCAAGCTTCCCAAGGAAATCAAAGTCGAGGCTAAATCTGAGCGCAACAAGAACCCGCTCATCATCCTCGAGTGCGCCGACAAGCAGCTCATCGGCCAGGTATGCGCCAAGATCCGCAGCCTCCGCAAGCCTGAGCCTTACAAGGGCAAGGGTATCAAGTTCGTCGGCGAGGTTATCCGTCGTAAGTCGGGTAAGTCCGCTAATGCTAAATAATTAAATCCGTAAGAATCATGGTATCCAAGATAGCAAGAAGAAATAAAATCAAAACCCGCATCCGCGGCAAGATTTCCGGCACCGCTCAGCGTCCGCGCATGAGTGTGTTCCGCAGCAACAAGGGCATCTATGTCCAGGTCATCGACGACCTTGAGGGCCGCACTCTCGTGGCTGCCTCCTCCAAGGGTCTCGAGGGCGGAACAAAAACCGAGATCGCCGCTCGTGTAGGCGAGGAGATCGCAAAGAAGGCTATGGAAGCCGGCATCGAGTCGGTCGTTTTCGACCGCAACGGATATCTCTTCCACGGCAGGGTTAAATCGCTGGCTGATGCTGCTCGCAAGGCCGGTCTTAAATTTTAAAGAAGAATCATGGCAAAAAGAAATAACAGAGTTAAGAGCACCAACGATCTCGAGCTCAAGGACCGTCTCGTGGCTATCAACCGCGTGACCAAGGTCACCAAGGGTGGCCGTGCCTTCTCATTCGCTGCCATCGTAGTGGTAGGCAATGAGGATGGCGTCATTGGCTGGGGTCTCGGCAAGGCCAACGAGGTTCAGGCTGCCATCGCCAAGGGCGTGGAGACAGCCAAGAAGAATCTGATCCGTGTGCCTGTACACAAAGGCACTATCCCCCACGAGCAGGCTGCCAAGTTCGGCGGTTCGCGTATCTTCCTCAAGCCCGCTTCCGAGGGTACCGGCGTTAAGGCCGGCGGCGCCATGCGTGCCGTGCTCGAGAGCGTGGGTATCACCGACGTGCTCGCCAAGTCAAAGGGTTCCTCCAACCCCCACAACCTTGTGAAGGCTACCATCGCAGCCCTCGACGAGCTCCGTAGCCCCGCACAGGTGGCTCAGAACCGTGGTGTGTCAGTTTCCAAAGTGTTTAACGGCAAATAATTCTCATTGAACATGGCACAGATCCAAATCAAGCAGATCAAGAGCCGTATTAACGCTCCCAAGGTGCAGAAACGCACCCTCGACGCGCTCGGCCTCAAGAAAATGAACCACACTGTGGTGAAGGAAGACAACCCCTCCATCCTGGGCATGGTCAAGACCGTGGCCCATCTCGTGGAAGTGACTAAACTCTAATCAGACTCATCAGATAATGGAACTTCATAATCTTACTCCCGCCCCGGGCTCCAACAAGGGCCCCAAGCGTATCGGCCGTGGCCCCGGATCCGGCTATGGCGGCACTTCTACTCGCGGCCACAAGGGTGCCAAGTCGCGCTCCGGCTATAAGCACAAGATCGGCTTCGAAGGCGGCCAGATGCCTCTTCAGCGCCGTGTGCCCAAGTTCGGCTTCAACAATATCAACCGCGTGGAATATAAGGCTATCAACCTTGACGCGATTGATGCCCTGGCCACAGCCCGCAATCTCTCCAAAATCACGGTTGCCGATCTGCGTGAGGCCGGTCTCGTTCCCAAGAACTCCAAGGTTAAGGTTCTTGGCAACGGAGCGATTTCCGTAAAGGTTGATGTGGAAGCCGATGCTTTCTCCAAGAAGGCGGAAGAGGCTATCACTGCTGCAGGTGGCACCGTAACAAAAAAATAATTTAAAATGGGATTTACACAGACAATCAAAAATATCTGGAGCGTAGAGGATCTGCGCAAGCGCATTGGCATCACCCTGCTGCTTGTCATCATCTATCGCTTCGGATGCTACGTGGTTCTGCCGGGAATCAACCCCGACGAACTGCTGGCACTTAAGAACTTCACCTCCGATGGCCTCATGCAGCTGCTCGATATGTTCTCGGGTGGTGCATTCTCTCAGGCCTCCATCTTCGCGCTCGGTATCATGCCTTACATCACTGCGTCCATTGTGATCCAGCTGCTCGGCATGGTGCTCCCTTCCTTCCAGAAGATGCAGCGTGAGGGTGAGAGCGGACGTATGAAGCTGAACCAATACACCCGCTATTTGACTGTGCTTATCCTCGTGCTACAGGGTCCAGCCTATCTCATGAACCTCAAGTATCAGGTGCAGGCAGCCGGCGGTGCCGTCGACTTCTCATTCTGGACTATCGTGTTCATGACCATCGTGCTCGCCGCCGGCTCCATGTTCATCATGTGGCTGGGTGAGAGAATTGATCAGAAGGGCGTCGGCAACGGCATCTCCTTCATCATTCTTATCGGTATCATCGCACGCCTCCCGGAGGCATTCATTCAGGA
>CAZPQD010000159.1:0-3740 GCA_964588625.1 uncultured Sangeribacter sp. | reverse complement strand
GTATTCACCTTCTGCTCGATGGCGATGGCAGGAGGCAACCCTGTGATATAGTCGCGCTCCGGCTTCTGCATACGTCCAAGAAACTGACGGGCATAAGCCGAGAGGCTCTCCACATAACGCCGTTGCCCTTCGGCATACAGCGTGTCGAAAGCCAACGACGACTTGCCCGAGCCACTGACCCCGGTGACGACAATAAACTTTCCAAGCGGAAGCTTCAGGTCGATATTCTTAAGATTATTGACCCTCGCCCCCTTTATATGAATATCCTTAATTTCACTCATTACAAAATAGCTTTCATCATTATCCCCACACTCTATAACAAATACCGTTCCAAAATTCCCGACTGGGAGTGCGGTCTCCACCACTATGAGTTGAGGACGCTTGTAGTTAACCCAACTGCTACTACATTTCATAAGTTTAGAGAACACATTTGATTTATGGTTCTGATTTATGGTCTGATCCTTCTCCCGGGAGCTTACGGCACACTCGGGCAGTGTCAGCGACAGCACGGCAACAGCCGAGGCTACAGCCCTTGTGTCAGCTCAGGCTACGGCTCAGACGACAGTGACGACCATGCCCCGGATGGGGCTGAACCTCGGTAAACTGCGGACGAAGTCCGTGGACAGGGTGATAGTGATAGAATCCTCCCTCCATCAGTCGCGCTAGCGCGACTGATGGAGGGAGGATTGACCTACTTGGTTAAGGGCCACGGACTTCGTCCGCGGTTTACCGAAGTTTCGTCCCTTCGGGACTCCTCCGAGAGCACTCCAGGACAAAACCGGCAACGGTCGAGAGACCGCTGCTCCCAGTGGTGGAAGTCCCGCCTTTGGCTGTTGAAAAGTCTCAAATCCAGTCGGGCAGAAAAGTTTCTCCAAACTTAAGTATCGGCAGCTAACTGATAAGGACTTTGGATTCGACGAGCTCATCAATTGTCTTCATCAGCCATTGGCGGCTTTCAAGATGAAGGGCCTCGTAATGTTCTTCCAGATAGTCCAGTATGCCATTGGTTGAGATCAGTTCAAAAGCCTCCTGCCCAGAAATTCCCTTATAATTCTTATATTGTTCCACACAAAAAGTAAGGAATGCCGGAATCGTGTCATCACCCGTGTAATCCCTCACGTATATCTTACCATTATCCATAATCATCATATTTAGTTAAACTTATCCATTATCTGCCAGAAGTTCCATAAGTGCCACTGGTCCAAGGTGCCATACCTTAGTGTCCTCACGTTCCAACTCCTTATAGGTATTTGAATGATAGATAGCTTTAAGTGCTTCAGAAATCTTGACATTAAATTTCTTAGCATAAAGTAATGCCCATTGGGTAACCTTCCCCGGCAAAATGAGATACAGGTTTTCTTGAGTGATTTTCGATGTCATGATGAAATCACTGTTTTCTTCCATAGCTGAATATTATACATTTCCCCTCCCATATGGAAAAAACAAGGAGGGAGAGTTCCTCTTAGACAAAGATAGCATTAATTTCTGAATGGAGCAAATTGAAATTTAAAAAGTTAAGCATAGTTGCTCAAATAGAGCAGACCGGGAGGAGTAGTCTCCCGATCGCTTCAGTTACCGGGCTGCAGCCCCGGGACGGGGCTGAATTTCAGTTAAACGGGTACGAAGTGTCCGGAACTGAGAGGAAGAAAAATCCAGTGAGCAGCCCGCGTTATGCGCGGGCTGCTCACTGGTGATTATTAGAGGGTTCTGCCGGAGGCCGGGCACTTCGTACCGCGGTTAACGGAGGTTATGCCCCTCCGGGGCGTCTCCGACGACACATCGAACAGCGTTGAAGCGCTCGGGAGAGCGCTACTCCCAGTCCGTGTCGTCACCTCTCGGAGCTGGCACGTGTGGGCTATTCTCTTTGTCGGGATGCCATGGGACGACTCATGGAGGGAATAATTATCTTAGGGCGGGACATTTTGGAACTTTTGTTGTTATAATATGTATAAGATGTTTTCTATTGTTTAACCCCTATAAATTTAGTACCATGAGAAACTTTACGAAGTGGGCAGTGATGCTGCTGGTGGCGGGGATGCCCGCGGCTGTTGGTGCGCAGGTGAAGCGTTCGCCGGAGTTCAAGGACAATCATAAACTTAAGGAGGTGGTGGTGCTCTCGCGCCACAATATCCGTGCTCCGCTCTCCGGAAACGGTTCGGCGTTGGGCAACCTTACCTCGCACGAATGGACCAACTGGTCGGCGGCTCCCAGCGAACTGACATCGCGCGGTGGCGCCCTGGAGACGATGATGGGCCAGTTCTTCAGAAAATGGCTCGTTGATGAGGGCCTCTTCCCGGAGAATTATACTCCGACGGCCGATGAGGTGAATGTGTATGCCAACTCCATGCAGCGTACGATTGCCACGGCTCAGTATTTCACGTCGGGCTTCATGCCTACCGCCAACCTGACCATCAACCATCGCTATGCACCCTCAAAGATGGATCCTATCTTTAACCCTCAGCTTACTAAGGTGAGCAAGGAGTTCAAGGAGGAAGCGATGAAACAGATAGCTGCCATGGGTGGCAAGAAGGGAATCGTGGGCATCAATGAGGAGATTGCCCCCAACTATGCCCTCATCGCCGAGGTGCTCGACCTTCAGAACTCTCCTTCAGCCAAGGAGGGGAAGATCAAGGCCTTTGACAACTACAACACAGAGATCCTGCTTGAGAAATATAAAGAACCCGCAATGAAGGGGTCGCTGAAGGATGCTAACTCCGCATCGGATGCCTTCATCCTGCAGTATTACGAAGAACCGGATTCTGTGAAGGCCGGCTTTGGAAAGAACCTCACCCGCGAGCAATGGAGCGAGATAGCGAAGATAAAGGATGTTTATGGCGATGTGCTGTTCACAGCTCCTGTGGTGGCTGTCAATGTGGCTCACCCGCTTCTGCAGTATATGCGCGACGAGCTTGTCTCCCCAGACAGAAAATTCACATTCCTCGTAGGTCATGACTCCAACATTGCCTCGGTGGCGGCCGCCCTTGAAGTGGAGCCGTATGAGGTGCCGAATGCCATTGAGAAGAAGACACCCATCGGTTCGAAGATTGTGATAGAGAAATGGGTGGACAACGACGGCGAGGAATACGCAGCCATCAATCTTGTTTATCAGAGCGTCGACCAGCTCAAGAACATGAGCCTTCTCGACCTCGACAATCCTCCGATGGTTGTACCCTTGACACTCAAGGGCCTTACCCCGAATGCCGACGGACTCTACAAGCTCAAGGATGTTGAAGCCCGCTTCATGAAAGCCATCCGGGCATATGATGATATCGTGGATGAGTAGGTTTTCTTAGGCTTTAGGCGTTAGGTTTTAGGCGTTAGGTGTAGTACCAGACTGGGAGGAGCACTCTCCTGAGCGCTTCAATTCCAGCTTAGCGGCCGAACCAGAATAAGTATAGAAAAGAGGAAAGCCCCAAAAGCTTTCCTCTTTTCTTACTATAGAGTTTTTTCAAACTATTGAGTTCGTCGGTTTTGAAGCGCTCGGGAGAGCGATCCTCCCAGTCCGTGCGGCTTCAGACGCCAAAAACCTAACGCCTAACGCCTAAAACCTAAGGTCTAACACCTAACACCTAACACCTTACTCCGCTACTGTCACGGGAGCTTTGGGGTCGGCGGGGCGGGCGTAGCGCGGAGTGCTGTCGGGACGCAGGTACTGGTCGAGGAAGCGGAAGAAAACGCGCTGCCAGAGGATCGCATTCTGGGGCTTAAGCACCCAGTGGTTCTCATCAGGGAAGACGAGC
>CAZPQD010000158.1:0-3849 GCA_964588625.1 uncultured Sangeribacter sp. | reverse complement strand
TGACCCTCATTTGCGTGATAGATATCAGTCTTGATGCCGAGGCGGTTGAGAAGATTGTCGATAAGATCAACCCCAATGCGCTCATCATCGGCTTTGCACGTCGTTTCGCCACTTACAAGCGCGCCCACCTGCTCTTCACTGACCTCGACCGTCTGGCCAAGATCGTCAACAACGAGCAGTTCCCCGTACAGTTCATCTTCTCCGGTAAGGCTCACCCCGCCGACGGTGCTGGTCAGGGTCTGATAAAGCGAATCGTTGAGATTTCCCGCATGCCTCAGTTTGAGGGTAAGGTCATCTTCCTCGAAGACTACAATATGACTGTGGCCAAGCGTCTCGTCTCCGGCGTTGACATCTGGCTCAATACTCCTACCCGTCCTCTCGAGGCTTCCGGTACATCCGGTGAGAAGGCTGAGATGAACGGCGTGCTCAACTTCTCCGTGCTTGACGGATGGTGGTATGAAGGCTACCGCTTCGATGAAGAGGCCGGTTGGGCTCTCACCGAAAAGCGTACTTTCACCGACCAGAGCCTTCAGGATAAGCTCGACGCAGCCACTATCTACTCCATGCTGGAGAATGAGATTGTGCCTTGCTACTTCGACAAGAACTATAAGGGCTATTCTCCCCGCTGGATCGAGAAGATCAAACGCTCCATCGGTCACATAGCGCCTCACTTCACAATGAAGCGCCAGCTTGATGATTATATCTCGCGCTTCTACGAACCGGAGGCTAAGCGTTACGCTAAGCTTGCCGCCCACGACTTTGCCAAGGCCCGTGAGATCGTGGCCTGGAAAGAGGAGGTTGCCTCCAAGTGGGATCAGGTTGAGATCCTCGGTGTCAACTTCGAGGATGCCGCAATGGGAGCTCCGCTCACCACCGGTCAGGACCTCAACATCACATGCCGTATCGACACCAAGGGTCTCGGCGACTCCATCGGTGTGGAGCTCGTCATCTATCGTGACATCGATGGCGAAAGCAAATATGAAGGCCGTAAGGATTTCAAAGTTGTCGACAAGGTCGGCGATATCCTTACCTACGGACTTAAGGACCATCTGAAGGATGCCGGTGCGTTCCGCTATGCCCTCAGAATGTATCCTAAGAATCCGGCTCTGCCTCATCGTCAGGACTTTGCTTACGTCCGTTGGTTCTAAAAATTTCTTTTTCTGAATGGTAAGTAACCCTTCGGAAAAAAGATTCCAATAATAAGTAGCGGACTCAAAAGAGTCCGCTACTTCAAGAATGGAGACTTTTTGATATTGCGTCGTTGCCCTTGAGGGTAGCGACGCTTTTTTGTCATAGGAGGTTTACGATTACATCGTCGGCAGTCATAATACCCATGTCAGTGAGTCTCAAGTTATGATTCTCTTTCATCAGCCGACCTCCCTCAATGTCACGGCGAGCATTTTTGAGCAACTTTCTCAAGGCCTCTTCTCCAAAAACATATTCATATTCCTTCAAGTCTATACCTGCGGCGGTCCGCATTCGGGTTAAAACGAACTCCTCACGTAGTTCCTCATCTGTAAGTTTTTCTTCTTCATAAAATGGATAGAAAGAAGAATGGGACTTGGAGAGATGTGCAGTAGGGGAGAATCGGTCGAGATATGCTTTCAGGTTCTTGGCGTTCCAACGTCTTGTCCTGAACCCGTCATAACTGTGGGCTGCCGGACCCAGACCAAGATAGGGAGCACCCGACCAATATCTGGAGTTATGTCGCGATTCATAACCGGGAAGGGCATAATTGGAAATCTCATACCTTGAAAATCCATTCTCCTTCATCTTATCACTCAGAAGAGAGAACATTCGGGCGCTGTCCTCCTCATCAGGAAGAGTAATTCTTGCCTTTTCAGCAAGTACTGTCATGGCTGTACCCTCCTCGAGCATCATGCTGTAGGCTGAAAGATGTGTAGGTTGAAGTGATAATGTTTTCTCTATTGTCTCATTCCAACTCCGTTCAGTCTGACCAGGCAAACCGAAAATAAGGTCGACAGAGATATTGTTGAAATATGATTTCAGTATGTTCATTGCCTCGATTGCCTGGAGTGCGGTGTGTCTTCGTCCGCAAGCCTTCAGCTCAGCATCATTAAGACTCTGTATACCCATGCTGATGCGATTTATCCCTGCCTTTTCCCATTCATCGGCATTCTCGGGAGTGACATCCTCTGGATTTACCTCCATCGTGACCTCCTCAGGATTTGTCTCGGGATAGACCTCACGTATGGAATCAATGAGATTGCCGATAGCGGAAGTAGGAAGCAATGAGGGAGTGCCTCCTCCTATATATATAGTGGAAGGAGCTTCCGGGAGCTCATGACTCCGCTCTTTAAGTTCGGCTATGAGGGCTGAAGAAAAAGTATCAGCATCAAGTAGTTTTTCGCCCGCGCTGAAGAAGTCGCAGTAGAGGCATTTATGCCGGCAGAAGGGAATATGAAGATAAAGTCCTGATTTTTTTTTCGCGTCCATGACGCAAAATTAGTCAATTTGCAATAAAGAAGCCAATTTTAAAAGGGTTTGGCGGGAGTTTTTATAGAATATTTCTTTTTTGTGTTTGAAAACATATTTTGGGTATTTGCAGGTTTGGATTTTTATTTATAAATTTGACACGTTTTCGGACGCTTTCCCCCGACCCGTAGAAGTCAATAGGAGCTATTCCATGGAAAAGCAGTGATGATGACACCCTCCTCGCTCTCCAATTTTGCTAATACCAAAAACTTATCTTAAATGGAAGTTTACAAGACCAACGAAATCAAGAACATCGCCCTGATGGGTTCCAAGGGTTCTGGTAAAACCACACTCGCTGAGTCAATGCTCTTCGAGTGTGGAGTGATAAAACGCAGAGGCTCTGTTGCCGACGGCAATACAGTCTCCGACTATTTCCCCGTGGAGAAGGAATACGGATACTCCGTGTTCGCCACTGTCTTCAACGCTGAGTTCAACGGCAAAAAGCTGAATGTGGTTGATTGCCCCGGAGGTGACGATTTCGTAGGCAACTCTTACACTGCTCTCGGAGTCTGCGACACTTCCGTCATCGTGGTCAATGCCCAGAATGGAGTGGAGGTAGGCACCAACAATGCCTTCCGTGTGACTGAGACTCTCCGCAAGCCGGTAATCTTCGCCCTCAACCAGATCGATGGCGAGAAAGCTGATTTCGAGAACGTGGTTGAGCAGATGCGCGAAACCTACGGACCGAAACTCACAGTAATTCAATATCCCCTCCAGACCGGTCCCGGATTCCACGCCATGATCGATGTCCTTCTCATGAAGAAATATGAGTGGGGCCCTGAAGGAGGTGTGCCCACAGTCTCCAAGATTCCTGAAGAGGAACTGGAGCGTGCCGAGGAGCTGCACAAGCAGCTTGTGGAGGCTGCTGCCGAGAATGACGAGACTCTCATGGACAAATACTTCGAGGAAGGACGTCTTACTGAAGACGAGATGCGCACCGGCATCCGTAAAGGACTTGTTGACCGTTCGATCTATCCTCTCTTCGTTGTCAGCGCCCAGAAAGATATGGCTGTACGCCGCATGATGGAGTTCCTTGGAAATGTGTGTCCCTTCGTTAGCGATATGCCGGCTCCCGTGACTGTCAATGGCGAGGAAGTTAAGCCCAATGCCGATGGTCCGCTCTCCGTATTCGTATTCAAGACTTCCGTAGAGCCCCATATCGGTGAGGTTTCCTATTTCAAGGTGATGAGCGGCACTCTAAAGGCTGGTGCCGACCTTGACAACGTGAGCCGCGGAGGCAAGGAGCGTCTCGCACAGATCTTCACTGTATGTGGACAGATCCGCACTGCCATCGATAAACTTGAGGCTGGCGATATAGGTGCAGCTGTGAAACTTAAAGATGTGCGCACCGGC
>CAZPQD010000157.1:0-3895 GCA_964588625.1 uncultured Sangeribacter sp. | reverse complement strand
TCCCTCCTCCCGGTAGTAATTAGGCTAAGTGTGTGTTCCTCAATTATGCATTATGCATTCATAATTATGAATTATCTATAGCGACCGGCAAGCCAAGGGACCTTCATATCCACATTCCATTTTTGCTCGTCTCTGGATTGCCGTCGCTTTTTTATCTTTAATATTTAATCTTTTATCTTAAATCCCATGAAAGGAATTGTTCTCGCCGGCGGCTCCGGCACCAGATTATATCCCATTACAAAGGGCGTAAGTAAGCAACTCCTCCCAATCTTCGATAAGCCGATGGTCTATTATCCCATTTCGACCCTAATGCTTGCCGGAATAAGGGATATCCTCATCATCTCCACTCCACAAGACCTCCCAGGCTTCAAGCGCCTCCTCGGAGATGGCAGTGACTATGGAGTAAACTTCACCTACGCAGAGCAGCCATCCCCCGATGGTTTAGCCCAAGCCTTCATAATAGGCAAAGACTTCATAGGCGATGACTCCGCTTGCCTTGTATTGGGCGATAATATATTTCATGGTGCAGGCTTCTCCGAAGTCCTTAAAGACGCAGTAAAGACTGCTGAAAAAGAGCAGAAAGCCACAGTCTTCGGCTACTGGGTAAATGATCCAGAAAGATACGGAGTAGCAGAATTCGACAAAGAAGGCAATTGCCTTTCAATAGAAGAAAAACCCCAGCAACCCAAAAGCAACTATGCAGTAGTAGGCCTATACTTCTACCCCAACAAAGTAGTAGAAGTAGCTCACAACATCAAGCCCTCGGCAAGGGGCGAACTTGAAATCACCACAGTAAATCAAGAATTCCTGAAAGATGGCGAGCTTAAGGTACAGACTCTCCCGCGCGGCTTTGCGTGGCTCGACACCGGCACCCACGATTCCCTCTCCGAAGCTAGCATATACGTCGAAGTCCTCGAAAAAAGACAGGGATTGAAGATTGCATGCCTGGAGGGAATCGCCTATATGAATGGATGGATTTCCGCAGAAAAGCTCCGCGAATTAGCCCAGCCCATGCTGAAAAATCAATACGGACAGTATTTGATGAGAATCTCCGAAGAAGATATTCAGAAATTCAATTAAATATTTTAACCTCGGAGAGGTTTTCCGCTGATTTGTTAACCCCAGGTTTCAAACCTGTGGGATCTCCAGCATTTCGATTGATTTGTTTTGGTGGGCCGAATCTTTGGTTCGCAAAAATTTTGTTACAGACGAGCCACTTGTGGTTCGATATAATTATCTAAATATGAATATAATTAAAACCCCCATAGATGGCCCTCTAATCCTCGAGCCCCGAATCTTCAAAGACTCAAGAGGCTACTTCTTCGAAAGTTATTCGAAAAAAGAGTTTGATGAAAAAGTAAGGCCTGTTGATTTCGTCCAAGACAACGAGTCTATGTCTACAAAGGGAGTGATGAGAGGTCTGCATTTCCAAGCTCCACCCTATACCCAGAGCAAACTCGTAAGATGTGTAAAAGGTCGAGTTCTTGATGTCGCTGTCGATATCCGCAAAGGTTCTCCCACTTATGGACAGCATGTGGCAGTGGAATTATCAGAAGACAACCATCTTCAGTTTTTCGTGCCTCGTGGATTTGCTCATGGTTTCGCAGTGCTGAGCGACGTTGCTATTTTCCAATACAAATGTGACAATTATTACCATCCAGAGGCAGATGGCGGTATTTCAATAGCAGATGACTCATTGGACATTGACTGGTTAATAGACCCCAAGGAAGCAGCCCTTTCAGAAAAAGACATGAAGCATCCTTTATTGAAAGATTTCGATTCACCATTTGACATCAACATTGATCTCTACGCAAAATGAATATACTCGTCACTGGAGCCAACGGGCAGCTCGGCAACTGCATACGCAATGCCGTAGCAAAAAACTCGGAAAACGGAAAACTGAAGACGGAAAACGAATACATCTTCACAGATGTAGCCGAACTTGACATTACAAATCCCGAAGTTGTCAAAAAGGCTGTCAAAGACAATGATATCAAAGTTATTGTCAACTGCGCTGCATACACCAACGTAGATAAGGCTGAAAGCGATGCAGACTTTGCCGAAGTGCTCAATGCAAAGGCTGTCAGAAACCTTGCGGACGCAGTGAAAGCCAACGATGGAACACTCATACATATCTCCACCGACTACGTATTCGGAGGTTCACTCGGCAACACTCCTCGTTCTGAAACCGAACCCGCCAATCCGACAGGAGTATATGGACTGACCAAGCTCCATGGCGAGCAGCAGATTGAAGAGTCGGGAGTGAAGGCACTCATCTTCCGCACAGCGTGGCTCTATTCTGAATATGGCAGGAATTTCGTCAAGACCATGCTCAATCTCACATCGACCAAACCAGAACTCAATGTCGTTTTTGATCAGGTCGGAACCCCAACATATGCGCAGGATCTTGCGGATGCAATCTTCCAAATTATCGAATCAGGAAAGTTGGATGGAAATGAAGGAATCTACCACTATTCAAACGAGGGAGTCTGCTCATGGTATGACTTCACGAAATTGATTGCTGACATTGCGGGCAACAATGGATGCAATATCCGGCCATGCCACAGCGATGAATTCCCTTCTCCCGTCATGCGTCCATCGTATTCAGTTCTCGACAAGACCAAAGTCAAGGAGACTTTCGGAATATCCATCCCCTATTGGACAGATTCCCTGAAAAAGTGCATCCAAAACCTCTCCAATTAATCAAATCATTCAAACTCGTTGGTAGATTTCTAATCTCTGCCTCTTTGCTCCCTCCCGGACAAGCGAAGCAAGTACGAACTCTCAATTGACCGAGACAACCTTGGTTTTTAACTCTTCACTCTTCAAAAACCGCGAGCTCTTGGCATCTCTGCGTGAGATATTTACCAGCAATTGACACTAAATAAATTCATCATTGATAATTGATCATTTATCATTATGAAAAGAAACATTCTCATCACCGGCGGCGCAGGCTTCATCGGAAGCCATGTGGTGCGACTTTTCGTCAACAAGTATCCTGACTACAGGATTGTCAACCTCGACAAACTGACTTATGCAGGCAACCTCGCAAACCTCAAGGACATCGAGGACAAGCCAAACTATACTTTCGTGCGTGCCGACATCGCCGACCTCGACGAGATGCGCCGCATCGTGAAGGAATATGAGATAGATGGCATCATTCACTTGGCAGCCGAAAGCCATGTAGACCGTTCCATCAAGGACCCATTCACTTTCGCAAGAACTAATGTGATGGGCACGTTGGCATTGTTGCAAGCGGCTAAGGAATACTGGGAATCCCTTCCATCTAAGTATGAGGGAAAACTCTTCTACCATATCTCGACAGATGAGGTATATGGTGCTCTGGAGCTGACTCATCCGGAAGGAGTTCCAGCTCCGTTCACAACCAAGGCGTCAAGCGAGGATGATATGGCTTATGGCACTGAGTTCTTCCTCGAGACTACCAAATACAACCCACACTCCCCCTACTCCGCATCCAAGGCAAGCAGTGACCACTTCGTGCGTGCATACCACGACACTTATGGCATGCCGACAATCGTGACGAACTGCTCCAACAACTATGGTCCCTACCAGTTCCCTGAGAAACTGATTCCTCTCTTCATCAACAACATCCGCCACGGCAAGCCGCTACCAGTCTACGGCAAGGGGGAGAATGTACGCGACTGGCTATTCGTGGAAGACCATGCACGTGCCATCGACCTCATCTTCCATGAAGGCAAGATAGCCGACACCTACAACATCGGAGGCTTCAATGAATGGAAGAACATAGACCTCATCAAGGTCATCATAAAGACCGTAGACCGTCTGCTCGGCAATCCAGAAGGACAGTCAGAGAAACTCATCACCTTCGTCACCGACCGCCTTGGTCACGATATGCGCTATGCCATCGACAGCC
>CAZPQD010000156.1:0-3908 GCA_964588625.1 uncultured Sangeribacter sp. | reverse complement strand
GCAGTCTTACCGATCTGACGGTCGCCGATGATGAGCTCACGCTGTCCGCGGCCGATAGGAATCATGGAGTCGATAGCCTTGAGACCGGTCTGGAGAGGCTGGTTTACAGGCTGGCGGTAGATAACGCCGGGAGCCTTGCGCTCGAGGGGGAGACGAATCAACTTGCCGTCGATCGGTCCTTTGCCGTCGATAGGCTCGCCAAGGATGTTGATGACGCGGCCGAGCAGTCCTTCGCCTACAGGGATAGAAGCGATCTCACCCGTGCGACGCACCGACATATTTTCAGTCACTTCATTCACTTTATTGAGGAGCACGACGCCGACGTTGCTCTCCTCGAGGTTGAGAGCAACGCCTGTAGAGCCGTTTTCAAACTCCACGAGCTCATTGCTCTTCACATTCTCGAGGCCGTAGACATGGGCGACGCCGTCGCCCACCTCAAGGACAGTGCCGACCTCCTCGAAAGCCACCTTGGAGTTGACGTTTTCGAGTTGCTGTTTTAAGATATCAGATATTTCGCTGGGGTTGAGCATTATTGATTGCTTCTTAAGAGGTTAAGACGGAGTTGTTCGAGTTCGTTGCTGACGGAGGCATCCATTCTCAGGGAATCCACATCAATAATGAATCCGCCGATGAGATCAGGCTTGATCTCGTAGGAGAACTCAAGGGTGGCGCCGGGGAAGGCCTTCACCACCACGTTGCGGATCTTTTCCATTTCAGCATCGTCGAGATTGACGGCAGTCGTGATCTTCACCTGTGAGATATGGTTGGCCTCACGATAGATGTCGCGGTAGGCCAGGGCCATCAGGTAGGCAAACTGCTCGCGATGAAGCTCGAGGATGAGCTTCACGAACCCACGGTAATCGTTTTCGGCGTTCTCGCCGGCGGCCGCGATGAGGAGCTCCTGCTTGTCGGCTGCGCTGACAAAGGGATTGGCCAGCACCTTCTGCAAATCAGGATTCTTCTGGAAAGCGCCGATGACGACCTTCATCTCGTCGTAGACCGCCTTTGCGTTGCCCTTCTCAAGAGCGAACTTATAGAGGGCCTTGGCATAGCGCCGGGGAATCAGACCATTTACCATAGGGCTCAGTTTTTCTCAATTTCGTCCAACAATTTATTTACGAGTTCGCTCTGCGCCTTGTCATTGCTGAGCTGATTGCGCACCATCTTCTCTGCGATATCGATGGAGAACTTGCTGACTTCGTTTCTGAACTGAAGTTCAGCTTCCTTGCGTGACTGTTCAATCGACACTTTGGCGGCATCCATTACTTTCTTTGCCTCGAGGCTTGCCTCATTGCGGGCCTCCTCGATGATCTGGGATTTCATTTTGGCCGCATCACGCAACATTTCAGCCTGGCGCTGCTGAGCCTCCTCGACATATTTCTGCGCCTCGGCGCGGGCATTGTCGAGCTGCTCCTTGGCCTGACGTGCATATTCAACCCCCTTGTCGATGGTGTCGGCGCGGGAGTCCATGTTATTCAGGATTACGGGCCATCCCCACTTCCACAATACGATGAAGAGGATGATGAAGGCTACGAACATCCAGAATACCAGACCGAAATCGGGCGTGAATAATTCCATTCTGAATTAAATTAAAGAATTATCTCTCGGACGAAGAATCAGAGGAAGAGGGCAAGAGCCGAAACGATCACAGCGAAAAGCGCAACACCCTCGATAAGAGCGGCGATGACGATCATAGAGGAGCGGATGTCGCCGGCTGCCTCGGGCTGACGTGCGATTGCCTCCATTGCGGAGCTACCGATTTTGCCGATGCCGATACCGGCTGCAATGGCTGCGATGCCGGCGCCACATGCTGCGCCGAGTGCTGCGAGAGGAGCAACTGCTGCTAAGATCATTGATAACATAGCTGTAAGATTTTTTAGTTGTTTTATTGATTTATTTGAATTTTTTAGTCTTTGGCGAGAAGAGAACGGAATCCTTTGGGATTGTCATCATGCCTCTACCTCATGCGCTTCAGCGTCGTGCTCGTGGCCTTCCTCCTGCGCCATGGCTATGAACATGGTGGAAAGCATCGTGAACACGTAAGCCTGGATGAAGCTTACAAGGACGTCGATAAGGAGCATGAAGATGGTGAAGAGTACGGATATTACTGTCGATGCACCAACGGCGGCAGCTCCGAAGGCTGCGAAGATGAAGATGAGCACCGTTAAGGTGATGACGATCATATGGCCGCCCATCATGTTGGCGAAGAGACGCACGCAGAGTGCCGCAGGCTTGGTGAAGATACCGAATATCTCGATAAGCTGCATGATGGGGAGCGGACACTTCAGGAACATCGGCACATCGGGCCAGAAGATTTCCTTCCAGTAGTGTTTCTTGCCAAGCACGTTGGTGACGATGAATGTCAGCACTGCGAGCACAAGAGTCACAGCAATGTTGCCCGTAAGGTTGGCGCCGCCAGGGAAGATGACGATCAGGCCGAGAAGGTTCATCACAAGGATGAAGAAGAAGCACGTAAGGAGGAAAGGAGCGAACTTGCGGCCCTTAACTGCTCCCAGGGTGCTCTTGATCACGCCTGTATATACGAAATCAATGAGCATCTCCATGAAGCCCATCCCCTTGCGGGGTGCCTTGAAGCCCTTGCGCGCATACCAGCGAACCACTCCCATGACCATGGCAGTCACAATAATAGTCGTGATGAAGAGTGCAAGCACATTCTTTGTGATGGAGATGTCGAGCGGACGGTATTCACGATACACCTTGCCGTCAACCTCACAGTAGCCCGGCACACCGGCGTGGGCATCCTTATGGTCAACTCCGGCGGCTGCCTTTGCATATTCAGCCTTCTGCTGCTCGGTTTCTACGGGGAAAAGTTCCACCACTTTCGATTTATTGGCAGAAGTGTGCGGAGCTATCATGAACTCGTAGGTCTTGCCGTCGCGCTCCACTTTGTGGATCACGGCTACAAGTTCCTCTTTCTCCCAGCCCGTCTTCTCATCCTTCACGATCTCAACCTCTGTGAGCTTCGCGGAGGAGAAGCAGAACCATTTGCCATCCTCTGCACGGACGATGACAGGGAGCGGAATACGGTAGATATGGGAGAAAGGCACCTCCCAGCCATAGCCGTCGCCGAGGTGATGGAAAATGATTTCCTTCACATCGAGACCGGCCTCTTCCTCATCCTCAAAGACGGGTTCGGCTTTTTCTACAGTCGTCTCCTTCTCATCCTTCTGGGCATACACGCTGCCGGGAAGAACTGACAGGCAGGCAAGAAGCAGAGCCAATATGGAAAACTTTTTTCTCATCATCTCAGAATTAATAGATGCACACCGACACCACATTATTGTCGACATCGGCGAGTCCGCCCTTGATGTCGTAAGATTTCTCGGCACCTTCGGGAGTGCGGAACACGACCTTGCCGGGATTGAGCACTGAAATGAGCGAAGCGTGATTGCGGAGCACTGTGAAAGAACCCTCCACACCGGGCAGCGTCACTGCCTCGGCCTCACCTTTAAACATCACCTCATGTGCGGAAATGATTTCAAGTGTCATCTCTTTAGAAAAATTAGCGAGTTAATTTATGACAGAGCTTACTTCACGTCGGCAAGCATCTTCTTACCCTTCTCGATGGCCTCGTCGATTGTGCCGACGTTAAGGAAGGCCTGCTCGGGATACTCGTCAAGTTCTCCGGAGAGAATCATCTTGAATCCGCGGATTGTCTCGGCAAGTGGCACAAGCACACCGGGAAGACCGGTGAACTGCTCCGCCACATGGAACGGCTGCGAGAGATAGCGCTGTGCACGGCGTGCGCGGGCCACAACCTGCTTGTCCTCGTCGGAGAGCTCGTCGATACCGAGAATAGCGCTGATATCCTGAAGGTCATTGTATTTCTGAAGAAGCACCTTCACCTGCTGAGCCACATTGTAATGCTCTTCGCCTATGATGTTGGG
>CAZPQD010000155.1:0-3960 GCA_964588625.1 uncultured Sangeribacter sp. | reverse complement strand
TTATTGAGCACCCAGAGTGAGGAGGAGGGTATCTTTCCGAATGTGGGGTGCTTGGAACGCAACCAGCCTAACACAAGACCCATGATCAACGCTCCGCCACTCGTGGAGAGGCTGACGGGTATGCTGCCGATATGGAAGGTGATGGCACCGATGAGCGCTCCGACAAATACGCCGAGACCGACGAATACCATGTCGGTGGCTGTGGAGGGTCGGTCTTCATAACCGATGGCTGAGGCGGCTCTCTCCACATCCTGCGGCAATCCTTCTATCGTAAGTGTATAGCCGGTATGAAGCGGAGTCTGGGCGAGCACGGGAATGAGATTGCCGGAAGAATTGGAGATGCGGTTGATGATGACGCCTCTCATCTCGGGCATATTGCGCAACTGCCCGATCGTAATGCCGTCTGCTTTCTTCTTCGACACCATCACCGGTACTTTTTCTATTGAGAAGGAGAGCAGTTCATCGTCGGCAACTTCAGAGCCAAGCCAGGAGACATCCGCCACCACGGCCTCGCGTCGGCCGCTCAGCACAACCTCGTCGCCACGTTTAAGTGTGAGCGATGCATCGGGGGAAGTGGTCAGACCGTCGCTGCGGCGCACGCGCTCCACGAAGAGCCGGCGTCCCTGATCGCTGCATTTGGCTTCAATCTCAGCCACAGTGTGTGGCTCTGCAAACCAATCCGAATCAAGCTTATAAGCCCTGAACTCTACCGGCACGAGCGCTGACTCCAACGCCGGGTCATCGCTGTCCTGCGAGGAGTTCATCTTGGCTTCGAGTTCAGCTGTCTCTTTCCTGACTTTCTTTATGCCGCCCAACATCATCGGACCGAGCGAACCGAGTATCCATGCAGATCCGATTGTGCCGAAGATATAGGTGACGGCATAACATACGGGGATGATGTTCTGCCAATCCTGCTTGTCGGCACTCGAGGCTGCCATATTGCCGATGGCATCCGAACCGACGCCGATAACCGCCGAGATGGTCTGCGCGCCGGCAAAGAGACCGAGTGCCTCACCGATGTTGTAATGGAACAGGAGTGCCACACCCCACGTGCAGGCGAGGCAGAGCACACACATCACGACGGCAAACCCTACCTGCTTCAATCCAGAACCGCGCAACGCCCGGAAGAACTCCGGACCGACACTGTAGCCGATGGCGAAGAGGAAGAGCAGGAACGACACCTCCTTCAGCGGTCCTGACATCGGTATGTCGAGCTGACCGACGAGCACACCGACGAGCAGCACACTCGTGACAGTGCCCAAGGAGAAAGATTTGTACTTCAGTTTTCCAATCCAGAAACCGAGTCCCAGAGTCAGGAACACGGCAATCGCGGGATTCTCGCGCAGTGTGTTTAGTATCCAGTCCATAGTCTTGTAGGGTGGCGGCATGCCGCAGCCATTTTTTCACGGCAAGTGGCGGCTCTCTTTATTATCACAGCCACGGCCGAGCAGTGTTTTTCGTTTATATTGTGGTATCCTTCATATCGTGGAATCAAACAAAAAACCGGAAAAAACAGAATTTCCGGCCTTCCTATTGTCATCAATCCTTTTATATTGTTAACAAACTTAAATCCCAGAATGTTGACACGCCTCCCACTCCATTCCGGCCTCCTTCTCCTGCCCCCGCACTACGCCCCCTCTCCCTTCCGGCCTCCTTGTCTGCCAACAAATACTCGGCCCAACAAAAAATGAAGACTTCCAGAGACAAAACATCCGGAAGCCTTCACAAATAAGGGGATTAGGATTAGGACCCTGTTGAAGTTAAACAAACCATTCAGGCAATGGCACCCAGATACAGCAAGCCTGAACAGGACATAGTTTTCTCAGAAAAGAATGGATGCTATTTCAGAAAAGGATGCTACGGAGCTGCAATGCCGCCATAAAGGCGCCCAGCACATAGATCATCACCAGCCCATAACGGAAGCGGGCTTTGTTTTCAGCGTTACGTTCAGTTCTCATAATTTTGTTTTGGGTTTTAATTTTGTTTTTGATCAGCTAAATTTATTTTCAGCTAAATTTGTTTTTTCAGCTAAAGCTGAAACACAGAACCAGTTCCAGCCGATGGCATTGTCTTGATGGCCGGTCGGCGGTCGCCGCCCTCCTACCCGAGGAAGCGGCGAGACCGGCACATGCGGAATGTTTCATAATATTGCCTTGACGGCCCGAGAGGCATCCCTCCGTTAAAAGCCTTCAGGTCAGCCCCTCTTTCGTCTTGACGCTGCAAAGTTACCCTTCCCCCTATGCCAAAACCCTTCCTCAAAATGTTAATAAATGTAAAATAACTTATTCTTCATGGATTCCGATTGTGGTGATTCCTGCATAGTATAGACTCTACGTATAACAGATAATTGGGAAGTATTGCAGATAATTGGGAAGTATTGCAGACAATGGGGAAGTATTGCAGATAATTGGGAATTTAGGGGGGTGAGTGGTTTCATAGGAAGTAAAGAGCCCCGGGACTTCGCGATGGAAGTCTCGGGGCTTGGTATTGGTGGGACGCGGGGTTAGTCGCGAGGACGCGGCGTTAGTCGCGGGGACGCGGGTTTAGTCGCGGCTGCCGCCGAAGATGCGGAGAAGGAAGAGGAAGAGGTTGATGAAGTCGAGGTAGAGGTTGAAGGCGCCGGCGGTCGCAATCTTGTCTGACATGGAGGGGTCAAGGCTCATCTCGGATGCGCGGCGGATTTGCTGGGTGTCCCAGGCGGTGAGGCCTACGAAGATGAGTACGCCTGCGATGGAGATGATCCATTCGAGAGTGTTGTTGGCCCAGAAGATGTTGACGATGGAGGCGATGATTAGTCCGAAGAGGGCCATGATGAGGTAGGTGCCTATCTTGGTGAGGTCGGACTTGGTGAAGTAGCCATACACCGACATGGCGCCGAACGTTCCGGCTGTGATGAAGAAGGTGTAGACGATGGTGCCTAACTTATAGGCGATGAAGATCGGCGCCAAGGAGCATCCCATCAGTACCGAGAAGACGGCAAACATCAGGAAGCAACCGGTGGTCGACATTCTGGTGAGGCGTGTCGGGAAGATCCAGGCCATGATGAACATGGCGATGAACATGCCCCAGTAGACGATGCTGTGGCCGAAGAAGAAGTTGAGCAGGGCGGGCGAACTGGCCACGCCGAGGGCGCAGAAGGCCGATATAAGGAGGCCGATGAACATGCGGAAGTAGACCTTGCGCATCACTGTGTTCATGGCACGCGTCATCGCACCCTGTCCGGATCCACCCATGTAGGGAGGAGGAGTGGGGTTGTTGAGCTTTTGCTGATCGTAATAACTCATAGTTGTAATCTTTTAATTTTTTCTTTGCTGATGTGGAATATATACCATTATAACGCGGGAGGCGCTTTTAATGTTATATGCCGACAACAGGGCAAAGGTAAATGGGTGATTATGCAAAACACGGGGGGTGGACGCGATGAATCGCGTCCCAACCGGTTAATTTGTCGGGATAAACACGGGGCTGGACGCGATGAATCGCGTCCCTACCGGGTAAATTACATGCGCTCGGGCATCTCCATGCCGAGCAGGGAGGCGGCAGCCTTGAGGGTGCGGGCTGTCACGGCTGAGATGAGCAGACGGAGCTGACGCACGTCGGGGTTCTCTTCCTTCAGGATGGAGTAGTCATGATAGAACTGGTTGTATTCCTTCGCCAAGTCGTAGGCATACTGGGCGATGAGCGAGGGGGAATATGTGCGACCGGCCTCAGCCACCACCGAGGGGAAGTCGGCTATCTTCTGGATGAGGGCCGACTCTTTGGCGTTAGGCTCAGCCTTGGCCACTTCCGCGAGGTCAACACCGCCGGCACGGCGCACGACAGATTGGATGCGGGCGTAGGTGTACTGCAGGAAGGGACCGGTGTTGCCGTTGAAGTCGATGCTCTCGGCGGGGTTGAAGAGCATGTTCTTGCGGGGGTCAACCTTGAGGAGGAAGTATTTCAGCGCACCGAGTCCGACCA
>CAZPQD010000154.1:0-4030 GCA_964588625.1 uncultured Sangeribacter sp. | reverse complement strand
ACTATCCCAAGGAGATCAAGGCTTTCTACATGAAGCTCAACGACGACGGCAAGACAGTGCGCGCCATGGACGTGCTCTTCCCGAAGATCGGTGAGATCATCGGCGGATCGCAGCGTGAGGAGAGCTTCGAGAAACTCAATGCAAGAGTTGAGGAACTCGGCCTGACGGGTATGGACTGGTATCTTGACACTCGCCGTTTCGGCACAGTGCCTCATTCCGGTTTCGGACTCGGTTTCGAGCGTCTGGTGCTCTTCGTTACCGGTATGCAGAACATCCGCGACGTGATTCCCTTCCCGCGTTATCCCAAGAACTGCGAATTCTGATCTGTCGAAAATCGAAAAGTTGAGACATTTCAAAAGAATAACCCATTCGCTGCGATGCGTCATGATGGCTTTTGCCATCATGACGCTCGTCTGCGTGGGCGCTGATGCCTCGCCGGCATCTTCGCCCGCCAATGGCCATGCCGATGCTGAGCCTGCACGTCTGACGGCAAGTCTCATTACGGTCTGGCCCGGTCCGGAGGTCTATGAGCTCTGCGGCCATGAAGCCCTCCGCATACGAGGAGAGGGCATCGACTCCGTGTGGAACTACGGAGTGTTCGACTTCAATCAGTCGGATTTCATCTATCGCTTCGTGAAGGGCCAGACCGACTATATGCTCGCCGGCTACCCCTTCAGCTGGTTCATGCCGGAATATCTGCGGCAGGGACGCCGCGTCGTTGAGCAGGACCTCAACCTGACGCCGGAGGAAGTGACGAAACTCCGGTCGCTGCTCCAGCGTGAAGCTCTTCCCGACCGGCGGACTTATCGCTACAACTATGTGAAGGATAATTGCGCCACACGTATCATCGACCGTATTGACGAAGCAGCCTCAACCCATGTGGTCTATGACGACAGCGTGCATTACGGCACTTTCCGCAAGGAGATGATGCATTACCACAAGGGGTATCCCTGGTATCAGTTCGGAATCGACCTCGCTCTCGGTTCGGGTCTCGACTATCAGCTGCGGGGCCGTGAGGAGATGTTTGTGCCGATGGAGATGATGCGCAAGGCTTCAGCGGCGAAATTTGCCGATGGCCGACCGGTCGTAAAGGCCACACGGGTTCTTAATGAAGGAAGCGATGACGCCACTCTCGGTCCCACACCCTTCTTGTTTTCCCCGCTGTGTGTATGTTGGGTGGTGGCGGCCTTGGCCCTTCTTCTTGTGGTGGCAGACCTCTTCCGCAAAAGAATCACACGCTGGGCATATTCACTCTTTTATCTTGTCATAGGACTTCTCGGGTGTGTATGCTTCTTCCTCGTGTTCTTCTCGGAACATGAGGCCACATCGCCCAATACACTCATCATTTGGCTCAACCCGTTGCAGCTTCTGGCTGCCCTCTGCCTCTGGTGGAGGAGGACGCGCCCCGTGGCTCTTGCCGTGGCCTATTATGACATTGTCGCTGTAAGCTGTATGCTCATAGTATGGCCCTTCCAGCATCAGCAGGCCAACCCTGCAGTGTTCCCTCTTGCGGGAGCAACTCTCCTTCTCTCAGCCGCATACGCATATATCTCTTCAAAATATAAACTCTCATTCTCCGGACAGCTCCCTTCGTCGCGTCCTGTGCGCGTAGGCACAAAGGGGAGGCGGGCCGGCACCCGTAAGAAATGAATCGTCTTATCACTTCAGTACTCTTCGGTCTCGTAGGTCTCAACACCGTCATCATGGCCGACCCTTCGCGTCCGCGCCTGGTGGTGGGGATAGTCGTCGATCAGCTTCGCACCGACTATCTCGACTATCTCCGTTCGCTTTTCGGCGAGAGCGGCTTCAACCGGCTGATGAAGGAGGGGGTCTACATGCGCGATGTGGATTTCAAGGCTGACGGACTTGACATCGTCTCGGCCACTGCCATGATCTACACCGGCAATTATCCCAACTCCACGGGTGTGCCGGCCTCCAGTGTCTACCGTCCGGAGTCGAAGAAGATAGGGGCGCCACTTGAGGATCCGGCAGCTATCGGTAACTTTACGAATGAGACGTACTCCCCGGCGGCCCTGCGTCTCTCCACGCTGAGTGATGAGGTTGCCGTGGATGGCGGAGGAGTAGGAGCCGTCTATGCTATCGCCACAGATCCGCAGCAGGCCGTAATCATGGCCGGACATGCCGGCAACTGTGCCGTTTGGTTAAATGAGAATACGGGAAAGTGGGCCACATCAACCTACTATCACGAATCGCCGCAGGCGATAAGCAACCGCAATTACAGCCGACCGCTCTCGGCACGCATCGACACGATGCAGTGGCGTCCGTCAATTCCCGCCGACCGCTATCCGGGTGTGCCTTCCCAGAAAAAGGCATATCCTTTCAGATATACGTTCCCGAGCAGCGACCGGGATGTCTACCGCAAGTTCATAGCCTCCCCCCTTGCGAATGCTGAGGTGACTGATCTTGCCATCGATTTCCTGAAGGGACTCTCTCTCGGGAAACGTGGGGATGCCATAGATATGCTTAACATAGCATACACCGCTGCACCTTACGACTACGCTTCCGACAGCGACACACGCCTCGAACTCGAGGACACTTACCTGCGTCTCGACTCGCAGCTCGGCCGGCTTTTCGATGCCATCGAAAAGAGTGTGGGGATGGAGAATACACTCATCTACCTCACTTCCACCGGTTATTACGACGAGCAGACCCCCGACGAAGCCTCTTTCCGTCTCCCTTCCGGAGAATTCAGCGTGAAGCGGGCCACATCGCTTCTAAATTCCTACCTTTCGGCAAAATATGGGAATGCCGATTATATTGACGCATATTACGATGGTCATATCTTCCTTGACCATACGGTCATAGAGCAGAAGAAACTCTCGCTTGATGATGTGGCTGATGAGGCACGCACGTTCCTCAGCCGCATGAGCGGAGTGGCGCAAGCCTACACACTTCCGGAGATTCTCAGCGTGGCCTCCGCCTCGCTTGAGCCGCTGCGCCTCTCCACCGATCCTAAGACGTGTGGCGACATTTTCCTGCGCTTCGCTCCGGGATGGAGCGTGGCCGATGATCTGCGCTATCCGGTGGAGAAGAAGCAGATCCGTTCTTCCATGTATCTTACTCCGGCGTTCATACTCGCACCGGAGGTGGCCCCCAAGGTGATCGACGCCACTGTTGACGCCGTGCGCATCGCACCGACTGTCACCTCAGCCTTGAGGATACGCGCACCGAATGGTGTTGCGGAGCGTCCTTTGGGTCTCTGAGTGGAGTGACTTTCGCGCGTTTCTACCTCCCGGAGACGCAATATTCTCTTTTTAAGTCGCGTTATTTCGCTGACTCGCTCCGATTTATTATATTTGCGCGATAATTACTAATGTGCGCGATTATTTACGATATTTGCGCGATACTTGACAGAAAAATCAATACCCCCGACAAAAATGGGATTCAGCAATATTCTTAAGAAAATCTTCGGCGATCAGAGCGAACGCGCCGTGCGCCCTCTCTGGGATCGCCTTCAGAAGGAAATCAACCCTATCTCCGAACAGATACGCGACATCAGCAATGATGAGCTACGTGAGAAAATCAACGTGATCCGTGGCGAAATCCGCGGTGAGGCTGCGAAGTATAAGGAGGAGATGGCGCAGATCCGTCAGGAAATCGAGACGCTCGACTATGACAAGCGCGAGCCGCTCTGGAAGAAGATCGACGACCTGCGCGACGATATGTTCAAGATGTATGCCCGCAAGCTCGACGAGGCTCTCCCTACGGTGTTTGCCGTAGTCAAGGAGACTGCCCGCCGCTTCGCCGGCAACGAGACCATCGAGGTGACCGCCTCCGACGCCGACCGCGAACTCGCCGTTGCCGGTAAGGATTTCATCACTATCGATGGCGACAAGGCAATTTATAAGAATAGTTGGGTGGCCGGCGGCAACCTCATGACATGGGATATGGTGCATTATGACGTGCAGCTAATCGGCGGCATGGTGCTCCACGGTATCCTCAATGGCGACAAGGCTTCAAACAATATTGCGGAGATGGCTACCGGTGAAGGTAAGACCCTCGTGGCTAC
>CAZPQD010000153.1:0-4137 GCA_964588625.1 uncultured Sangeribacter sp. | reverse complement strand
CCCAGAGGAGCTTCGGCTGAAGATCTGTGATTTTCATGATTATTTCTTGAAATTTTGGGTTCTAATTTCTTTTTCTCCTTTTTCCTCCTTTTTTCTCCCATAGCTAAAGCTATGGACCAGTAAAAGAGAATGCGGGGTGGGCTATTTCTTGTAGCGGGCGTAGGCGGCTGCCATGCGGGTGTGATAGCCTCGGCGTTTGTAGCTCGGCCCGTTGTATTTGAGTGAGAAGCCGGCCCAATCCTTTGCCTTGAGGTATTTGAGCATGCCGGTGTTTTTCACGAAGGCGGCGAAGAGTTCGAGTTGCTCGAGTTCGGAGAAGGACATGAGGCGTACGAATTCGTCGATGGATTCGCAGCCGCATTGCTTATAGTTGAAGCCGCCGATCTGGAACATTCCCCAGAAAGTGCCAAGGTTGGCGCTGCGGGAATCGCGATGGCGGGCATTTACAAGTTGTGTCCATTCCTTCTTGGCATAGCCGGAGAGTCCGGAGGGCACTTTTGCGCTTTTGTCGGGAGTGGCCTTTCCCTTCTTGCGGAATCGGGCGCACATGGAGGCATCGAAATTCACCACCGGCACTCCCGGGGCCCAGAAACCCTTCATGGCTTTTCCGGCTTCGATCTCCACGACAGCCTTTATCACGGCCACCTCCACGCCGAGTTCCTTGGCTACTATCTGGAAATCCTCTTCAGTGAGATGCTGATAGCGCGCACTGCGGTCGGCGTCGGGCACTGTGTCGGTGACCACAACCCTTGCGAGGGAAGCGACGGCCTCCACAGAATCAGAGGAAGCGATTATTTCCGAGAGCACGGAGCTCACGACAGAGTCGGGTGCCGAGTCGGAAGAGAGGCGCTTCGCGGCCTCATCATTCCCGGCGCACGCCTGCATCGGGATGATGATGCAGGCGGCGGCGAGAGCGACAGGCGCCAGAAGGCGCCGGATCATAATTCAGCTACTTTTCTGAGCACCAGCACGAGGTGTTTCCAGAATTTCTCTACAGTGGGGATGTAGAGCTTCTCGTCGGGTGAGTGCACACCGGTCATTGTGGGACCGAAGCTCACCATATCGAGCGAGGGATACTTCGAGAGGAAGAGGCCGCACTCGAGGCCGGCGTGGATGGCCTTGATGGCGGGTTTCACGCCGAAGAGCTCCTCGTAAGCCTCGGCAGAGAGGCGCATGATTGTGGAATTCATGTTGGGGGCCCAGCCGGGATAGCCGTCGGAGTGGGAAACCTTCGCACCGGCGAGCTGGAAGTGAGCCTCCACCTGGCCGGCGATGTCGGCCTTGCGCGACTCGACGCTCGAGCGCTGGGAAGTGGTCACACGGATAGTGTCGTCGCCGATCATCTTGACGGCGGCGAGGTTGGTGGATGTCTCCACGAGACCTTCAAGGTCGCGGCTCATGGCATATACACCGTGAGGAGCGCTGTAGAGGGCGCGCACGAGAGCGAGGGAAGTCTCGGAATCGATGCAATACTGCGGACGCTCCACTTCCTCCATGGCGATCTCCATGGAAGGCTCAACGCCTACGTATTCAGCCACGATGTCCTTGGCGTACTTGTTGAGATGGCGCACAAGTTCCTCATGATGCTCCGAGCCGATGCCGAAGATGGCGTGGGCCTCACGCGGGATGGCGTTGCGGAGGTTGCCGCCGTCGAAGCTGCACACCTCGATGGGCCAGCGCTGGGAGCATTCCCAGATGAAGCGGGCCACAACCTTATTGGCGTTGGCGCGGCCGGCGTTGATGTCAGAACCGGAGTGGCCGCCGAGCAGACCCTTCACGGATACGCGTACATACTTGAAGTGTTCCGGAGTGAAGCTTCTCTTATAGGTAAATTCGGCAGTAGTGTCGATGCCGCCGGCACAACCTACGAAGATTTCGCCGTCGTCCTCGGAGTCAAGGTTGATGAGGATCGTGCCCTTGAGCATATCCTCGCCAAGGTTCTGCGCACCTTCAAGACCGATCTCCTCATTGATTGTGAAGAGAGCCTCGAGCGGACCATGCTCGATGGAGTCGTCGACCATGGCAGCGAGGGCGGCAGCCATGCCGATGCCGTTGTCGGCGCCGAGGGTAGTGCCGCGGGCTTTCACCCAGTCGCCATCGATGTAGGTGTCGATGGGATCCTTCATGAAGTCGTGCTCAACGTCATTGTTCTTCTCGCACACCATATCCATGTGGGCCTGGAGCACCACCACAGGGGCGTTCTCATGACCCTTGGTGGCCGGTTTGCGCATCACGACGTTGCCACACTCGTCGGTGTGAACCTCGATATTGTGCTTGGCAGCGAAGTCGAGCAGGTAGGCACGGATCTGTTCTTCATGGCAGGAAGGGCGGGGCACCTTCGTGATCTCGTCGAAGCATTTCCAGACGAGTTCGGGTTTAAGGTCTTTTATTTCCATTTATTATTTGTTTTTTGGGGGCGTCGTTTTCATTTTGTCAAAATGTCAAGATGTCATTTTGTCATGATGAAGGGCGCCCTGTCATTTTGTCATATTGTCAAGATGTCATTTTGTCATAACGAGGGGCGCCTTGTCATGATGTCATTTTGTCATGATGAGGGAGGGGCGCCCGGGCTTTACTTCTTCACCTTGTTGTAGCGGGCGTTGAGGCCCTCGAGCACTTCGCGGGTGATGTCGAGCGCCGGGTTGAAGTGCAGGGCGGCCGCCTTGTTGAAGATGGCATCGTAGCCGTGCTTGGCGTTGTATTCCTCGATGAAGGCCTCGATGGAGTCGTTGACTTCCTTCTGGGCGTTCATGGCGGCAGTCTCGAAATTCTGCTGGAGGGTTGCCATCTTCTTCTGGGCATCCGTCTGCATGTTGTTGAGACGCTGCTGGTCGGCACGGAAAGCCTCCTCGCTGGTGTAGCCATTGTTCTGATACTTCTTCTGCATCTGGTTGGCCTGGGCCTGGAGCGAAGATTCATGCTTGCGGCCCTCGCTTTCGAGATTGTTCTGCATGCGGTTCATCTGCTCGGTATAGTCCTTGGCAAGATTATAGTTGAGCAGAATGGTGTCCATATCCACATAGCGGTAGTTAGGAAGAATGGCCACCGCAGACTTGGCAGCGGGAGCCGGCTTGGCATCCTCCTTCTTCCCGTCGGAGCTACACCCGGTGGTGAGGGCCGCCAGACAGAGGGCGAATGCAGAAATCTTGAGTAGATTCTTATTCATCTTATATATAGAGTGTTTACTGTTTTGCTGAATTTGAAATCAGTGTTACTGTTTGGCAGATTTTGCCGAAGGTCGCGGCCGGGGTATCCCCTTGCAGGCATGACCCTGGAGGAAAGAGTGCTTCCGGGAGAATATCACCCTTACGGAAAGCAAAAGTAATGCAATTCCTACTAACAGAACGGATAAAATGATTATTTTCACTTTTTTTAATACGTAAAACGCAGATCGGCATCTCCTTTTCCTCAGAAAATAAGGGAGGTAGGCCGCAATCCCGCATTATTTGGGATGAATGTCTGCAAAAGAGGGTTACTATCCGCAAAATTAAGAAAAAAATCGCAAACTGTCCATATTGTGGACATTCTTTACCCTATTTCAGCCGTTTGAACGTTATATTATATGGGAAAGGGACTCCCCTACCTTTTCTCAGCCACCCCTCTCAGGCTACGCTCCCGAGAGTATATGACCCTGAATAAGAAAATTACGACAATATATGATTGAAGACAATATAATCAATAAGGAGGCCAATGAGCGGACTGTGCTCGTGGGCCTCGTGACGCAACGGCAGACGGAAGCCAAAGTGAATGAATATCTCGATGAGCTCGACTTCTTAGCGCGCACGGCAGGCGCCGAACCGGAGATGCGCTTCGTGCAGAAACTTGACTATCCGAACCCGCGCACCTATGTAGGCACGGGTAAACTTGAAGAGATACGTAAATATGTGGAAGACAACGAGATCGGCCTCGTAATCTTTGACGATGACCTGTCGCCGAAACAGGTGGCCAATATCGAGAAGGAACTGAAGGCTAAAATACTCGACCGCACGAGCCTCATCCTCGACATCTTCGCCAACCGGGCACAGACGGCCACAGCACGCACACAGGTGGAACTGGCCCAGTATCAGTACCTGCTGCCCAGACTGACCCGAATGTGGACCCACCTCGAGCGTCAGCGAGGCGGTATCGGCATGCGTG
>CAZPQD010000152.1:0-4210 GCA_964588625.1 uncultured Sangeribacter sp. | reverse complement strand
TCCATTGCTGACACCCGCGATATCCCCCTGACAATCATCGGAGCCGTCTTAGGAGTCGCCATGACCGTGTTTGCCACCTACTTCCTCTTTAAAGGCCAGTCTAACCAGCAACTGGCAATGCTTCAGGAACAACACAATATCGAAAGTTTGCAGGAGAAGGAGAGCGAGATTTTCAAGCAAAAACTTGCTTCCTACAACCGCTTCCTTGATGCCTTGCAGAGTTATGTCACTGAGTCGACTCCCGGAAATAAGAAAGCAGTGATTTTTCATGCCATGGCCATCCGGATGCACACTAAGCCTGAGGTGGTCGAGGCGCTCGACGACAATATTATCACCTTGATAGAATCCGCGGGTACGGATGCCGAAGTTTCGCAGCTTGTGAATTCCCTTAATGCAATTGCCGCTATTTTCGGAAAGGAATTATACGAAGAGTCTACGGGAAGCTCAAAGAATCTTGACGCGTTTATCAAGGCAATCTCAGGTAGTCAGGAAGAGCAGTCGGAGACAGAGAAACAACAGGAATCCGCCGAAGAAGAGAAGGAGGACGAAGCTTCTGTCAAGGACTCCACAGTAATCGGCTGGGATAATCAGATTGATTTATTGAAAGCGCAGGGTTGGATGTTGACAACCGGTACAGATGCATTTACGTTGGCTTCCAAGTCGAGTCCCGTAGTAATATCGGTATACAGAAAGAAAGGTAAGTATGTGGTGGAAGCCACCAAGGAGGGAGATGATGAATTCTCCAAGCGCCTGAAAAACAGTTTCAGCGGCGCACGCCGTTACGGCACTTGGTGGCGCGAACTCCCCATCAACAACTATGGCGTAAGGGAAGGCACGTTGCTCACCCAACTGCCCGTCAATGACAAGGCCCGTGCCTCCGTAGTGAAATGGATTAACAAACTCATAAGCGAAGTAAATTGATATGGGATCGTTTGATAAAATAACCGGTAAAATAAAGTCCTTTGCGGAAAGCTCTGCTAAAGAGGCGACGCGTTTCTCGGAAATTGCCACAAACAATGTCTCGAAAATGTGGAATTCCGTCAGTAGATCTGCTTTCTATAGTTCTATGCAAGTTTTTCGGCAATTTTGTTGAGAAAAATTGACCAAAAAAAGATAGATATTCCGGATCCGCTCTTGGGGGCGGTTTAGGCCGCCCCCGCCGCTCGGGCATCCCCCTCCTGAGGGAGAGAGGAAGAGCAGTATTTCACAGACCCATATTAGCGTTGTCATGCTGTAGTTTTGTATTGTGCCGTTGACTTACCATGTATGTCCATGCTGAACATCGTCCTGTTCCGGATCATGGCCAAGAGCACGTTTATTATCTTGAACTTGCAGTTGTTCCTCGCCTTGTTGGGATGGACCCCTCTTGCGACCAGCCTGTCGAAGTAGGGCCTGATTATGGGATTGTTGAATCTAAGGGCGATCTGGACACAAGTCGACAGGATGGCATTCCCCTGCCGGTCCCTGTAGCGGCTCGTCCGGGGTGCCTTGTCTACGGAAGTGCCGGACTGGCACCTGTGAGGGACCACACCGACATAGCATCCAAGCTCCCCCGGATCCCTCAGGTCCTCGAAGTTGCGCGTCTTGATGATCAGGTAGGCGATTGTCATCACCCCAACACCCTTGAACGAATTGAGTATCCTGAAATTCTCTGCGAACTCCTCGCAACCGGAAACAAGTTCCGAGATTTCCTTGTCGATTCTCTTCAGGTCCCCCTCTATGCCACGGAGCTGGCTCTCGACGATTCGTCTGGCACTTGGGCTGGCATCCAGCGTGCCGCTCTTCAACTGGTTGATCTTAGCCACCTTATCCTTTGTCAGCATAGTATGGGCTGTGTGGAGTGCCTTCAGCTTGCTGAGATTTCTCGAATCAACCTGATACGGACGCACCTTGTCGCTGAAGTTGCGCAGCGCATACTCGGCAATCCTCTTAGAGTCCACCTTGTCGTTCTTCTCACGGATGATGCCGCACATGCGGTGGATGACCAGCGGTGACTCAAGCCACATGAAGTACTTCTTCTTTGCCAGGAAGTCGCACAGACCGAAGCTGCAGGTCCCGGTATGCTCCCCGCAGAATATCCATCTTGACTTGTCCTTGACCTCCGGCGTACCCTTGACGGAGGTCCTCACCCACTTCTCGAAGACCTTGAAACCGCGCAGGTTGTTGTCAAACTTTGCATATGCAAGCACCGTGCAGGTATACTCTTCGACACGTATGACGGTGGCATCGAATGTTTGTTTGGAAAAATCGATTCCGATTGAGATTTTTTTCATAACTTTACAACGTATGTCATGATCAACCGATATAACTGTGGTGACCGATACTTTAACTTGGCTCAGAGCCCAACTTTCTATTTTGTCTCCAGTTATAAAACCCACCGGATCCTCTGCAGAACATGGGCTCCAGGCCTGGTACCGACTTGGTTTATCCGGTGGGGAGGTTGATCTCCTTAATACGACAAAGGTAAGAAAAACCTCGGTTTTCTAACTGGAGTGAAAGCGACTTTTTGACCAAATCATCTTTCACACCGCAAATTTAAAGTACCGGGCCCCTTCACCTCGTTCATCCGTCTTCGGCGTCATAATGCCCTGGAAGGGAACACCTTCGGCGTCATGGCGCCCTGGAAGGGCGTACCTTCGGTTAGCCCCGGGCAAAGCCCAATGCTGGTGAAATAGAATTTAAATATTCTTAATCAGCCAGATACAACATGGCTGTATGTTGTTTGATTTAAAATAACCGATTTTTAAACAAACTCCATACAGCCATGTGTCATTATATCATATATAACACCGTAAGGAAGATAATAGTTAAAACTTTAACATCTCGTCGCAGTCTTGAGAGGTTCATAATTAACAAATGCGATGGACGGTCGGGGCATAATGCCTTTACAAGGAAAACTAAATTCTCGGTTGAGGATCTGGTAGCCTTCATGATCATGCCCAGAGACGAGAGTACTGCCGTGGAACTGGCTGAGTTTTCCAGTTTCACCCACAGGCCACTCGTATGCAAGCAGACCTTCTTCAAGAAGCGTCGTCAGCTCAGTGACACTGTTTTTGATGAACTCAACCACAGCTGGCTGTATGACCTGTACTCTTCGGACATCTTACAGCGAAAGTGGAAAGGGCTGTACCTTTTCGCCTTTGACGGCACCTCATTAAAGCTGCCGGATACTCCGGACATCAATGCCACATTCCCCAAAGGATACAATCCGCAAGGAACCCATTCGCTTCCTCATGCCCAAGCCGAGGTGCTCAAAGATTTACTTAACGGTATGGTGATAGATATCAAGACCGCAGACAGCAAGACCCCTGAGGCAGCCCTTGCCGCCATGACCATTGAAGAACTCCCTAAGGATCTAACCGACAGGTCACTGTTCATTTTCGACAGAGGGTATGTTGGAGCAGCCTGGTTCATGTGGCTGAATCTTCATGATATCCAATACATTGTGCGCGTGCCGAGAGGTTGGAATAAGCAGGTGACAGCCTTCTTTGACTCTGATGAGCAGACAGCCGACGTCCTGGTGGACATGAGCAGGACATGCTGGTGCAGCAAGGGAAGGCATAGTTTTGAGGCTCGCGGCATAGATCCGGACACATGTCCTCCTGTTATGCTGCACCTGGTCAAATGCAGGCTTCGTACTGGAGAGACTGAAGTGCTGGCCGTCAGGCTGAAGACAGGTACAGTAACCCCTTCAGAGGCATGCTGGCTCTATAGCAGACGATGGATTGTCGAGATCACAATAGATGAGTTCAAGAACCAGCTCCAGCTCGAGGTCTTCTCCGGAAACTCCGTCCTGTGTGTGCTGCAGGACATCAAGGCAAAGATTCTTGCCTATAACATGGGTGTTACGGTGGCCATGAAAGCAACCGATTCTCTGGAGAGTAAGCAGCACGCCTTTCACTTCCATCATGGCGAACACCAGCAAGACCATGATTCCGGGAATCACTTCCGGGTAAAGGCAAATCTGAATATCGCATGGCATTACCTGAAGGAGGCGATTCCCAGAATCCTGCTTACAAGACCTGACGAGGCATCCGAATTTTTAACAGAAACCATTAAAAATCTTAAACGCAATGTAGAGGAATACGTATTGGACAGGCATATGCCACATAACATTGGGGCTTATGGGAAGAGAGGAAAGTACATGACATTTACCAACTACAAACGGGCTATCTAACAATATCTTTCCCTTATTTCACCAGCATTGGGC
>CAZPQD010000151.1:0-4255 GCA_964588625.1 uncultured Sangeribacter sp. | reverse complement strand
CCATAGCGTCGGGGAGCCAGATGTGGAGAGGCATCATCGCTGACTTACCCATACCGCCTGTGAAGATGAGCACCATCGCCCAAGTGAGCACGGATGCACCGAGGAATGTGGCTCCTCCTGTGGAGGTCAGCACAGCCTCGGGGTTCTGGGTAAGGGTGACGAAGTCGAATGTGTTGGTGTAGTAGGAAAGGATAAGGATACCGATGAGGAAGCCGAGGTCGGCGAAACGGGTTACGATAAACGCCTTCTTGGAAGCCGAGACGGCCGAAGGAAGTTTATAGTAGAAGCCGATGAGCAGATAAGAGCTCACACCCACGAGCTCCCAGAAGATGTACATCTGGAAGATGTTGGTGGCCACCACGAGGCCGAGCATGGAGAAGGAGAAGAGGCTGAGGAAAGCGTAATAACGCTGGAAACCTTGCTCACCCTCCATATATCCCCATGAATAGAGATGCACGAGGAAGGAGATAGTGGTGATGACAATGAGCATCATCGCTGAGATAGGATCCAGAAGGAAGCCTATGTTGACGATAAGTTTCTTAGTGAAAGCGAGCCATTCTACATTAAAGACAGTGTACTGCTGACGTATACCGTCGATGATGAAGGCGGCGTCGCCCGAGAAGAAATAAGTGAAGGCCACTATGTAGGCGAGCGTCATTGTTGTACCCATGCCGAGGATGCCGAGGATACCGGCCATCTTTTTCGACATCTTCACACCGCCTATTCCTAAGACGAGGAACATCGTCACCGGAAGAGCCAAGATGAGAATCGGAAGTGTAATGTCCATATCTTAGAATTTCATTTTAGTGGTTTCACGGATATCAGTGCTTCCGACAGAACGGTAGATATTGATGATGATGGCTATGGCGAGAGCCGTCTCGGCAGCTGCTATTGCAATTGCAAAGAGGGTGAACACCATGCCTTCCATCGAACCGGGGAAGAGGAAGCGATTGAAAATAACGAAATTCAGGTCGGCCGAATTGAGCATGAGCTCGAGGGAGATGAGGATGGCGACCATATTCCTACGGGTTATGAAGCCGTAGACACCGCACGCGAACATCAGAACGCTGGGCACGAGATACCATAACATGCTTAAGTCCATAGGTCGGTTTTATCTTTTGCGGGCCACGACAACGCCGCCGATTATACATGCGAGAAGAAGGACGCTGACAGCCTCGAAGGGAAGGAGATACTGAAAGCGGTCTGAACCGGTGAATGCCACACCTATATCGTGCATCGTCAACGGCTGGGCAGCGTGCAGGCACTCATTGACCGACATGCCGTTGATCACGGGCATGTTGAAGAGCGCGAGAAGGAGCAGCACAGTTCCAAGGACGCTGCTGCATATGCCCACAACACGGCGATGGCTCGTGAGGGGGGCACTTTTCTCGTCAGGACGATGTGTAAGAAGGATGGCGAACACAAATAGCACCATGATGCCGCCGGCATAGACGGCGATCTGCACAGCGCCCAGGAACTGATAGCCGAGCTGGAAATACATCACAGCCGTTGACAGAAGGGCGAAAAGCAGATAGGTGGCTGCCCGCAGTATCTTGCGCGACTTCACCGCGAGACACGAGAATACGATCATCGCGATGGCAGCGCAGAAGTAGACTATGATATAGCCTGCGGGAGTAGAAGAAGAAAATCCTGCTAAATCCATTATGTTGTTCTGTTGTTGTCAGGGTGTTGTTTAGAATCAGTTGGCCGGTTTGTCAGCCTCGGGAGCATCAGCCGGTTTTGCGGGAGCCGCCTCTGCCGGTTTTGCGGGAGCTGCCTCTGCCGGTTTTTCCGGAGCAGCCTCTGCAGGCTTCTCGGGAGATGCCTCTGCGGCTGCCTTGGCTGCGGCTTCCTTCTCTGCCTTGATCTTGGCAGCCTTGGCAAGGGCTTCCGCCTTTATCTTCGCGAGTTTCTCCGGATCCATGGCCGGCTTGGGGGCGGGAGCGGGCTCGCCTTCAGGCTCAGGACGATAGTTGAGTTGCTTCACAAGTTTATCACGAGTGAAGACAGCCTGCTCGAAATCGTTGGTGAACTCGAGCGCATCCTGCGGACATGTCGTGACGCAGAGCATGCAGAATGTGCATGATCCCAGATCGTAGTAATACTTGTCGAGCTTGCGCTTCTTCTTGCCGTCGGGAAGATCCACCATCTTGGTGGTAATTTTGATAGTCCCATTGGGGCAATTCATCTGGCAGATGCCGCAGGCGATACACTTGTGGCGACCCTCACTGTCATACTTGAGAGTGAGTTCGGCACGGAATCGATCGGGAATCTGCAGAGTGGCGCGGTTCTCGGGATACTGTTCTGTTACCTTGGGAGTGACGAACTCCTTGCCCGTCACTTCCATGCCTTGCACGAGGCTCTTGAGGCCTTTGCCGACAGAAGAGAAATAATCCTTTATGCTACCCATATGCGGTGTGTGGTTTATGTTTGCTGAGTTTCTGAGTCGAGAGTCTTTATTTTGGAGTCCTCATTTCAATCGGACCACCATCTTTTCTTTTGAGCTGAGCTTTATCTTTCCACCTGGCCTCCGAGAATGTCAAGAAGCTCGGTGGTGATGCCCTGCTGGCGCAGCTTGTTGAATTCGAGTTGAAGTTCTTCCTGAAGCTTGCGGGCGTTGTCGTTGGCTGCCTGCATGGCCATCACGCGTGCGGCCTGCTCGGATGCCCGGTTCTCAATGGTGATCTCCTGCATGGTGGAGAGCACGAACATCGGAAGCACTTCATTGAAGATGCTGTTGGGATCCGGCTCGAAGATATACATCTTGTTCTCCTCCCTGCGGTCGGCTTTCTCCCCTTCCTCAAGAAGATTGGAGGTGCTCACCGGGAAGAGAGCGTCGATGGCGAGGCTCTGGCGTGAGATGGAGTGGAATTTCATATATACAACCTCCACCATATCGAGCGAACCGTCAAGGAACATCTCCCTCAGTTTATGGGTGAAGTCATTGACTGCCTCTCCCTCCATCTTGGAGTCTACTCCGGGAAGTGTGCGTGCCTCGATACCGTACTTCGAAAGCCGGCGGCAGGCCGCTGCCATCTTCTTTCCTACAGGGAAGACCGTAATCTTGACATCCTTGCTATAGCGTGTGCGCAGATCCTCAATCTCCTGAAGCACTTTCTTGAAGATATTTACATTGTAGGCTCCGCAGAGACCGTCGTCTGAACCGAAAACAACGACACCGACCGACTTCACCTCCCTCTCCTGAGTGAGCGGGGAGTTGAAATTGTCGCCGGCCTCGAGGATATGCCCCATAATCGACTTTATCTGGTTTTTGAACGGAAGCAGCTGCTTGAGAGCCCTTTCGTTCTTGTGGACTTTCGCTGAAGAAATCATCTTCATGGCGCCGGTGATTTTCTCACTTGACGCCACGGATCCGATGCGAATCTTGAGTGCCTTGAGAGTGGCCATCTGTCGTTATGCTGTTTAAGTTGTTGTTATTATTGGTATCTGCCGTGGCCGCGAGGCCGCGGCAGATTATCTTTATTGTCCTGTTTGACTGCCGCAGTGGGCAATCAAGCGGAATCAGAATCGTGCTGAAACTTCGGCTGCACACTGGCGGATCTTCTCCTGAACATCGTCGGTGAGTTTGCCGGCCTTGATTTCGTCGAGCACTTCCTTCTGATATTTGGCCTTCACGAGCTGGATGAACTGCTCCTCGAATTCTTTGATCTTCTCAACGGGAACTTTCTCCATCAGGCCATTGACACCGCAATAAATCACGGCCACCTGATTCTCTACAGGCCAGGGGTGATACTGGCTCTGAATGAGAAGCTGCTGGTTCTTGCGGCCTGTGTCGATCACCTTGGCAGTCACGGGGTCGATATCGCCACCGAACTTGGTGAACGATTCGAGCTCGCGGAACTGAGCCTGGGCAATCTTCAGCGTACCGGCCACTTTCTTCATAGGCTTGATCTGGGCGTTGCCACCTACACGCGATACGGAGATACCGACATTGACGGCGGGACGGATACCCTGATTGAAGAGTGAAGTCTCGAGGAAGATCTGGCCGTCGGTGATGGAAATCACGTTGGTCGGAATGTAAGCGGAAACGTCGCCGGCCTGTGTCTCGATGATAGGAAGGGCAGTGAGCGAACCGCCACCCTTTACGAGAGGCTTCATCACCTCGGGAAGGTCGTTCATCTCGGAAGCCACCTCCTGATTGTCGATGATCTTGGCTGCGCGTTCGAGCAGACGGGAGTGGAGATAGAAGATATCGCCCGGATATGCCTCACGTCCGGAAGGGCGCTTGAGGATA
>CAZPQD010000150.1:0-4368 GCA_964588625.1 uncultured Sangeribacter sp. | reverse complement strand
TGGATATAGTATATAATATGGATATAGTATATAATATGGATATAGTATATAATATGGATATAGTATATAATATAGATATACAATGGAAACATGTGGTGAAGCTTACTATATGATATTGCCCTTCCCCCTCTGTGCATTTGATTGAGAAGATATATGATTGAGAAGTTTTTTCATAATAAAATGCGTATGCTTGTCTGTCTGGCTGTAGCTTTCATTGCTTCCGTCAGTCTCTGGCCCTCGCTCCGCGCCGACGGGAGTGAGGAGCCTGACCCACGCCGTCTGGCCGTGAGGGGCCTTGTTGCAAAGGCTGAGGGGGGCGACGCAAAAGCCCTTTACGACCTTGCCCAGCTACATGAAACAGGCTATGACTCCATACCGCGCGACAGCTTGCGCTCCGACTCCCTGCTGCTCCTCTCTGCGGAAAAGGGTTACGCTCCGGCTCAGAACCTTCTCGGCTTCCGCCTCTACCGAGGCGACGGTATGCGGCGCGATGTAGCCCGCGGACTGGAATGGATGGAAAAGGCTGCTCTCCAGGGCGATCCCAAAGCCGCCAACAATCTCGGCTGGCTCCTGCTCGAAGGGGAAGGAGTGAGCCACGACGCTGAAAAAGCTGCCTTCTGGTTCTCACGTGCTACCGAAGCCGGTCTCCCCGCCGGCATGGCGCAATATGCCGATATGCTTCGCCTGGGAAATACCATCCCCGCAGACACCATGCGAGCCGACTCCCTCTACTGCCGCGCCATCGAAGCCGGACTGCACGACGCCGAAGCCAAACTCCTTGCCATGCAACGCCGACGCTGGCTCTCCCTCACCCCCGACTCCGCCCTCCGACTCGGCCTCCACCACTACACCCACCGCGCCCCCTCCATCGGCGTAACCCTCTTCGAACAGATCGCCGACCAACTACTCTCCGACATCTCCTCCAGCTCCCTCACGCTATCCTCCCCAGGCCTATCCTCAGACTCCGTCCTGCCATCCGACTCCGTCCTGAGATCTTCTGCCGACTCCGTCCTGCCATCCGACTCCGTCCTGAGATCTTCTGCCGACTCCGTCAATTCACCTGCTAATCCAACTCACTCCAGAAATCTTTCCCAGAAAGACTCAGTAATCCTCGCCCAAGCATTAGCCCTTCTCGGCGACGCCTACACACGAGGCCAAGGCGTCAGCTACGACCACGACCGCTCCATCTACTACTTCCTCCAGGCAGCCCATCTCGGCAACCCCTCCGCCCAATTCATCATCGGAGAGCTCCTCGAAGTCTTCCCCGACGCCCTCCTCGACCTCCCCGCCCCCCCAGAATTCAATCCTGCGTCCCATCCAGAAACCGATCCTCAGTCCCCTCCCTCCTCCAATCAAAATATCGACCCTGCATCCCCTCCCTCCTCCAATCCAGAAACAGATCCTCCCCACACAGCAGACTGGTGGCTCGAGCAAGCCGCCCAAGGCGGCATCCACGACGCCGCCGAAGCCAACCGCCGTCTCTTCCAGCCCCCATCCCCCTAAAACTCCCCGACCGAAATAATCACCCTCCCCCACCGAAAGAAACACCCTCCCCGACCGAAAGAGTCACCCTCCCCAGATCGAGAGAATTACCCTCCCCGACTGGGAGAAACACTCTCCCCGACTGGGAGAAGCGCTCTCCAGAGCGCTTCAATACCATCATCCCACAACATTATCTCATAAATATCATTCCATCCCTCAAATTATCTTTAAAAAAATCAAATAGATATATCTTTGATTTTCAATTATTTAATAATAATGACGAAAAATAAATTCAAAAAATAGTCAAAAAAATTTGGCCAGAAAGAAAAAAAGCAGTAATTTTGCATCGCAATTCGGAAGAGAAATCTCCGGAAAGCACACCAACAAAATGACTCCGTGGCTCAGTTGGTAGAGCAAATGACTCTTAATCATTGGGTCGTGGGTTCGAGCCCCACCGGGGTCACAGAAAAGCCGAAGCCAAAAGCTTCGGCTTTTTTCATAGAGTCAGCCCCCTTTCTCTCGGCTAAAGCCGAGCCCAGCAAAAGAGCCGGCCTCTCTTCCCGGCTGCGGCTTCAGCCGCATATCCCTCCGAAGGCAAAGAGCCGCCTCTCTTCCTGGCAGCGGCTTCAGCCGCAAATCCCCCCGAAGGCAAAGAGCCCGCCTCTCTTCCCGGCTGCGGCTTCCGCCGCATATCCCTGAATATCTGATCGCCATGAAGAATCTGAATGCTATATGAATTCAAGAAGAAATAGGAGCCAGAAGGCCTGGCGCGCGAAATTCCATGACTATACTTCCGCCGGCCTTTATCATATAACCATCACTGCCTATCCCGGCACGCCCCGTCTCTCCGAAATCCATATGCCCCCAAAAGATTACCTTCAAAAGAATGAGATGATCATTCCTGCCAATACTGAGCTTGGTGAATATGTCAAAGAAGAATTACTCGCCATGGCAAGAAAGGAACCCAGACTGATGATAAGGCGATATGTGATAATGCCCGATCATATCCATTTCATCCTCCAAGTCCTCTCCAAATTGGAGAAACCTATCGGGAAATATATCGCTCCCTTCACAGCCGCCTGTTCCAAAACCTATAATAGCCTTTACAATCTCCCAAGCTTTAAAACCCTCTTCCAGCCTTTTGATGACGAAATCATCTTCACTCCTGTCCAACTTGACAGGACGATGAAATACATCCAGGATAACCCTCGCCGCCATCTCTTGCGCCGAAAACATCCGGATCTATTCAAACGCCATCTAGATCTCACCCTTGAAGATCATGTATATTCCGCCTATGGGAATATTTTCCTGCTCAGAGAGAGAGTCCTCCTCCCCGTAAGAATCCACCGCTACTGGAGCGAATCAGAATTCGATCAATACGCTGCAAAATGCCATCAGGCTATCGATGCCGGCGCAATCCCCATCACTCCGGCCATCCATAAGGCGGAAAAAGCTATCGTTAAATATGCCTTTGACACAGGTGCCAGCGTCATCCTCCTGCGCGATCTCGGCTTCAACGAAAGATTCAAGCCCGAAGGCGAATATTTCGACCTCTGTGCCGCCGGACGCCTGCTCCTGCTTGCTCCCTGGCCCGAAAATCTTGATCGCAGCTCCGGCAGCGGCTACACCGAATTCCACAAGATGAACGACCTGGCCCTGACCATCGCCTCCCTGCCTTCCTCCGCCCGCCTCTCCATCCGCCTTAGTTCCAATATATAATTCCTCAACTCATAGGATCCATCACATCAATCAATAAGGAGGGTTTGGGTGTTAAGAAGGTATGAATGGATTGATCGTCGGACTGTTGGTGCCCTTCACGGGCACGATGATCGGGGCGGCCTGTGTCTTCCTGATGCGCAAGAATATGGCATCGCTACTGCAGCAGGCCCTGACGGGGTTCGCTGCCGGTGTGATGGTGGCTGCTTCGGTGTGGTCGCTGCTTATCCCTTCCATCGAGATGACTGGCAAGGAGGGACTGCCGAGCATTTTGCCGGCGGCCATTGGTTTTGTGGCCGGCATGATGTTCCTGCTGCTCCTTGATGAGATGGTGCCACATCAGCACATTGAAAGCGATCAGAGCGAAGGACCGAAATCACATCTCTCGCGCACATCGAAGCTCGTGTTCGCTGTCACGCTCCATAACCTTCCGGAAGGGATGGCCGTCGGTGTGGCCCTTGCAGCGGCCCTCGAACACAACTCTTATATGCCGATGGCAGCCGCTGTGGCCCTCTCCATAGGTATCGCCATACAGAATTTCCCCGAAGGTGCCATTGTCTCCATGCCGCTCCATAGCGCCGGCAACTCACGCCTGAAATCATTCGCCATCGGAACACTCAGCGGTATCGTCGAACCGATCGGCGCCATCCTCACCATCCTGCTTGCCTCGCTCATCATCCCCATTTTGCCATACCTGCTCGCATTCTCCGCCGGTGCCATGATGTACGTGGTGGTCGAAGAACTGATCCCCGAAACGCAACAAGGCTCCCACTCCAACATCGGCACCATAGGTTTTGCCGCCGGCTTCCTCCTAATGATGGTGCTCGACGTCCTCTTAGGATAACCAGACAATCTCCAGAAAAAATGGTCTCTTACCATTCTGATTTTCACCCAATTATGCAATAAATTCGCGATTCGCGAATTGCGAATTTCACAACTATTGGGCTGTATCCACCATAAGTGGAGTCTCTCGAGTGAATCAAGTCCCGTCGGAGATGTCCTTAGAGTCCTTAAAGACCTTAGAGACCTTAAAGACCTTAGAGCCCCCGCTAAGCAACCGGATAGTCGCTTCCCCAACCGTCCTCCCCTAAAATCTACCGCCTAAAACCTTCAAAAAAATTATTACTGTCCGCTAAAATTTTTGAGCTGAGATAAAATTTGGGCTGAATC
>CAZPQD010000149.1:0-4510 GCA_964588625.1 uncultured Sangeribacter sp. | reverse complement strand
GGTGCGTCGTGAGGCTTGTGCTCCTTGTAGTGAGGATTCTCCTCCCACCAGAAGACAAGGAAGTAAAGACGGAACATATAGAAGGCGGTTAGGCCGGCAACCATTGTCATCCATGCACCCCAGAAGAAGTGACGGCTGAACATGGCGGCAAGCATCTCGTCTTTCGAGAAGAACCCGGCGAAAGGCCAGATACCGGCGATGGCGAGACAGCCGATAAGGAATGTCCAGTGTGTGATAGGCATGTATTTGCGCAGACCACCCATGTGAGTGTAGTCGTTCGAGTGAACTGCGTGGATGAGGGCACCTGCTCCGAGGAAGAGGAGTGCCTTGAACATGGCGTGTGTGAAGAGGTGGAACATACCGGCCATATATCCGAGTCCGGGATAGTGCATACCCTCGCGCGGAAGGTCATAGGCACAACCGAGCGAAACCATCATGAACGCGATCTGTGAGATGGTCGAGAAAGCGAGCACCCTCTTGATATCGATCTGCGCACATGCAACCACGGCAGCGTAGAAGGCTGTGATGGCACCGATGACGCAGACAAATGTCAGGGAAGCGTCTTCAACACAATAGAGGGGGAAGAGACGGGCCACAAGGTAAACACCGGCCACGACCATCGTAGCCGCGTGGATAAGAGCCGATACAGGTGTCGGACCCTCCATGGCATCCGGAAGCCAGATGTGAAGAGGAAGCATCGCTGATTTACCCATACCACCCATGAAGATGAGCACAAGTGCCCATGTAAGGAGGGAAGCACCCATGAATGTGGCACCGCCGAACGTCTGAAGCACGCCGACAGGATTGTTGGTCATGTCAACGAAGTTGAATGTATCACTGAAGTAAGAAAGAATCAGGATACCGATCAGGAAGCCGAGGTCGGCGAAGCGGGTCACGATAAATGCCTTCTTCGATGCCGATACAGCTGACGGAAGCTTGTAGAAGAAACCGATCAGAAGGTAGGATGAAACACCCACGAGCTCCCAGAAGATATACATCTGGAAAATGTTGGTGGCAACCACAAGGCCGAGCATAGAGAATGTGAAGAGCGAAAGGAAAGCGTAATAACGCTGGAAACCTTTCTCTCCCTCCATGTAGCCCCAGCTGTAGAGGTGCACCATGAAAGAGATGGTGGTGATGACCACGAGCATCAGGGCAGAGATCGGGTCGAGAAGGAAGCCGATATTCACCACAAGCTTCTCCGTGAAGGCGAGCCATGTCACGTCGAACACCTGGAACTGCTGGCGCACTCCGTCAACGATGAAATTGGGATCGCCGCTGAAATAGTAGGTGAAGGCTACGATATAGGCGCAGACTGCAGTCGTGCCCAGTCCGAGTATACCGAGAATGCCGGCAAGCTTATGCGACATCTTGACACCGCCTATTCCTAAGATCAGGAACATCGCGATGGGTATCGCAAGGATTAGAATGGGAAGTGTAATGTCCATATCTTAGTATTTCATTTTTTTGATTTCAGTAATATCGGTGCTTCCGATCGAGCGGTAGATGTTGATAATGATGGCGATGGCGATCGCTGTCTCTGCTGCCGCGATGGCGATTGCAAAGAGAGTGAATACCATGCCGTCCATCGACCCGGGGAAAAGATAGCGGTTGAACACCACGAAATTAAGGTCGGCGGAGTTGAGCATCAACTCGAGGGAGATGAGGATGGCGACAAGGTTCTTGCGTGTGACAAACCCGTAGATGCCGCAGGTGAGCATTACCACACTGGGCACGAGATACCATAACATACTTAAATCCATAGTTCTTAATCTTTACGGGCAATTGTGACGCCACCGATTATACATGCGAGTAGAAGCACAGAGATAGCCTCGAAGGGCAGCAGATACTGGAATCTGTCGCTTCCGGTGAATGCCTCGCCAATCTCATGCATTGTGATCGGCTGACCGGCCTCTATACACTCCGTGAGGGATGCTCCGTGGAGCAAGGGCATATAGAAAAGAGCGAAGAGCAACACGATGGCTCCCGCCACAGCCACTCCTCCACCGATCATGCGGCGATGAGAATCGATGATTCCTGTGTTGTCATTGGGCTTGTGGGTAAGAAGGATCGCAAATACAAACAGCACCATTATGCCTCCGGCATATACAGCGATCTGCACTGCTCCGAGAAACTGATAGCCCAATTGGAAATAGATGACTGCCGTGCTGATGAGCACGAAAAGAAGGTAGGTCGCGGAGCGGAGAATCTTCTTTGTGGTCACCGCCTTGAAGGAGAAGAACACAATCGAGATGGCCACCACGAAATACACGATGATATTTCCTACTGAATCCATTTTTTATTTGTTTTCGTTGTTTTCATCCTTTGGAGCCTCGGGAGCCTTTGCTTCCTGTGCTGCGTCAGCGGGAGCTTCAGCTGCAGGAGTTGCTGGGGCTGAGGGTGCTGCTGCGGCTGCTGCCTTTGCGGCTGCCTCTTTCTCTGCCTTAATCTTGGCTGCCTTTGCAAGGGCCTCGGCCTTGATCTTGGCGAGTTTTTCCGGATCCATCGCCGGTTTCGGCGCCGGAGCGGCGGCATCGTCAGCCGGTTCGGGGCGATAGTTGAGTTGCTTGATCAAGGCATCGCGTGTGAATGTGGCCTGCTCGAAGTCGTTTGAGAACTCAAGCGCATCCTGCGGACAGGTCGTCACGCAAAGCATACAGAAAGTGCAGCTGCCAAGATCATACAGATACTTGTCAAGCTTACGCTTCTTTTTCCCGTCGGGAAGATCCACCATCTTTGTCTTGATCTCGATCGTGCCGTTGGGACAGTTCATCTGACAGATGCCGCAGGCGATACACTTATGGTGACCCTGGGCGTCATACTTCAGAGTGAGCTCGGCCCTGAAGCGGTCTGCAATCTTCAGGTCGGCACGGTTCTCCGGATACTGCTCCGTGACCTTGGGAGTGACAAACTCCTTTCCTGTCACGGCCATGCCGGTCACGAGACTCTTGAGTCCCTGCCCGACTTCCGAAAAATATTCCTTAATACTGCTCATTTATGTTAGGTTGTTTTTGTTTTTTCCAATCTGGTGTCGCCGTTAGCAACGGTATCTATCGGCCGATCTGGCCTCCGAGAATGTCAAGCAACTCGGTCGTGATTCCCTGCTGGCGAAGTTTGTTGTATTCGAGCCTCAGACTCTCCAGAAGTTTCTTGGCGTTGTCGTTGGCGGCCTGCATGGCCATTACACGTGCGGCCTGTTCTGAAGCTCTGTTTTCGATTGTGATCTCCTGCATTGTGGAAAGCACAAACATCGGTAGCACTTCACTGAAGATGCTGTTGGCATCAGGCTCGAAGATATATAGCTTATTGTCTTCAGCACCCGCTGCCTCTTCCTGTATCGCATCTTTGCTGACAGGATAAATCTGGTCGACAGTGGCAACCTGCTTACCCATCGAGACGAATCTCATATAGACTACCTCGACGAGGTCAAACACACCGGTCTCGAAATCCTTCCTAAGGACGCCCGTGAAGTCGTTCACGGTCTTACCCTCCATCTTGGAATCGATGCCCGGCATCACGAGTGTGCGGAGATTGCTCTCTTTCATCTTGAGGCATGCCTTTGCCACTTTCTTGCCGACCGGAATGACTGTGATCTCAATATTCTCGCCATATTTCTCGCGAAGCTTTACCCGCTCAATGAGGAATTGTTTGAAAATATTAAGGTTGTAAGCTCCGCAGAGTCCGTCGTCAGTGCCGTAGACCACTATCGCAACCCTCTTCACTTCCCTCTCCTCAATGAGCGGAGAATTGAAGTCGGTGTCTGTGGCAAGCAAATGGCCCATGATTGTCTTTACTTGATTGCGGAAAGGTAACAACTTACGCAACTCAAGCTCAAACTTATGAACCTTTGCCGATGATATCATCTTCATGGCACCGGTGATTTTCTCACTCGAAGCCACGGAGCCTATCCGGGTTTTAAGGGCTTTAAGGGTAGCCATCTGTCTGTTTTTGTTTCTTAATTATTGTTGGAAATACGTCAGGTCAGGTCGTCTGATGCCGGCCAAACCACTGACTCATCTCCGGTTTTATTCTTTGTGAATGTCAGGTGGAGGAGCCCCGGAGGGCTCCTTCACCCTTATATTTTATTCACCGGTCTTGTAACGTGAAGCAATTTCAGCTGCACACTCCTGCAATTTAGCCTGCACATCGTCAGAGAGCACACCGGCCTTGATCTGGTCGAGCACCTCTTTCTGATATTTGGCTTTGAGAAGCTGGAGGAAGAGCTCGGCAAACTCATGAACCTTATCAATGGGAACGGGCTCAAGGAGTCCGTTAACACCGCAGTAGATGACAGCCACCTCGTTCTCTACAGGCCACGGCTGATACTGGGGCTGGATGAGAAGCTGCTGGTTCTTGCGACCACGGTCAATTGTACGCGCTGTCACGGGATCTATATCACCACCGAACTTGGTGAATGATTCGAGCTCGCGGAACTGTGCCTGTGCAATCTTCAGCGTGCCGGCAACCTTCTTCATAGGTTTGATCTGAGCGTTACCACCTACACGCGATA
>CAZPQD010000148.1:0-4512 GCA_964588625.1 uncultured Sangeribacter sp. | reverse complement strand
AAGAAGTTCTGCCTTATACCGTTCCTCAAACTCTGTCCATTCCGCCGATGGATTCTCATGAAACCATTGACGCAACTCCGTCGAGGGTGCCACTTCCTTATCCCACAGATCATAATGGAATGTCTCGTGTGATAGTCCACGCGGCCAGAGCCGGTCAACATAAATCCTGTATCCATCCTCGGGTGAAGCCGCCTCATAAGCCCGCTTCGTCACTATTTTTGTCTTCATATTCATTTTAGTATTAACCATACCTAAAGTAAGCAAGTACTGTCTCTAAGCAATCTCTATCTCTTACTTCCAAGTATCTAATGGTTTGGTTTTCAAATACGATGTTTTTTCTATACGAAAAAGAGTCTATTCAATAACCCAGTTTTCGATTCTGCGCTTTTCGGATGAGAAGCTCACACCTATCTTGAAGAGCTTTCTGGAATCTGTGGCGAATTTGCAGGCATATCCCTTCTCATTGATTTGGCGGAGGGCCTCTTCTGATGTAGAGTCGTATTTCAACTCTATGATGTAAATGAATTTCGGAGTCTCTATCAGAATGTCGATACGTCCGTCGGAGGTATGCGACTCTGCCTTCGCATCAATCCCAATCAGTGTCATGAGGATGTAGAAAGCGTTGTGGAAATTATTCTCATTCTCCATCTTCAGGTCGTAGGGTATCCCTGCAAAATAAGCATCGAGACACATCATCATCTTCTGTGGCTCCCCACTGCGAATGGCCTTTTTCAGAGTGTCTACGACTCCTTCCGCCCATCCTTCCTTCCCTTTTATATAGATTGGCAGAAGGTCGTTGAAGAGCCCCTCCCTCACTTCATCATTAGGCACTTTGAGGCGCACTTCGTCATATTCAAAGTCATATTCCCCTATCGTCAGGTATCCGGCCTGATAGAGCAAAGCTGTGGGATTGGCGTTCCTCAGATCCAGACCGGCTAAACGACGTAGCTTCCATTCGCCATTTAAGATGGCCTCTATGTCGACCTCTGCATCATAAAGAGCCTCCGCGATGACGCTGGGAGCCCCGGTGTCAAGCCAATAGTCGCCGATTCTTCCTTTCTTCAGGCAGCTAAGCGCCGACCATGGATTGTAGATGTCGCTTCCGCCGGGAGCAAAACGGTAGCCATCGTAGCTTTGCTTGAGCTTCGCGCACGTGGTGGCGAAATCCTCCCTGCGCTTTAAGGCAAGTTCTGAAATCCCCTCCTGGAGGTTTTCAAGCAGCTCCTTCTCAGTGATGCCGCAGATATCCGCATAATCATCATCAAATGAGATGTCATCCAAGTTGTTGAGATCCGAGAAGACACTCAGTTTGCTGAAACGGCTGATGCCAGTGAGAAATACCAAACGGATATGCTCTGCCGAGCTTTTGAAGTTGGAGTAGAGGCTTGCAAGCTTCGCGCGGTAATGCTCAAAATTTCCGTCTTTATGGAGATTGCCAACAAGGGGTTTGTCATACTCGTCTACAAGTATCACCACTTGCCGACCGGTCTTTGTATGTGCAGCCTGAATGATGTTCTGAAATCTTGCCGACATCACCTCTGATATTACCCTGACATCATATTTTTTTCCCATTCCCTAAACTGATTTTCGAGCACACCGTCAAGTATACCCTTTTCCTCAAATTTATTCCTGTTCAAGTCAAGATGAAGCACCGGATAAGGACTCCAATCCCAGTCTGTGGAGTCGATGTAGAGTCCTTTGAAAAGCTCGCGCTGCCCCTTGAAGAAATATTTCAGGGTAGACAGGAAAAGACTTTTGCCAAACCGACGGGGCCGAGCAAGAAAATAGTATTTTTTTTTGCTCCTTGCTATTTTCTCCACAAAGGCTGTCTTGTCTATATATAGAGCATCATCCTCACGCAGGGTCCTGAAGTCCTGCTGGCCGATGGCATATCTGTCCGTATCTTGCATAATCTCACTTTTTCCTACAAAGGTAACTCTTTCCCACTCAACATCCAAATTTTTCCGCAAGTCGCTCTTCTGAATGCCCCGCCTCGCGATTATGAAATTGCATGACCATCGGGCTTCTCCCAGTCCGTCAGGTTGCATTAACCCGCCACCACAAAAAGACCATCCTTGCGGGGATGGTCTTGATATGATTTCAGTAATTAAATTTCGTGTTTTCAGTCTTCAGAGGGGATGAGGACGAGATGCCCATGGGCATTCAGGCGATAATTGTGGGCGACGAGGGTCTGCTCGTTGCGCACTTCAAAGACGCAGTCTTCCGGGCTGATCTCCAGACCGGCGTTCTCTATCGCAATGCGGATGGCTTCTTCCACTGTACGGTAGCCCGTATTGGTGGATTGATACAGGCGTGAGCCTTCCGGTCCCCAGATCGTGACTGAAACTGAATCCTGCGGTTTCAATGAATCGAATGCTTCCATAATATAAAATTTTATTTAAAGGTTTCAATGTTAAAACGTCTGTGGCCCGCAAAAGGTTAAGGGCTATATCCCTTCTAAAATTGAAGGGCGGGTCGGGGGAGGGACGTAGTCAGAGTCTAATCTCATCCACTTTTTTTTCGAGGCAGTTTCGAGACGATTAGGTAGTAAGGCTCTGTGGTCAACTCTTTGTTTTCTTTAACCGCCTGCCTCTCTTGAAAACCTTAGAGGTTCCTTGAAGAAGGAAGCAACCTCATTTGGTGGAAGAATAAACGGGCTTAGAGGCGTGCCAATGGTCTTTATGTGAATTATTCCACGCAACGAGCCATAGGATAGCGAGGCAAACTGGGCCAGCAACCCCTGTGGAATAGTTGCATCGTTTGCGGTTTCAATATGGGATGCGCTATCTGGGTCAAAATTGAAGATGCAATCCAGTTCAGCTTTTAGCAAGATCCTCTCTTGATTCGATAATTCAACAATGGTCTTGCAGAGCAGAAGGTGTTGCTCGAAATTGTATGCGAATTGGAAACGATTGAAGATTTTCATTTCCGTCTCCTCATGCTGCCAGCCATCGGTAAAGGTGGCAAACTGCACTAAGTCCATCTTGACGAACTTAAAAAGTATCTGTGATTCCATATCAGCTGAATGCAGTTTGAGCCATTACATCATAATGAGAGTATCCTGAAGTGAGATTTTTCTCCACGGGCTGACTCTTGATAAAAATTGGGAAGGGTATATATCTCACTCCTTCGCTATTGACAGCTTCAGACGTTTCCTCAATATCCACAGAAAACAAGGGCTGCCCTAACGCTGACCCTATCTTTGCAATGGTCTTTAAACCTAAGTTTTCCTGGCCACTCAGAATTTTGGTAACCTGCGCCGGGGAAACTCCCATACGACGCGCAAGTTCCGACTGACTTATTCCATCGGCCTCCATAAGGCTGCGGATTTTCATAGCCAGTTTTACAGACAGGAGTAGCCAGTCTCTGTTCTCGATCTGATGTTCCATTTGCTTTCGCTCACTGTCGGGTAGGGGGTGTGCGAGTTGGTTTAGTTTTTCAAGATTGAACTTCATAGCTGTTAATGATTATAATTATATATCGTCTCCTTCAAATATACCGTTGGCCTTTAGAAAGGATATCACATTGTCTATGCGATTAAATACCTGTTCTTTCAATCCTGGAGAGTTCTGTATGGTGCTTCCTAATTTGATGCCTCCAAAAACTATGAGGTAGACATTTCGCTCAAGCTTTATGGCGTACAATCTGAGTAATGAGGGGCGAAATGTGCCGTAAGATTTATGGGGCTCCAATTCGCGAACATACGTATATTTGCCTCCCAGCGGTTGGAAAAAATCCTCAAAGTCGGGGTTTCTGCCATCTTTTACGTTCTGAGCGAGTTCATGTATATGGGTGGCCAATGCAATTGATTCGCCTGCTACCCGCTCGGCAGTTACAATGGGAGTGTCGGGATTCAACCCGAATTCACGCCAAAACGGTTGATCCACTTCCTTGGCATTGATCTTGAAGAAGTCGACAAGATAGTCGAGGTCTTTCCATAAGGCAAGAACACGGCTGTATTCATCCGTATCGGCTTCTTCAAATTTGATGCTGTAGAGGCAACCCTTGTAGATCTCGCGAATATCCATTTTTTATCTCTGGGTTAAAATTCTCTGCAAATATACTCTATACTTTCCATATATACAAAAATATATGATAAAATGTTTTACCTTAGGGTAAAACATTTACCTTTTACTTCCCATATATCAAGGCAAGGCGGATTGAATCTCCTAACAAGGATTCAATCCGCCTTGGCCTTGATAGATATGATGGGGCAATCACCCATTTTCAGGTTGGCGATCCACGTCATGCTTCAGCTTGCCGAGATTGTCGGCATTGAGTACCGGATAGACCTCGTCGCGCTGATCGACTCTTTAAACGTCACGTTTCTCCCTAAGGTTCATCTGGGGTTTTCCTTCAGTTTTGTATATCCGAGCTTGAGTGTTTTCCAACGCTTGATAAGATGGCCTGCGCCGAAAGCAATCATAAGAAGCCCTGCCCACCAATGCCATAATCCAATATGGCTGCCTCCCCCTTCGGTAAAGGCAAGTAAGATTATTCCTGTGACCGTTT
>CAZPQD010000147.1:0-4521 GCA_964588625.1 uncultured Sangeribacter sp. | reverse complement strand
AGTATCGTGGCGTAGTGATCCGCATCTCAGGCCACCAGGACAAGAAGCGCTTCACAGTACGCAAGATTTCTGACGGCATCGGAGTAGAACGTATCTTCCCGATGGAATCACCCTTCATCGAATCTATCAAAGTGAACAAGTTCGGTAAGGTGCGTCGCGCAAAGCTTTACTATCTGCGCAACCTCACCGGCAAGAAGGCCCGCATCAAAGAACGCTTCGTGAAGAAGGAGAAATAATCGAGATCGGACTTCGAAGAATAAAAATCGGACGGAATAGCTTTTCCGCCCGATTTTTATTTTGCGTAGCGAGCAGTGCGTAGCGCGAGGGAAATTTTGGGGAGAAGATTGTTATAAAGGTGTATGGCAAAAAAAGAAAAGAAACAGAAAGTGACACTCACCGCTGAGGCCCAGCAAGGGCTCGTGGTGAAAAACACGGGGAGTGCCTACGACGTGAGGCTTTACGACGGGGAGACCGTAAGCTGCCGCGTCAAGGGGAATTTCCGCATCAAAGGGATACGGACCACCAATCCTGTAGCGGTGGGCGACCATGTGAAAGCAGTCAGGGCCACGGACGACGTATGGTATATCACCGAGATACTTCCCCGCCACAACTATATTATAAGGAGAGCATCGAACCTATCGAAGGAATCGCATATACTGGCAGCGAATATTGACAGGGCCATTCTGGTGGTGACGCTCAGGGAACCGGCAGTGCCACTGACTTTCATCGACAGATTCCTGGCGACTGCCGAGGCCTACAGGATACCAGCCGGATTGATTCTGAACAAATGCGACATGTGGGACGACGAAGACCGCGAGCTGGGAGAAGCGATGAAATACCTCTACGACTCGTTGGGCTACCCAACGCTGATAGCGTCGGCTGCCACCGGCTTCGGGCTTGACGCAATAAGGGAAGAGACTGCTGACAACATATCGCTATTGGCAGGGAACAGCGGAGTGGGAAAATCTTCGCTTATCAATGCCTTGATTCCGGGAATAAACCTGCGTACAGGAGAGATTTCGGAACTATACCACACGGGGACCCACACCACGACTTTCTCAGAGATGCTCGACCTGCCATATGGAGGAGAGATAATCGACATACCGGGAGTGAGGAGTTTCGGGACTATAGACTTCACAGTGGAAGACACCGGGCATTTCTTCCCGGAAATCTTCAAGGCTTCGAGAGAGTGCAAATATAGCGACTGCCGGCATACCGGAGAACCTGGATGTGCGGTGAAGGAGGCAGTAGCCGAGCACCGGATCGCGGAGTCGAGATATGCTTCGTATCTGAACATACTTGAGGAAGTGGAGGCCGGAGATTCAGACAAATACAGGGGGAAGCGCGAGGGATAGTGCGTGGCGCGATTAATGAAAAAAATTTTTTGAGATATGAAGAAGACGATGAGTTTACTTTCGGCTGCGCTTCTCATGAGCGGAATGGGCCAAATGTGCGCCATTGCAGAGGCGCGAAGCACTTACGACCAGCAGTTTGCTGACTATCCTACTTACAATGGCGACGACCTCGAGCTGAAGGTGGATGCCACAGGAACTCATTTCAGACTTTGGAGCCCTAAGGCTCAGGAGGTGACGCTTAACCTCTACAATACGGGCAGAAACGGAACACCATATGAAACCATCCCGATGACTTTCCATGCAGAAAACGGCACCTGGACGGCAAGCGTGAAGGGACAGCTGTATGGAAAGTTCTACACCTTCAAAGTGAAGCAAGACGGCAAATGGCTTGCCGAAACCCCCGGCGTATGGGCAAAGGCTGTAGGCGCCAATGGCAAGCGGGCTGCCATAATAGACTTTACCAAGACCAATCCTGAGGGATGGGCCGAGGACAAGGGACCTAAAGTGGACAACTTCACCGACGTGATCGTATATGAGATGCATCACAGGGACTTCTCAATGTCGCCGACTTCAGGAATCGCAAACAAGGGGAAATTTCTTGCCCTGACAGAAACAGGGACAACTTCTCCGGAAGGGGAAAAGACCGGCATTGACCACCTGAAGGAGCTCGGAGTGACACACGTGCATATCCTCCCGAGCTACGACTACAACTCAGTAGACGAGACCAACCTGCAAAAGAACACGTATAACTGGGGATATGACCCGCAGAACTACAATGCTCCGGAAGGGAGCTACTCCACCAATCCTTCTGACCCAAGCACGAGAGTGAAGGAGATGAAGGAGATGGTGAAGGCACTGCATGATGCCGGCATAGGGGTGATAATGGACGTCGTCTACAACCACACGGCTGAGAACGATGGCTCTAACTTTGAGCTCACTGCCCCCGGATACTATCACAGGCATTGGGATGACGGCAGATATTCCGATGCCTCAGGATGCGGCAACGAGACAGCATCTGACCTTCAGCAAATGCGCGACTACATCATCAACTCAGTGAAGTACTGGGCTGATGAGTATCACATCGATGGATTCAGATTCGACCTCATGGCAATACATGATATCGAGACCATGAACCAAGTGGCAGCTGAGCTTAAGAAAGTGAATCCATCTATATTCGTATATGGAGAAGGCTGGACAGCCGGCGACTCTCCCCTACCCGTAGAGAAAAGGGCACTGAAAGAGAATGTAGCAAAAATGGAGGGAATCGCAGTTTTTTCTGACGATATACGCGACGCAGTGAAGGGACACTACTCCAACGCTGAAGACCGCGGATTTGCCACAGGAAAGCCCGGCAATGAAGAGACCGTGAAAATAGGTATAGTAGCCGCAACGGCACATCCACAGGTGGACTATTCGAAAGGGAACAACTCAAAATTCCCCTATGCGACTTCACCTGAGATGATAGTGAACTACGTAAGCTGCCACGACGACCTGATGCTGACCGACAAGCTGCGCAAATCTATGCCGGATGCCACCGATGAAGAGAGGATGGCAGCGGCAAAACTTGCCCAGACGATTGTGTTCACGTCGCAAGGAACGCCTTTCATGTTTGCCGGCGAAGAGATATTCCGCGACAAGAAGGGGGTTCACAACTCATTCGAGAGTCCGGATTCAATCAACGCCATCGACTGGAGCCTCAAGGCTGCCAACAGAGACCAGATGGACTATTACAAGGGACTTATCGCCTTGCGCAAGGAGCATCCGGCTTTCAGAATGACGAGTGCCGACCAAATTGCGAAGCATCTCGTATTTGACAAGATTGACACGGAGAAGACTCCCAACCTCATCTCATATACTCTCAAGGAGAATGCCAACGGCGACTCATGGAAGGAGATAAAAGTGATATTCAATGGCAGCGACGAGGCAAGGACTCTGAAGCTCCCTAAGGGCGAATGGCAGGCTGCAGTGAAGGATGGGAAGATTGACCCAAAAGCAGGACTCGGAACGATGAGCGGCAATGTCACGGTGGCTCCGAGGAGTGCCCTGATATTGAAGAGATAGTGGGTAGGAGCAGCGTGCGGCGCGTTGCATGCTAAGATGATATGATTAATCGCAGGGTTGGGAAAGCGGATCCCTCACGGGATACGTCTTCTCAGCCTTCCTTTTTTTCGAAGAGCTTGCTTTCTTCTTCTTTTTCTTATCAGAAGTCTCACGTTTCTTCTTTTTTGAAGAAGTCTTGTCTCTTTTGTTTATGCCAGACTCTGCAGAAATTGAGTCGGCTGCCGAACCATTTTCTTTACCGTCATTATTTTCGATGACAATCGTAGCTTTATCATTGCCATAGGAATTCGTGCCACTGCAACTACGAAAGATGAAACCCAAAGAAATACACAAGAGGGCTGCAGCCGCAACGGCTACGAGCCCTCTTCTTTCTTTTGATGTAAGGGGATTTTTCATGTCGGGATGAAAACGACTTAACCTTCGTTGCGGTTAGCACGTTTGCGCTCGTTCTCGTCGAGAATGATCTTGCGGAGGCGTAGATGATTGGGAGTGACCTCTACGTATTCATCTTCCTTGATGTATTCAAGAGCCTCCTCGAGTGAAAAGACTACCGGGGGGACGATCTTTGCCTTGTCGTCGGCACCAGATGCACGCATATTGGTAAGTTTCTTAGACTTCGTGACATTGACCACGATATCCTTATCCTTTGCGTTCTCTCCCACTACCTGTCCGGCATAGACCTCATCTTGGGGGAAGATAAAGAAGCGACCACGATCCTGAAGCTTATCAATGGCGTAGGCATAAGCTGTGCCGGCTTCCATTGCAATGAGCGAGCCATTGGTGCGACGTTCGATATCCCCTTTCCATGGTTGATATTCGAGGAAACGGTGGGCCATAATGGCTTCGCCGGCGGTAGCGGTGAGCACATTATTGCGCAGACCGATGATGCCACGCGACGGGATGTGGAACTCGATGTTAATACGGTCGTTTTGAGTGTCCATGCTGACAATCTCACCTTTGCGGCGAGTGACCATATCTACCACTTTAGAGCTATACTCCTCGGGCACATTTATAGTCAGCGCCTCGATAGGCTCACATTTCACACCGTCGATCTCCTTGATGATTACCTGCGGCTGACCTACCTGGAGCTCATAGCCCTCGCGGC
>CAZPQD010000146.1:0-4565 GCA_964588625.1 uncultured Sangeribacter sp. | reverse complement strand
TTTTGAAAATAAAAAAATGCCAAAATCTCTTGGATTTTAGCATAGAATACGCTTTCTATGTTTTTATTTACAGCATCCCGCTCCGCATACCCCAGACCGGGGCTTCTGAGAGGCGGTCTGCAGCCGCAAAGTTACACACTTTATTCCATTCTGACAAATATTACTTCATTTTTGCCTCCCCGCTCCACGGGAGCTTTGGAGTCTAAGCGTCGGAGAAACGGAGGTCAGTCCATCTCTCCGTAGCCGGAGCTGTCCATCGGTTCGCCGTTGTCGCGGCGCTGGGAAGGTTTGCTCTTCATGTTGCCGAAGCTGTATTTGATGGTCAGGCGCAGGTTGCGTCCGTGGCGCCAGCGTTCGCTGGTCTCCCAATAACCGTCGCCGTTGGTGGTGCTCTTCCACTTGCGTGAGTTGAAGATGTCGCGGCAGTTGAGCGATACAGACCAGTTGCCGAACACACGGCGCACGCCGGCCTCTACCGACCAGCCGCCCTGACGTGTTCCCTGAGCTGTCAGCTGACTTGAAGCATAGCGGCCTGTAGCCTGAAGCGATATCGACCAGGGGAGCTTCACGTTGGCCATGATGCGCGCATCCCAGGCGAAACTGTTTTTGCTGACGCCGGAAAGAGTGACGGTACTTCCATCAAGGGTGGGAAGCACTTTGGTCCAGTCGGAGATATGGTTATTGTAGAGATTGACGGTGGTGGTCAGGTCGAGCACGCCTCGGAAGAGAGAGTTCTTTCCGACGATTTCCACACCGAGGTCGGTGGTGTTGGAGGCATTGCCCCAGGTTGTGTAGAGCATATCGCCCTGGCGGTAGGTGAGGCGGTTCATGCAATTGTCGGCAGTGCGCAGATAGGCCGAGAGACTGAGCATATGGTAGGTCCAGGACTTCAGGTAGTTGAGCTCAAAAGAGTTGGAGTACTGCGGTTCGAGTTCCGGATTGCCATACGACCAGTTAGTGGGATTTGAGATGTCCACGAAACTGTTGAGCTGACCGCCCCACGGGCGACGGATTCGGCGCGTATAATTGATCTGCACCTCATTGTCATGCGGCAGAGCATAAGAGAGGAACACAGATGGGAAAAGAGCGAAGGAATTCTTATGAAACCAATCGATGCCATTCTTATTGTCGCGCTCCGCATAGTCGAGCGATTTTGTGGAGATCTGCCAGGCCTCCCCACGCAGACCAGCCGAATAGCTGAAATCCTTCACACGTCCGCCAAGAGTGAAATAGAGAGCCGAGATGTTGTTGCGATATATGAAACGGTTCCAGAGCGCAGGATTGAGTGTCAGGTCAGCGATGGAAGTGCCCTGCATGGTGCTGACAGGAGTATCCTCGTTGCCATAATCGCCCTTGAAGCCGGCCTCAAGTTTCAGCCAATCAGTGAAAGTGTTGGAATAGTCTATCTTGGCTCCCCATGTCCTCACGTTGATTTTCTGGTCTTGTTCCTGATATACGTCCTCGTCCAAAGCAGCAGAGCCTTCGGGCCAGGTATAATCCTGGAGGTAAGAATTCCAGGAGGGACCGCCCCAATAGTCGAAAGTGCCGGTGATGTCGAGAGTATGGTTCTCACCGAAGATGTGGTTGTAACTGAACTCGCCGTGAGCACCACGGTTGTCGCCACGGTTGCGGCTCACGCTCAGGTCGGAGATCCACTGTCCGGGGAGATTGGAAGAGTAGAGGGTTGAGGAATGTCCCCAACGATGGCCGAACATGCCGAAGCCGCTGAGCGAGAAGGCGTCGGCGTCGGTGAGGTGATAGGTGGTGCCAAGGCGCACGAAGATGTTGTTGCCATGGCTGGGGCTTTCGCCGTGGGCATCGAGGAACGAACCATCGTCATAAATGCGGTTCACTGTGCTCCCGCCTTTGTTATGACGCATACGGAAACCGATGCTGGCATAACTCTCCCACTTGGGGGAATTATAGTTGAAATTGAATGATGCGTTACCTCCACCATTGGTGTTGGCGCTCAATTCCGCACTGCCGAAATATCCTCCACGGCGGTCTTTCTTCAGCACTATATTGATTATACCCGCCGTACCCTCCGGACTGTATTTGGCGGAAGGATTGGTGATGACCTCAATGCGGTCGATGGTCTCGGCCGGGATCTGTTCAAGGATCTGCGCGCGGTTGTCGGCTGACAGGCCCGACTCCTTGCCATTGATCCATACCGTGACGGAAGAATTGCCACGCAGCGAGACCTCCCCCTCCTGATCGACTTCCACAGAAGGAATATTCTCGAGGAGTTCGCTGGCGCTCTGGCCCGCCGAAGCGATGCTGGCATCGACGCTGAATACCTTCTTGTCAAGTTCGAAACGCATCTGCGAACGGATACCTTCCACCACCACTTCCTGCAGCAGCTTCGTATCGTCGGCAAGGCGCACGATGCCTAAATTGACATCCTCGCCCGCCACTTTCACATTTCTCTCCTGATCGATGCTCCCCACGTTGGATACACGAATAATGTAGTCGCCATCCTTTACGGCAGGGATGATGAACTCACCGAGTTCATTGGTGTTTACTCCCACGGGAAGCGGTTTTCCTTTAGAGTCAAGCAGTTGGACAGTGACGAAGTCCATGGCTTCGCCAGAATCCTTGTTGACTATCTTTCCTTTGATATTGCCGTCGGCAAAAGCGGCGGAGCATATTGCGAGCATCCCCGAGGCGAGGAACAGTTTGGTAAGATTCATTTCATTCAAGGTAAGTGGTCACTGAATTTTAAGACTCTCAATGCTTCCGGAAGTTTAAGCTCGATGAAAAAGAATTTCCCGAAAAGGGATGGGAAAGAGTAGATATTTCCCTTCACCTTACGAAAAACCGGCTGACGCACACCCGGGCAGGGAGATGGAAATAAGCAGGGAGATGGAAATAAGCAGGGAAAGGGCGATGAAGAGGGGAAGGGATGGGAAAGAGGAGATATTTTCCCTTCACCTTACGACAAACCGGCTGACGCATACCCGGGCAGAAAAAGGGAAATAAGCAGGGGAAGGAAATAAGCAGGGGAAGGGGAATGAAGGGGGGAAGGGCGATGAAGAGGGGGAAGGGAAATGAAGAGGGGAAGGGAATAAGCTTGGGAAGGGAAATGAAGAGGGGAAGGGAAATAAGAGGGGAAGGGCGATAAAGAGGGAAAGGGAGATGAAGAGGGGAAGGGCGGTGAGTGGGAGATGGGAAAAGAGGAGAAATTGATTGATATTGGCTCAAAGCAAAGTTTTTCATTGGGCTTATGCCCTAAGTTTCGTGAAAAATTATTAAATTCGCCCCATAATTCCACATCCAAAAAACTAACAATAAATCTTAACATCATAAAACCATTTGCTTAATGAAACAGAACCAACAAGACCCGGAAGAGGTGCTGACCGACACCGGCCTGCCTGAAAACGCGTTTCGCGAGCTTGCAGCCGATGAGGAGTACCGCCCGGTGATGGCCCCAGCCCACGACCAGCGGGAGGTGACCCCGTATTCAGTCATCACCGGCCTTGTGATGGCCATCATCTTCTCAGCCGCAGCAGCTTATCTCGGACTGAAGGTGGGACAGGTGTTTGAGGCCGCCATCCCTATCGCCATCATCGCCGTGGGCCTCTCCAACGCTATGGGCAAGAAGAATGCCCTTGGCCAGAACGTAATCATCCAGAGTATCGGAGCGTGCTCCGGAGTGATTGTGGCAGGCGCCATCTTCACGCTGCCCGCTCTCTTCATCCTTCAGGCGAAATATCCTGAAATCACAGTGCAGTTCTACCAGATCTTCCTTTCCTCACTGTTAGGCGGTATTCTCGGTATCCTCTTCTTCATTCCCTTCCGCAAATACTTCGTGAAGGATATGCATGGCAAGTATCCCTTCCCGGAAGCTACGGCCACCACTCAGGTGCTCATCTCCGGTCAGGGCGACAAGGCAGCCACCGGCGGCCAGGCCAAGACACTCATTCTTGCCTCGCTCATCGGCGGTATCTATGACTATCTGGTTGCCACTTTCGGCTGGTGGGCAGAGACAGTCACTTCCACGGCGTCAGCGTGGGGACAGACCCTCGCCGAGAAAACGAAGCTCGTGCTCTCCTGCAATACAGGAGCTGCGCTTCTGGGACTTGGCTACATCGTAGGTCTCAAATATGCCTTCGTCATTTTCGCTGGTTCAATCTTCGTATGGTGGATTGTAATTCCCTTGATGGGTACCTACGGCTCCCCTGAGTTCACTGCCATGGCACCCGATGCCATCTTCAAGGATTATGCCCGTCTGATCGGTATCGGCGGTATCGCCATGGCCGGTGTGATCGGTATCGTCAAGTCTTGGCCTATCATCTGTCAGGCCGTAGGTCTTGCAGGCCGTGAGCTCAAAGGCAATGTGGCATCAGCCAAGGAGGTGCGCTGGCAGACAGATATCTCCATGAAGCATATCGTATTCTTCTCCGCACTCGCACTGATCGCCGTATTCCTCTTCTTCTGGTTTGGTGTCATCCATACCCTCTGGCAGGCCGCTGTGGCTTGGCTTGTGGTGACAATCATCGCATTCCTCTTCACCACGGTGGCCGCCAATGCCATCGCCATCGTGGGCTCCAACCCCGTCTCGGGCA
>CAZPQD010000145.1:0-4597 GCA_964588625.1 uncultured Sangeribacter sp. | reverse complement strand
TCGTGGCGCATGCCGCTTAGCCTATATTGTTATTTTTAACGGACTATTGAAATAACTTCTCTATATATTTTTGCAAAGGAGGTTCTGCTTGTCGCAGACCTCCTTTTTTTGACTTATCGTGATTAAGCTTGGGTTGTCGTGATTTGATCCTGTTGATTCGGGGATTTTTTGCCGAAGAATTTGTCGATGATCAAGGCGATGAAGCCATCGCCGGTAACGTTGCAGGCTGTGCCGAAACTGTCCATGGCGATATAGAGCGCGATCATCAGAGCCTGGTCTCCTTCGGAGAAACCCAGGATACTCGCCAAGATGCCAAGCGAAGCCATGATGGCTCCTCCGGGCACTCCCGGGGCTGCCACAATTGAGACTCCGAGCATGCAGATGAATCCTGCCATAATGCTGATGTCGTAGGGATGACCCTGCATTATCATAAGCGCAAGGGCGCAGCATACGATCTTCATGACACTGCCCGACATGTGGATGGTGGCACAAAGTGGTATGACGAAACCTGCCACGTCTTCAGTCACACCCATCTTTATTGCCTGTCGGAGAGTGACGGGGATGGTGGCTGCCGACGACTGAGTGCCGAGGGCTGTGAAATAGGCGGGCATCATAGTCCATAAGAGCTTGAAGGGATTACGACGTACGAAGAGTGCCGCAATGCAATACTGGAATATTAGCAGGAAGATGTGAAGGGCGAATATGACTCCGATGATCTTGGCGAAAGCTGTCAGGATTCCCATCACCTGCCCGGAGACTGTCATGTTGAGGAAGATACCAAATATATATAGGGGGAGCAGGGGGATGATCGCGCCTGCGATAGTCATCTGCACTATATCGCGAAACTCACGGAGCAGGCTTTTCATCGTCTCCCCCTGCATGCGGGAGAGACATATGCCAACTGTAAAGGCGGTGACGAGGGCAGTCATCACCCCCATCAGCGGGGGCATCTCAATGGTGAAATAGGGTTGCAAGTCATGCCCTTCCGTGATGCCCTTCAGATTGTCGGGAGAGATGAGATGAGGGAATATTGACTCGCCCACGCCATAGCTCAGGAAGCCCGACATAAGCGTGGCCACGTAGGCAATCAGCGCAGTCCAAACGAGCATCTTACCGGCATTCTTGCCGATCTCCGCGATAGCCGGAGCTACAAAGCCAAGGATGATAAGCGGAATCAGGAAGCCTAAAAACTGGCTGAATATAGCGTTGAAAGTCATAAAGACTCTTCCTGCCCATGTGGGGAAGAAATTGCCGGCGGCAATCCCGAGCACGATGGCAATCAGAATCTTTACGAGCAGGTTAACACGAATCGGTTTCTTCATACTTAGTACTTAATACTCCATGCTTAATACTTCCGATGAGCTGATGGCAACTTGAATCTGAAATCTCAGAATTTTTCCTGAGCTTCCAAATAAGAATCCATCGAGCCGATGTCAAAACGAGAGCCGGGCATCGGCCATGCGTGGAGAGTAGTGACATCGGTGAGATAGTGGGCGAGGTTGCCGGGGGCATCGAAACCGCATCCATGGTCCATGCAGTCGTGGATGAGGGGAAGGTCGTTCTTCGAGTAGATATAGAATGGGGGTACAGCCCAGTTAGAAACCGGTTTTTCGGGTTTCTCCTGCATCTCAAGCACTTTCATATTGTCGTCTACGGCAATCACGCCGGTGCGCTGGAGCTTCTTAAGCTCCGGCTCGTTATGGCACATGATGACGGAAGTGCCTTTCTCCTTGAAATAGTCTACAAAGCCTTGCAACGAGAAGTCGAGGATGTTGTCGGCTGCGAGCACCATTATGTCATCGTCGACGTTTTGAGTCTCGAGAGCGAGCAGGAGGTCGCGTACGGCGCCGAGGCGTGTATCGTTGGTGGAAGTCCCGTCGTCGATGATGGTGATGGGCTTGGAATAGTTGGAGTTGGCTTTCCATTCCTCGAAGATTGGAGCGAAGCGATGGTTGGTCACCACGATATACTCGGTGATGTCCGGATTGGAGTCTAAGTCGGCCATCATACGGTCGAGGATGGTGCTCTCTCCTATCTTGAGGAGGGGTTTTGGGAAGTTTTCGGTGAGCGGATAGAGGCGTGTGGCGTATCCGGCAGCTATTATTATTGTTTTCATTGTTTTCAGTTTTCTAAAGGAAATCGACACCGTTGGCGGGGTTGCAGAAGAAGATTTCGAATGAGTCTTTATATTGCGGATACTTCTGCAGATATTTCTCAGTGACGGTCTGGCGGATTGACTCCTCCTTCTCCGGATCGACGAGCGCGATGCACGCTCCCTTGAAACCTGCTCCGGAGAAACGACCGCCGTAGATGCCGTCGGTCTCACGCATTATCTTGTAGATTTCGATAAGCTCCGGAGAGCCACATTCGTAGTTGTTCATCGAGCTTTCGCAGCTCTCGAACACGAGGCGCCCGAATGCTTCGATGTCTCCGGCTTCCCAAGCCTTCACGCCGTCGGTCACGCGGTCGCATTCCGAGTAGAAATGTCGTGCGCGGCGCGCAAAGCGGGCGGGCATCTTGGTCTCATGTTTTTCGAATACTGATTCCTCCACGTCGCGCAGACGGGTATCTTCAAATTCACGGAGTTTCTCGTCTTCATATGCCTGCATTATCCAGGCAGCTGTCTTGCACTCCGCCACGCGGAGATTGTAGTCGGTGCCGGTAAGCTTGCGGGTCACTCCCGAGAAGAATATGCCGAGCTTGAAGGGAAGCGGTTTGGGGTTGTCTCCTCCGAATGGGATGAGGCGATGGTCGCCGGTACGGGTGTCGAGATACAGAAGCTTGTCGGCTTCGCAGAGCACGACGCAGGCCTGGTCGAGGATACCGTTGTTCAGTCCCACATACTGGCGTTCAGCCACTGATGCATAGTGGATTATCTGCTTACGGTCGAGACCGAGATGGTTCACCTTGTCCATCGCCATCACGAAGCCGCAGAGGAGGGCTGCCGATGAGGAAAGACCGCCGAGAGGCATCGACCCTTTCACGATGCCGCGAATACCCTTCGTCAGGCGGAAGTCTTGCTGGAGTGCCCAGACAGCACCACGCAGGTAGTCGCCCCAGTTGCCCTGGCGCTCTTCTACGGGACGCTGCACGTTGAAGGTCATCAGTCCCTCGAAAGAGAGGGAGGCCATCTCCACTTTGCCGGAGTCGGTGGCAGAGAATAGGAACTCGATTCCGGAATCGAAGGCGAAGCCGGAGACGAGGCCATGTTGGTGGTCGACGTGGGCGCCAAGTGGGCAAATGCGGTAAGGGGCGAAGAGCTGGTAGAGGGCATCGCCTTTGCCGAAGAAGGTGCGGTAGGCAGTATGTAGTGATTGCATTGTGGGTTGTCTGTTAATGAATTTACAAAAATACAATAAATTTTTGAGAAAACGGGTATATACAAAAAAAAATGAAGCCGTTTGGCTTCATTTTTTTGAGTTCAGAGTCTGGATGTGGGAGCAATTACTCACTCTTTGTCGGCACTGTCTCGTCCGCAGAGCGGACTCCCTGGTGGCGCACTCGGAGAGGTGCGCCTTCCCCATTGGATGCGCGGGGACGGATGCGGGAGCATCCTATCCACACTTATGGCAGGCTTGGAAGCAGGTGCTCCATAGGGGTTATTTCTTTTTGAAGAGGCGGGAGAAGGTGCGGGCTGCTTCCTTGGGGTGGAGACGGTGGAACAGCTTCTTCTCGATTATCGACTGGTCGTAGTAGACGTGGTCGCCGTCCTGGTCGCGGTAGTCGCGGTCTGCTTCATCAGCGGTCCCCTCCCCCTTCAGCGACACTGCAAGGGCGATGGCCAATACCACAGCCAGCATTATTAGGATTATTATCAGGAGTATCATAGTTGTATCAGTTGTCTGTTATAAGCTTTCTGTTGTCAGTGTGAGTCGGGTACAGGAAGTTACCAAGGGTCGCGCGAAAACGGATGCGGAGCATCCTGCCTACACTCATTGTCGCGCGAAATCTTTCTTGGTTCTTGACTCTAAACCTTAAATAATTGATCATTTATCCAATATCTGGTATCTGGAGTGCTGGGAGCGGAATTCGGGCACGAGCGCCTTCATGCCGGCCACTATCGTCATGTCGTCGCTGCAGTCGGCCGTGGAGATCAGCTCCGTGATGCGGGCGTCGACGTCCGTGAACTCGTATTCCCTCACCTTCGCCACCTTGATCTTGGGGTGGAACGTCGGCAGCGTGATCTCCTCGTCGTTGAGCACCTCCTCGTACAGCTTCTCGCCGTCGCGAAGACCCGTGAACTCTATCTCCACGTCCTTCGCCCCGCTAAGCCTTATCATCCGCTTCGCGAGGTCGGCTATCTTGACCGGGTTGCCCATGTCGAAGACGTAGATCTCACCCCCGTTGCCCATCGTGCCTGCCTCGATGACGAGCTTGCACGCCTCCGGGATCAGCATGAAGTAGCGGATGATGTCGGGGTGGGTCACCGTCACCGGGCCTCCCCTGCGGATCTGCTCCTGGAAGATCGGGATGACGGAGCCGTTCGAGCCCAGGACGTTGCCGAAGCGGGTGGTCACGAAGCGGGTCTCCCCCTTGACCTTGCCTTCCTTGATGGCCTTGTCGAGCGACTGGACGTAGATCTCGCAGATGCGCTTCG
>CAZPQD010000144.1:0-4658 GCA_964588625.1 uncultured Sangeribacter sp. | reverse complement strand
TGATTCCATATCCTGTCCGGGCACTTCGTACCCGGTTTACGGAGGTTCAGCCCCTTCCGGGGCTGCCGTCCTGACACTCGGGAGTTTTGATTCCATATCCTGTCCGGGCACTTCGTACCCGGTTTACGGAGGTTCAGCCCCTGCCGGGGCTGGCCGCCCAGGTACAACACTCACTTCAGGCCGTCGCGTTCGAGGAGGGCATCGACTGTCGGCTGCTTGCCGCGGAATTCGATGTAGAGGGTCATGGGATCAACCGAACCGCCGCTCTCGAGCATCTTGTGGAAGCGGGCTGCAGTCGCCGGATCGAAGACGTTGCCGGTCTCCTTGAAGGCTTTGAAGGCATCGGCATCGAGTTCCTCACTCCATTTATAACCATAGTAACCGGCTGCGTAGCCTCCGGAGAAGATATGGCCGAAGGAGGGCGAGAGATAGCATCCCTCCACTGCGTCGAAGATGCGCACAGGGTCGATGGCCTTGTTCTCAAATTCCTCGGCTGACGCGGATGCACGGAGTGGCTCGGTGATAGTGTGATAGCTCATGTCGAGGAAACCGAATCCAAGCTGGCGCATGCAGGCGTAGGCTGCTCCAAACTGCTGCGAACTTAAGAACTTGTCGATAAGATCCTGAGGCATCGGTTTGCCGGTCTCCACATGCTTTGCGAAACTGTCGAGGAAAGCCTTCTCTGTGAGATAATTCTCATTAAACTGCGAGAAGAGCTCGACGAAGTCATGGTAGACGTTGGTGCCGGCCATCGAAGAATACTTCGACTGACCAGACAGTCCATGCAGCGCGTGGCCGAACTCATGCAGGAAGGTATTCACCTCGTCGGGGGTGAGCAGTACCTTCTGTCCCCCTACCGGTTTGGAGAAGTTGCATACAATTGAGATGAGGGGGATGGTGCGTGTCCCGTCATCGGACTTTTCAGTAGTGCGGAATTCCGTCATCCAAGCCCCCGGTGCCTTTCCCGGACGGTTGAAGAAATCGGTGTAAAGCACGCCGATAAGTTTCTTGTCGGCATCATACACCTCGAAAGCCTTGACGTCGGGATGGTAGCCGGGAATCTTCTTGTTCTCCTTGAAGGTGTAGCCATAGAGTTTGGTAGCCAGACCGAAGACACCGTCGATCGTGTTGTTGAGCTCGAAGTAGGGTTTCATATCCTCCTCGTTGAAGGCATACTTCTCATTTTTCAGACGTTCGCTCCAGAAGGAATAATCCCAGGGCTGGAGGGTGAAGTCGGGTCCTTCGGTTAGTCGGGCAAACTCCTCGAGCTCGGCGATCTCCTTCTTCATGGGTTCGGCATATGCATCCTTGAGGGAATTGAGGAATTTCCAGACAGTCTCCGGATTGCCGGCCATGGTGCGTTTCAGCTGATAGTCGGCGAAAGTGGGATAGCCGAGAAGGTTGGCGATCTCCATACGCACATTGGCTATATCCTTGAGAACCTGAGAATTGTCGAACTCTCCACCGATATTGCGCGCCGAGTTGATGAGATAGAGTTGTTTTCTGAGATCACGATCCTCCTGATATTTCATGAATGGTGCATAAGAAGGATAGAAGACTGTGAAGAGATAGCTGTCAGGGTCATCAGTTTTACCTTCGCTCTCGAGTGCCATTCGTGCCTCCTCGCGGGCGGCGGTCTTGAGGGATTCCGGCAGACCGGCAAGCTGGTTGCCACGGAGCCAGAGACGGCGTGAGTCACTCTTCATGTCGTTGCTCACATTCTGGCCGAAGCGGAGCACGAGGTCGGAGAGCTCAGCGTTCAGCTTGCGATATTTCTCACGGTCCTTACCTTCGAGTGCCGCACCGTTGTCGGCAAACTGGAGATAGGTTTCGGAAAGCAGTCGCATATCTTCGGGAGAGAGGTCTGTGCGGGAATCGCGGTTGTCATACACCTGACGCACGCGTTTCCAGAGGTCTTCATTGAGGATCAGGTTAGCCTGATGCTCAGAGAGGGCAGGCGTGATCTCCATCATGATATTCTGGTAGATGGTGTCGCCGAGGGCAGCCTCCAGATTCCCGATGGCGAGCACCGAATTATTGAGGAGTTTACCCGAACGCTCGAGAGCCACGATAGTATTTTCGAAAGAGGGAGCCTCCGGGTTGGAAGCAACAGCCTCGATCTCCTTCTGATGACGACGTATACCTTCGAGCACCGCCTCCTTATAGTCCTCCGGCGTGGCCTTATCAAAAGCCACAGCGGCATAAGGAGCGGATGAAGGCTCAATAAGAGGATTGACGCGAGCCGCGTCAGCTTCAGAAGCAAAAGTCATAATAGAAAAAGCTGCTAAAGAATAAATAAAATGATTCTTCATCGTATCGAAAAAAGGTTGAAATGAAATATATGCAAAGTTAATAAAAAGTTTGTATCTTGGCAAGCCGGCAGATTATAGACGAGTATTTAGTGCTTCAATATAAAACAAAAAAGCTTGCCAAAAAAATGGCAAGCTTTTTATTGAGTGGAAGTATTTATGATTACTTAGCGTCAAGAACAACTTCGATTTCGTTCTGACCGTTGTAGAGAGTCTTCATCCAGGCGTTGAAGCTATCGAGAGTAAGGTTGTCGATATGCTGCTTATATCCTGTGAAGGTGTCAAAGCCACGCTGAGCATTGAAGAGAACATTACTCCAATAGCCGTTTTTACGGAGTGCCTCATCATACTGCTTGATGATATTCTCTCTTACTCGATTAAATTTCTCTACCGGAGCACCATTTTCAAGAAGATTCTTGAACTCTACCTCCGAACGAGACATGAGAGTCTTGTACTGATCCTTGTTGGTCTGATACTGTACCGACATTTCCCAGATACCGGTATTGGGATTGATGTATCCTCCAACATGTGCACCGTACGTACCGCCTTCTTCCTCTCTAAGTGTCTCAAGGTAAATCATATTGAGAACCTCAGTAGCGACAGAAAGATTGATGCTATTAGCTGTATTGTATTCAAGATTGTTGCCGAGCCAGGAATTATATACGAATATATTAGCAATGGCAGCGGCACATTCACCTGTCTGCTCAACCTTTCCAGATACAGGAGCAAGGTTGGTCACTGTCTCAACTTTCTTTCTGCGACCTACAGGGAGAGTGGCAACATACTGCTCAAGAAGCGGACGGAGAGTAGCGACATCAACATTACCAACAAACATGAGAGTATACTCAGCTGCATTGGAAAGAGACTTTGTAAGCATCTTATACATCTCATCGTAATTGGCTTTCTCAAGAGACTCGACTGTAGGAAGCTGCATCATCATAGGGTTATCACCATAAACAGTCTTATCCACAAGGCGAGTAAACACAACTTCAGGCTGGTTATCCATCATCTTCAGCTGGTTGAGATAGTTGGATATCTGAATATCATAAATCTCCTTATCGGGAGTCAGACCAGTGAAGGCTGTATAAAGGAGCTCCATGAATGTGGGAAGATCCTTGACTGAGGAGCTACCCTTGAGAGTTTCAGTGTAGTTATTCATGCTATAGCTCAAAGCTACCTTCTTGCCAGCAAGATACTTACGAAGCATTTTCTGCGAGAAGGGACCCCACTTGGTGCAATCAAACACCGCATCCATCATATTGACATCATCAGCCATTGAGATGGGATAAGAACGCTTTCCACCTTCACGGAATGCCTGGAAAATGATTTCATCAGCAGCAAAGTCAGTAGTCTTGACAATTACTTTCACTCCGTTGGAAAGAGTTATTTCAGTGGTTCCGTACGTTGCGTTATCCTGAATATTGTTGACGGAGCCGGGAGTAGGCAGAGAAGCGATGAGAGGTTCTGTGATTACTTCGTCAACCATAGGCTCATAATCAGCCTTCATTGCATTGTTGACAGATGCAACCATTTCTTCCTTGGTTACGACTGTAAATTCATCCTTATCAGGCTGAGCAACTACAATACACTGATTGTCGTCCGTAAGTATAGTTGCCGCTACCTGATTGATAAAATCAATAGGAAGCGTGGGGAGTATCTGTGTGACGATTTCGTACTCGGTCTCAATACCGGGAGCTGCTTCTCCATCAACGAAATAATTTACCAGCTCGTCACAATATGCTTCATTGTTGGTATTATTTCTTTCGTTGTAGGCCTTTTCATAGCTTGAGATCATCTGGTTTTTAACGATATCCCATTCGGACTCGGTGAAGCCAGTCTTGAATGCACGGGATATAATAGCCATTGCCTGATCAGTGGCCTTTACAGTCTCATTTCCCTTTGGTATGATTGTAATGTTGAAGGCCTCCATCATATTGGTTACCCAGTAGGGACCAAAATAAGTTCCTGCATAAACATAAGCGCAATCGGGAGTTTCAGAAAAGTCCGTAAGGCGATGATTTACAAGAGATTTAATGGCAGTTTTGAGTAGAGATTCCTGAAGATAGCCTTCTACGGTTGATCTCATTTCTCTCGGCAGAGGATCTTCCTTATATGCGATAAAAATGGTAGTGTTGGGGAACTCCATGTCTCTGTAAGAGGCAAATAGGGGTTCTTTATTCTTGCTTACTGTAGGATAGGTACGCTTGGGAGCGTTCTTGGGCATTTCGATAGTGGAGAAGAGCTTCTTCACTTTAGCCTCCATCTCATCGACATCAAAGTCGCCGACAACGATTATGCCCTGCTGATCGGGACGATACCATTTGTGATAGTAATCGCGCAGAACTTCAT
>CAZPQD010000143.1:0-4684 GCA_964588625.1 uncultured Sangeribacter sp. | reverse complement strand
CCACGCGGATCACCAAGAATCAAGCAGTTAGCATCAGCTGACTGCTTTTTTTATTGTCTGGATACCCTACAAGATACGCAATCTGTGTAAACCATTGTGTAAACCGTGTCAACCATAGAATACGTTATCACGTAAAAAGCCTAAGTTTCTCTCACCCCTCGCATTTTAACACTTATTATACTTCTTTCCTACATTTTTCTAAAACTTCTCCCTCCTTAATTTCGTTTACATTTAAAACATTAATCAAGAAAAACACACTATGAAAAAAATCTTCAAACTTCTCCCCATACTGCTTATTGCAGTAATGGGAATCGCACTCTCCAGTTGCGATAATGATAAAGACGAGCCCATCCAATCAAGCCAGCTTCCTGCCAAGGCTACCGAATTCATCACGCAATTCTTCCCATCCGCAAGAATCGTTTCCTCGCATAAGGATAAGGATGACTATGAAGTGACTCTTTCCGAAGGCACACAGATTGAATTCAACAAAGATGGTGAATGGATCGATGTCGAAGCAGCTGATGGCAAGACTCTCCCTTCAGGTTTCTATCCTGTTCAAATCGACGAATACCTATCCCAGTATTTTGAAGGTCAAGGTATCAGCGAAATCACTAAGGTAAAGCGTGGCTATGAAGTTGAATTGATAACCACTACTGAAATCCTCTTCGACCACGATGGCTCTTTCATAGAAATCGGCGTCGAGCGCTAAACCCACGACAATTCATAAAAAAATGGGTGTTTCCTCTTTAGGAAACACCCATTTTTTCTTCCATCAGATTAAGCATCTTTATCGTTGCCTTGATGGCAGCCTCTGTTTGGTCCGCGTCCAGACCTCGTGTGCGGTAGATTCTGTCATTCCATTCCCAAGTGATCACGGTCTGCACAAGGGCATCTGTGCGTCCTCCTGGAGGAATCGAAACAACATAGTTAGTAAGATGAGGGAAATGTCGTTCAAGTTTCTCCTTATACAACTCCTTCAAAGCCTTTACAAAGGCATCAAACTGTCCGTTACCTGACGACCTGACCTCATGCGTCTCTCCATTTATCTCTATCTTCAGAGCCGCCATAGGCTTCAACCCATAAGCCGTGGTCACCATATAGCTCAGAAGCTTCACATGCTCTGCCTGCGACACACTGTTAAGCACATCAGACACAATGTAGGGCAAATCCTCTTGAGTGACCACCTCTTTCTTGTCTCCAAGCTCAATGATACGTTCTGTCACTTTACGTGTTTGCTCCGCAGTAAGCTCAAGCCCGAGCTCCTCAAGATTCTTCAGGATATTCGCCTTTCCGCTGTTCTTGCCGAGGGCATATTCTCGCTTGCGCCCAAAACGCTCAGGCAAAAGGTCATTGCAATAAAGATTCGCCTTATTGTCTCCATCGGCATGCACTCCTGCCACCTGAGTGAATACGCTCTCTCCTGTGATAGGCCTGTTAGGGGGAATAGCAATCCCGGAATAATTCTCCACCATACGGCTTACGTCGTTAAGCCGCTCCTCCTTGATATTGGTATGAGCATTGAATTGGTCTTTCAAGATTGCCTGCACACTTGCTAATGGAGCATTCCCTGCCCTCTCGCCGAGGCCATTTACCGATGTATGAATACCACGGCATCCACCTAAAACGGCTGCCAGCACATTTGAGATTGCAAGATCATAATCATTATGAGCGTGAAAATCAAAATGAATATCAGGATAGAGCTTCACCATTTTTCTCATGAAGAGAAGCAGTTCTAAAGGATTAAGAATCCCAAGCGTATCTGGAAGCATGAAGCGCTTTATGCCGCAATCTTTGAGTGCATTCATCATGGAAAACACATATTCCGGAGAATTCTTGATGCCGTTGCTCCAGTCTTCGAGATATACATTCACGCTTATGCCCATCTCTTGCGCCATTCTGATATTCTTTCGGATGTCAGAAAAATGTTCCTCCGGTGTCTTATTTAGCTGATTTCGACAATGATTTTCCGAGCCCTTGCAAAGAAGGTTGATGTTGACACATCCGCAATCATTAATCCAATTCAAGGATGTCCCATCGTCTACGAATCCTAACACCTCAACCCTGTGTAGGCATTCTTCCTGGCGAGCCCACTTGCATATTCTCGTCACCGCATCCTTCTCTCCGTCCGAAACTCGCGCCGAAGCAACCTCTATGCGGTCTACATTGAGATCCTTGAGCAATGCACGCGCCACCATCAGCTTCTCATGAGGCACAAAACTCACACCTGATGTCTGTTCCCCATCCCTGAGCGTAGTGTCCATAATCTCTACACTCGCCGTGTGGCTGCTCATTCCTTTTTTTGTTGTCGGTGTGGTCACGCCTTTACTCCCTTCTCCCAGGTCTCTGTCTTATCCTTGTTTTCCAATAGGAAATCAATGTCATCAAGAGCATTCATCAGGCAATACTTCTTATACCCGTTTATCTCAAACTTCTCGCTCTCTCCGGTTGCCTTGTTGGTGACCGTTTGGTTAGGAAGATCCACTTCAACCATTGTTTTTGGGTCAGCCTCAATAGAAGCGAAAAGATTAGCCAAAAATGATTCGCTGACCACTACTGGAAGCACAAAATTATTAAGCTCATTATTCTTATGAATATCAGCAAAAAAGCTACTTATCACCACTCTGAATCCATATCCTGCTATAGCCCAGGCGGCATGTTCTCTGCTCGAGCCGCTCCCGAAGTTTTTTCCTGCTACGAGTATCTCCCCGCTATATTTTGGATCGTTTAGCACAAATTTTTCATTGACTGTTCCATCCGGATTATACCTCCAGTCCCTGAATAGATTCTCTCCAAAAAAGCTTTCCTCCCGTGTGGTAGCCTTAAGAAAACGTGCAGGTATGATTTGGTCGGTGTCTATGTTTTCCAATGGTAGAGGGACGCAAGTGCTCGTTATTATATCGAATTTCTGTTTCATTGTTTGAGATTCTTAATTGTCTGAAGTTTGATTAGAGAGTTCTCGGGTCGGTGATGACTCCTGTCACAGCAGCTGCCGCCGCCACAAGCGGACTTGCAAGCACCGTGCGTGCTCCAGGTCCCTGCCTCCCCTCGAAATTGCGATTTGAAGTTGACACTGCTAATTTTCCGGCAGGTATCTTGTCATCGTTCATTGCCAGACATGCTGAGCATCCGGGCTGTCTTATCTCAAACCCTGCCTCTTCAAGCACTTTATCCAGTCCCTCCTCCTTTATCTGGTCAAACACCATCCACGAACCTGGTACCAGCCATGCCGTGACGTTATCAGCTTTCTTTCTACCATTGGCTATGGATGCAAAGGCTCTGAAGTCTTCTATTCTTCCATTGGTGCACGCTCCTAAGAAGACGTAATCCACTGGTGTGCCCAAGAGTCTCTGTCCGGGCACGAAGCCCATATATTCAAGGCTCTTCAGATATGATGACTTTCCTGCCTCCGGAATCGTATCAAGAAGCGGGATTCTCTCTGTTATCCCCATCCCCATGCCTGGATTCGTACCATAAGTCACATACGGCTCTATATCCTCTGCATAGAAGGTGAGTTCCTTGTCAAACACAGCATCATCGCCGCTCTTAAGCGTCTTCCAATATTCCATCGACTTATCCCATTCCTCACCTTTTGGGGCATATTCTCTACCCTTTATGTATTCGAAGGTCACATCGTCTGGCGCTATGAAGCCTCCTCGGGCACCCATCTCTATAGAAAGATTGCATAGAGTTAGACGCCCCTCCATTGAAAGATTTCTCACTATCTCTCCCGCATATTCCACAAAATACCCCGTAGCCCCCGAGGTTGTCAGCTTTGACATCAGATAAAGAGCAACATCTTTAGCAGTGACATCCTTTCCTAATTTTCCCTCTATATTTATTCGCATTGACTTAGGTTTCTGCTGGAGTATACACTGGGAAGCAAGCACCATTTCCACTTCTGAAGTGCCTATGCCAAATGCCACTGCACCCATGGCCCCATGAGTGGAGGTGTGGGAGTCTCCACATACGATTGTCATTCCGGGTAGCGACAGACCTTGCTCCGGTCCCACTACATGAATGATTCCATTCTTGGGATTCATCATCCCGAAATGCTCCAATCCAAACTCTTTTGCATTTTGGGCAAGGGTATCCACCTGAGTCTTGCTGATTGGATCCTCTATTGGTTTGTCCTGATCGTGGGTCGGTGTGTTATGATCAGGCATACAGAAGATATTTTCGGGTCGGAAACATTTTATTCCTCTCCTGCGCATTCCCTCAAAGGCCTGAGGACTTGTCACTTCATGGCAATACAGACGATCTATATAGAGTTGTTCAGGACCATCTTCCACATGCTGCACCACATGTCGATCCCAAATCTTGTCAAATAATGTGTTGGCCATCTCTAAAATCTTTTATTTATTTTTACATGTTGAAACTCCTTTTCAATCTTTCAGAATAGTTTTCACCATTTCATCTGCAAAATTAATCTAAAATACACATATTTCCTAATTTTTCTATCATTTTATTCCTAAATTCACAACTCTCCATCATTCATTCTTCATTATCCATTCTTCATTCTTCATTATCTATATATTACTTTCCATCCTTCTAAACCCACAAAATATCGCATTTTTTAAGAAAAAAACATCTTCTCCCCTAAAAAATTGGGACTCAATCTTTGATATAGTAAAAATTTTCACTAATTTTGCAATCCGAAAACAAAATACTTCTTTAGAGATATGAC
>CAZPQD010000142.1:0-4705 GCA_964588625.1 uncultured Sangeribacter sp. | reverse complement strand
AATCCCTGTCTTTCCGCCAAAACTCTTCTTATAAAGAAGCTTGAATGAGTCTAACCCCAATTTTTACCCCCGATTTTGGGAGTAGAGTTGGGGTCTTTTTCTTTGCTAACCTTTGCGTTATAAATTTCAACTAATTTTCAGTTATGAAGGACATCAAGGTAGAACTGTTCGCTCTTTGTCAGGGTGCGCATAATCTGGATGGTCATCTCTCTATAGTCAATACTATGGATGAATTCCACGTCCAGAAATTTCCGGTCCGCATTTCTTTCGGTGTGGCCATCAAACTTTATATCCAAGCTAATGTAGAGGGTGATAGATTATTAAGCATCACTATTGTCGACAAGGCTACCGGGAAAAATATATTGCCACCCATAGAGTCTAATCTGCTTATCGAAAGATTGACAAAGGCAAGTCATGTAAACATTGCACTTAATCTTCAGAATGTCTTGTTTGAAAAGTCTGGATTCTACGATCTTCACTTGGAGTTGAATGGAGAGCGTCTTGACGATTTTGCATTTGAGGTGACTGAAAAATGAGAACTGAATTAATGTCTCCGTCGTTGGAGAAGGGATTCTCGGCCGATCTGTCCATCAGCAGAGATAAGAAGAGACTTGAAATTTCCCAAAGAGAGCTGAATATCCAGAAAGTCCTGACAAACTACAATTATTGGAATAGGGTTTCTAATCTCCATTCGTCAAATAACTTTGATAATGCAGATTTTAGGAAGATTGTGGAAATGGGAGAAGATGCTGTGCCCGGTATTTTGGAAATAATAAAGGATCATCCAGACCCCATTGTCCATGCTCTCGACCTAATATATCCTGGCTATATGACCTATACCGGGTATGTTTCACTTGAAGATGTTTGCCGCACATGGATTATAACACTGCTAGCGCTCGGGAAAGCCTGACACGTCAGGATGCTTTTGGCGACTCTCTGAAGAATGACCGGAATTTCCGACTTGTGAGCCCTTTCTCATTCCAATATAACTGCATTGCGTTCGCCATGGGAATGAAGGATAGGTGGGTGGACCATGAGGATATTCCTTGGCATTGGTGGCCACCGGTTGAAAGGGGATCGTCCGTAAAACATCTTGAGAATGCTTTCAGATATTTTGGATTTGAGTATTGTGGGATGGATGATGAAATCGACGAGAGATATGACAAGATCGTGCTCTATCAACTTTTAGATGATTGGACTCATGCTGCCAGGGTTATAGAAAACGGAATATATCATAGTAAGTTTGGCGAGAGTTATGATGGGTATCATAGCTCCGGGGATGTACTGGCAGCCCAATATGGCAGGGTATGCCTTGTAATGCGTAGGTTGAAGAGTGATGCTCATCTTACAGACGACCTTAAGGGTACTCCCCCTGGGGAAATTCATCTCAATATCCCGGTAACTATAGGAGGTACCCTGAATCATATAGTTACTTTCAATGGCAAAACTTACTTGGCCGACCGCGTAAGAGAAGTCAAGATTGATCTTGATAAGGGTACCATCGAATTAGTATGAACAATTGGAAAGACTAATTAGCTATGGAAAAGATAAGATATGAGGAGTTTTTATACCCGGCTGCCCGCAGGGCAAAACAGATGGCCGTAAAGTCAGAGGCCGTTTGGGTAGTGTTTAATGAGCTTGGAGGCCTCATCAATGTTTCTCGGCTTGCAAAGGATTATTTCGGGCGGACTCACGGATGGCTTGCCCAGAAGATCAACCGCTATAGTGTCGACGGGAAAATCCGTCAATTCACACCCGAAGAATACGCTCAGCTTTCTGAGGCGTTTCGGAACATTGCCAAACGCTTGGAAAAATATGCGGAAGAAATTGATTCCGCAGAAGAAAGGTAATAGGAAGGTCTTCATCTGAGCTAAAGGACTTTTCAAGAGATATGAATTAATAGCTTAAAATTAAGCTATTATTACCGTATTTGCGTCCTAAGAGCTTAATTCTAAGCTATAAAGGTGTTGATCATAGTTTAGAGGTCAGAGAAGTCAGTTTTTTTCGAAGATTACTGGCCAGGTGAAGTGGATTGGCGGTCGGGCAGGGGTGAAGTAGATGGTTCTGAATTTCGGCAGTGTACTTACGAGACGCAGGGCTTCGCGGTTCAGCTCTTCGTTTTGGCTGCCACGGGCGATCTGTGCGTCGGTGATGGTTCCGTCAGGCTGTACCTTGAATTTGACCACTACACGTTCTTTGCCTGTGAAGCCCTCCGGAATACGTAGGTTGGCTTTCGACCATCGGATCATGTTGCCGCCGTAAACGTCACGCGGAAACTCTGCTATTGGTTCAAAATGTGGTCCGAATCTATCACTCCATGCATACTCTATCTTCTTTTTCATGTTCTCCACTTCGCCGGGCACGACGTTTAAGAACATCACCTTGTTGCCATAATTGTCAATCCCTATCTGGAGTTCTGAGATGGGGTCTTTGTTCACAATGCGTATGTCGCCGCCAGCAATCCATTCTCCGTTGAAATACTGATACTCAACGCCGCTCCGCTTATCATCCAAAATCCTTCGGATCATGTTGTGGATTGTGTCTATCACGACCCTTCTCTGCACGCCTCTTGCAGTGAGTTGTTTATGGGGGAGACCCTCGGCGCCAGTGGTCAATGACGCTTCAATGATGGGAGGGAGGGAATCCATACCGACATTCAACTCTTCCGGAGTATCCTCAGAGATGACAACTACTCTGTCCTTCAGACCGATATACTGAAACCGAAGCGAATCCCCCTCATTTGCCGTAAGACGAAACCGCCCGGCAGAATCAGCTATCGTCACCTTCTCCTGTGAGTTATTGAAAATTAGAGTGCGGTTCAAGGGTTCTCGGGTTGCACGTTCATAGGTGACGCCATAAAAATCCCGAGACCAAGCTTTGTGAGCACCCACAATAACCAACGCCAGCCCGGCCATTAAAACCAATGACAGTTTCCTCATACTTACTCAACGGCATCCGTCACTGGAATGTTGCTGCCCATCCGTTCCTTCTCAATTTTATCCTCCAAATAATGTGACGGAGTACGCACAGGAATACCATTTTTTGAGGAGGGTATTCTTACCTTTATCGCAAACCAACTCAACATTTCTATGGCTTCGATAAAAGTAAAATTCCGGCCTTCCTCCCGACAGGAGCAAGAGGGCACCATCTATTACCAGATCATCCATGCACGAACCACCAGGCAGCTTCCCTCCTCCCTACGCATCTTTCCTGCAGAATGGGACGCCAAACGCTCCCGCGTGGCCGTCAGTAAAAAGAGCTCCAGAAAGAATCTTCTCCTTGCTATCCGAGAAGAAATACGATACGACGTAAAGCGCATCTCAAAAGTAATCCAAAGACTCGAAAGCAGCGGCATAGAATATTCCGTAGATGAAATAGCCGAAGAATTCCAACGCTATAAGCGCGATTACACGCTCTTTGTCTACCTGGAGAAATCAGCCTCTGAACTTAAGGAAAGAGGAAAACTGCGTACCTCCGAGACCTACGCAGCCGCTCTCGCCAGTTTCCGTAAGTTCCGAGGCGGCAAAGATGTGATGCTTGATGCGATCAACTGCCAGCTCATGGAGACATACGAAGCTTGGCTCAAGCAGCGGGGACTGTCCCCAAACACCATCTCCTTCTACACCCGCATCCTGCGAGCCGCCTATAACCGTGCCGTCGACGAAGGCATCATCGACGACCGCACACCCTTCCGCCATGTCTATACCGGAATCGACAAGACCGTAAAACGCGCCCTGCCCCTTGTAACCATAAGGAAAATAAGGAAACTGCATCTCAAGCCACACTCGTCCCTCGCCTATGCCCGCGACATGTTCCTGCTCAGCTTCATGCTCCGGGGAATGAGCTTCATTGATATGGCCTTCCTCAAGAAAACCGACCTCAACCACGGATACATCACCTATCGACGCCGCAAAACAGGCCAGCAACTCACCATCAAATGGACCAAAGAGATGCAGCACATACTCGACCGCTACCCCGCCAATCCCACACCTTACCTTCTGCCCATCATCAAGTCTACCGACGTCAACCCCCGCTACACATACCGCAACGCCGCCTACAACATCAACCACAACCTCAAGACCATCGCCAGCAAAATAGGTCTCCACACTCCCCTCACCCTCTACGTAGCCCGCCACAGCTGGGCATCAGCCGCCCAAAGCAAAGGGATACCGCTCAGCATCATCAGCGAAGGGATGGGCCACGACAGCGAAACCACCACCCGCATCTACCTCGCCAGCCTCGAGACCACCGCCGTCGACGACGCCAATACCCTCATCCTCCAAAGCCTGTAGGAGGCACCCGCACCAAAACCTATAGGAGGCCCCCGCTCAGCCGCCCCTCCTGACCCCAACACCTCATCCCATCCTCCAATCCGGCCACTCCGAGCCACAAAAATGGCTGACCCTCAAAAAAGCAGCCTCGGGACCATCCAGTCCCGAGGCTGCAGTACCAACTCTCCATCCAAATCTCTTGCTTAGAGATTTGGATGAATCCCTATGTAGTGGTAGATACCGGGTTATGGAGGTTGGTAAACGGAGTTTGCAAAACTTTTTTGAATTTTTCTGCTGTTGGGTACCCGTAAGGCTCTTTTATTTTCGGAAAAATGGCCTGAATCTCAGATTTTTTGTTTACCTTTGCAATCGGTTAAGTATCTCTAAGCAAGAGATAACTAAAAATACATCAGAAAAACGAAAGAATGAATAGG
>CAZPQD010000141.1:0-4797 GCA_964588625.1 uncultured Sangeribacter sp. | reverse complement strand
CAGACGCTCTAAACCAGCTGAGCTAATCGCCCGATTGCGAGTGCAAAGTTAGAACCTTTTTTTGACTCCACCAAATTTTTTTGATGAAAAAATGTAATTTTTCTTCAATCATACTTTTCTGTAATCTCCTTGCCTCGGATTAAGTAGCTGATAATTAGCGATAAATGAGAGTGTGGGCAGATTGGGACATTCTCGGAATTTTTTATGGAGATGACTCTTGCGGAGGTGCTGTTTTTGGCTGAAGTGCTGATTTTGATTAATTTTGTAATCGAATTCAACAGTAGCCCTCATATGGTAAGCGATATCTCAATAGCCGACTTCGATTATCCTCTGCCGGAGGAAAGGATAGCACGTCATCCTCTCGTGGAGCGCGATATGTGTCGGTTGCTTCTAAGCCGTCCCGACGGAGTCATTGACCATAGGAATTTTTTGGAAATAGCCGATCTGCTTCCCTTCTCTTCCCTGATGGTGGCCAACGATACGCGTGTCATCAACGCCCGCATGAGTTTCTTTAAGTCTACGGGTTCGCGTATCGAGGTTTTCCTGCTCGAGCCTCTTGCTCCGGAGGATTATGCCCTGATGTTTCAGTCGAGGGGCCATTGCCGTTGGAGTTGCCTCGTGGGAAACCTCAAACGCTGGAAGTCAGGCCCGCTCTCGATGCAGCTCGATGTGGAGGGCACGTCGGCTCCGGTCACTCTGTCGGTGACCAGGGGAGAGGCTCTCGAGGGTAACGCCCATGACATTGAGTTCTCGTGGGATAATCCTGACGTCACATTCGCCTCCGTAGTGGATGCCGCGGGCCGTATCCCTATCCCTCCCTACCTTAAGCGTGAGTCGGAGGATTCTGATGCCGAGGATTACCAGACGGTATTCGCACGCGTCAAGGGTTCGGTGGCTGCCCCGACTGCCGGGTTGCACTTCACTCCGCGTGTGCTCGCCGACATCGCCGCGCATAATATAGAGATGAGGAAAGTGACGCTCCATGTCGGGGCCGGTACTTTCCAACCCGTGAAATCGGCCACCATCGGTGAGCACCCGATGCATACGGAGACTTTCTCCGTAGCCCGTTCCCTCGTGTTGGCGCTGCTCTCTGCATTGAAATCCGGCAGGAAGATAGTGGCCGTCGGCACCACCACCGTACGCACTCTCGAATCCCTCCCTTACATAGGTGTGCGGCTTCTTCGGGGTGGAACTCAACTCACTGTGGAACAATGGGATCCTTATTGGCAGGGCAGCGATGATTTCGACACTGTGCAGGCTCTCGAGGCCATAATCCGGCATATGGATGAAAACCGTCTGGAGCAGCTGACGGCCACTACATCCATAATGATAGCTCCCGGTTTCAAGTGGAGAATCGTGGAATGTATGGTGACTAATTTCCATCAGCCACAGTCGACCCTCCTTCTGCTTGTCTCGGCCTTTCTCGACCGAGGACGTTTCGCTCCGCAGGACATGCGTCTGCAGTGGCGCCATATCTATGAGGAGGCCCTGAAGAATGATTATAGATTCCTCTCTTATGGAGACGCCTGCCTTCTTTTCCCACGAGTCTGACCCACCGGCTGTCTGCCTGCCGCTTTCCAAAAGTGAGGCTGCCCGAGTGCTGGTGGCCTCTTTCTGGAGTGGCGATTGCCTCGACTGTCTGGTGCTCCCAAAGGCCGACGACACGCAGTGCCTGCTCTCAGCCTTGCGCCGGCTCCGCAATCTGACGGATGCCGGGATTGCCGGTGAGGACACGGGGGATGACACCTCTTTCTTTCTGGGGGAGGGTGCCGCTGGATTGCGTTTCTTCCTCCCTGTGGCAGCCTCGCTGCCGGGGATGATGCTGAGGGTGGATTGTGGCGAGACTCTGCGCCGCCGCCCCATGGACATCCTTCTCGAGGCTCTGGAGACATTTGGCGCCAATGTGCGCAGCCATGCAGGAAGGCCCCCATTTCTCGTTGCTGGCCGCCGACTCCGTGGAGGCAGCATCATTATGGATGCATCTGTAAGTTCGCAATTCATCAGTGGCCTGATGCTCTCGGCTCCAATGTGGGAGAAGGGGCTCAGTCTGCGGTATGCCGGAGGGGCTGGCGGAAGTGTCGTGTCAAGACCTTACATAGCGCTGACTGCCGATGTCATGCGTCGCTTTGGAGCGGATGTCAGTGTTCATGAAGATGGTGTGGCGGTGGCTCCCGGTGGCTATTCACCCACAGGTCCTGTGGAGATAGAGGCCGACTGGAGCGCCGCCTCATATTATTATGAATATGTGCTTACGGGGGGACGTCCCTGCCTGCTTCGAGGGCTGCGTCCGTACGGAGAATCTCTGCAAGGTGACTCCATGTGCGAAAAGCTCATGAGCCAGCTTGGAGTAGTCACACGGTGGAATGCCGACGGAGATGCGCTCCTTTCCCTCTCCGGTCCTATCCTTGCAAAGGCCATAGAGAAAGGTGTAGAGTGGAATCTCAGCGACTTCCCCGACCTTGTCCCGGCTTTGGCGGTGGGTTGCTGTGTAGCCGGCATCCCCTTCAGATTCCAAGGAGTCGGACATCTGAAATATAAGGAGACCGACCGTCTTTCGGCACTCTCCGCAGAATTGTGCAAACTCGGGTTTGCTGTCGAGGCCGGGGATGACGCTATATCATGGTCAGGCGCACGCACTTCGATGGGAACAGATGTTTTGATAAAGACATATTCCGACCATCGCATGGCTATGGCTTTCGGTGCTGTCATGCATATGATCGAAGGACTCTCAATTGAAGAGCCACAGGTTGTGGCCAAATCATATCCCGATTTCTGGCAGCACCTCTCCTCTCTGCTGCCTCCCTCCCAAAAAATTCTCCCGGATTCCGGTCCTCTCCCCGCCCAAAACTGTTCTGAGGACTAAATCCCGAATTTTTCCTCCCTCGATACTCAACTTTCAACTCAAACTCATCATGAAAGGAGCCCTAATAATTTTAATTGCCACAATAATCCTCGGCATCCTGATATATTTCTTCGATAAGCATTTCTATCGCAAGCGCCGTCCATCCCCGCCTGAAGACTTATCTTCAGCCAACTCCTCTGATGCATCCCCCGGCGGAAACCCTTCGCCCTCATCTTCATCATCCACTGGCGGCGAGGAAGAATGCTGCGGAATGCATGCCGTGTGTGAGAAGACATCCCTCTCTCCGCTCAGCACAGAAGCCGAATATTACGACGATGAGGAACTCGACCGCTTCCGCGGTCGTTCCCCCGAAGACTACACCGAAGATGAAGTGGAGGAATTTCGTGAAATACTCATGACCCTGCTCCCCTCCGATGTGGCCGGTTGGAGCCGTTCGTTGCAGATAAGGGAAATTGCCCTCCCAGAGGAGGTGCGCGATGAACTCCTCCTTATAGTACGCGAACTCCGTGACGAAGCTTCCTCTCAGTCCCACTGAATAATCTGACTGCCCTAACGGAATTATCTATCTTTACCCCTTGGCATAATACTCCCTATCCCTTTCAACCATATGACGGAATTACTTGAACTCCTATCCTTCCCCTTCTTCCGCAATGCGCTCTGGGGCATTGCTGTCATCTCCATAGCCTCAGCCCTTATTGGCACTTATATCGTCAGCCGACGCATGGTCTTTGTCTCCGGAGGTATCACCCATGCCTGTTTCGGAGGACTCGGCTTCGGTTATTGGCTCGGCGTGAGTCCCATGGCCATGGCTGCCCTCTTCGCAGTGGGTTCGTCGCTGGGTGTAGACTGGCTCGCATCGCGTCAGGTGAGGCGCGACTCAGCCATTGCCGTAGTGTGGGCCCTCGGGATGGCTCTTGGCATCCTCTTCATATCGCTTTCCACCGGCAATGTCCCGGAATTGAACGCCTTCCTCTTCGGCAACATCCTCACAATTTCCGACGCTGACCTCTGGATGTTTGCCGGCTTCACCTTACTCCTCATAATATGGTACCTGCTGTTCTTCCCTTTGATAGAGGCCGTAAGCTTCGATCAGGATTTCGCGCGCACGCGTCATCTGCCAGTAAGATGGATCAACCTCGGCATGACGGTGCTTGTGGCTCTCGGCATCGTGCTCACCATACGCATGATAGGCATAATGCTCCTGATGTCGCTCCTGTCTCTGCCGCAGATGACTGCCGAACTCTTCGCCCGGCGCTATCTTCATCTCATTCTCCTATCGAGCATAATCTCCCTCATCGGATGCCTCTCTGGACTCTTCCTCAGTGCCCTTATCAATGTGCCCGCCTCCGCAGCCATCGTGCTCATCCTGATTTTCCTTTATCTGCTCGTCCGCATCCTCCGCAACGCTTCATCTCTCTCGGGATGGTTTCGGGTGTAAGCCAAAATTTTTTCATCCGGAATACCGTGCCATCCCCCATATCTGTCCCTTTTCTACCCCTCTATTCATAATTGATTACATATTTTAACATTTATTTATTTCGTTGACAATCATCCATATCCGTCCCTTAAGCGAGACAAAAAAAGAAATCCGGTGAAAAAAATTTGCCGGCGCATGTTTTCGGTTGTAACTTTGCAACCGCAAACGAGAAACGCGGGCAGCGGCCCGGACGCCTCGGGAGCGCGAAGAGAACATTGACAAAGATGCCACAAGACAACAGAAACGAACGGTGAAGGAACGCACGACCCTTCGGGGTCACGAAGACTTTCCGTCGATTCCAAGGAAGCTAAATAACGACCATCGGAAGGGCCAAGACAGACAAAAAGGCGAGGCCGCAAGGCACGCCGATCCAAAGAAGAAAGATAAGAAAATTATCATAATCAACAGCGGAGAGTTTGATCCTGGCTCAGGATGAACGCTAGCGGCAGGCTTAACA
>CAZPQD010000140.1:0-4802 GCA_964588625.1 uncultured Sangeribacter sp. | reverse complement strand
CGACCTACGGAACCACAATCCGTCGCTCTAACCAACTGAGCTACATCCACCATTTAGCAATTCATCCGAGAGAGCATCGCCGTCTCTTCCGTTTTGCGCTGCAAAATTAGTAAGGATTTTTCATTCCACCAAATTTTTCCGCAAATTTTCCTTAATTTTTTATTTCATTACCTTGCATCTTGTTTATTCTCAAACAGATAGTCATCCAATTTATATGAATACCCAAAATCGGCAACAAGGGGTATTTCTTAAACTATTTCTTTAGAAGTGCGTCATAATAGGAGATTCCATTATTTCAGAGTGAAGCCTGAGGTTTCAGGCAGGCTCACCACTCACCTATATTTACAATGAAAATTAGAAAAATTAAGGGCTCAGATCGTTTGACTTCAGTGGTTGTGCCCCTTGTTTTGGCTTCCATTCCTGTTCTTCCATCTTTGGCGGCGGTCATCACGGGAAGGGTTGTGGATGCGGAGAAGGAACCTCTGCCGGGGGCGGCCGTGCAACTCATTGAGTTTCCTGACACGGTGCGCAAGGGTTATGTTATGGCCGATGATGACGGAGAGTTTCGTTTTGAAGATGTGGCTCCCGGTCAATATATGCTCCTGCTGTCCATGACCGGCATGGAGGACCGGGGGAAGAGCGTGGAGATCGCCGACTCGACAGCCACCGAAAACCTCGGAGACCTGGAGCTGTCGGAAAACAGCATCATGCTCAAGGAGGCGGTGGTCACTGCCGTAAGGGCTGCTGTCGTGGCCAAACAGGACACACTGGAATTTAACGCCGATTCCTTCCGCACGCAAAAGAACGCTACAGTAGAGGATCTGCTTAAGAAGCTTCCCGGAGTGGAGGTCGGCAGCGACGGATCCATCACCTCGGGCGGCAAGACCGTGAAGAAGATACTCGTTGACGGCAAGGAATTCTTTGCCGACGATCCGAAAGTGGCCTCGAAGAATCTCCCTTCGGATATTGTTGACAAGGTGCAGGTAGTGGACCGCAAGAGTGATGCGGCACGCCTCACCGGCATCGACGATGGCGACGATGAGACCGTAATCAACCTTACCGTGAAGCGCGGCATGAACAATGGTTGGTTCGGCACCATCGGAGCCGGCTACGGCACCGACAAACGTTTTGAGACAAACTTCAACGTCAATTACTTCCGCGACGGCAACCAGATAACGCTTCTCGGAGGCGGCAACAACATCAACCAGATGGGATTCTCCGACAGAGGACGCGGTCGGTTCCGCGACTTCGGCGGCAACAATGGCATCAACACCTCCTGGCAGACTGGCCTTAACTTCAATGTGGGCAAAGGCGACGATTTCAGAGTGGGTGGCAACGTGTTCTACACCTACACCAGCCGCGATGCCCGTTCACGCTCTGAACTCCAATATCTCTTCCCTGACTCCGTAAGTGTGCAGAAAGGCGGGAGCCGTTCGCTCGACAAAGGGCATAATGTGCGTGCTGATTTCCGTCTGCAATGGAATATTGATGAGCAAAACACCCTTGAGTTCCGTCCCGGTTTCTCATTTGCCGACCGACGGTCGACACTCCGCGACACCACGCAGCTTCGCAGCGGGGGCGCTGACGGGGCGCTCGTCAACAGCAATCTCTCTGCCCAAGGCAACCGCGGAACGAGTTATGACATCAATGGTGAGATAATCTACAGCCATCGCTTCGGAGTGAGGGGACGGTCGCTGAGCCTTACGGGAAAATACTCTTTCTCAGATTCTCGCCAGCACGCCACGACTCTCAGCGACATAGAATATTATCTGCGTAAGCAGGACACCGAACAGCTGTTCCGTTATCTTGACACCAAGGAATGGAGCAACTCTATGGAAGCTCGCCTGAGCTACACCGAACCGATAGGCAACCCCGACCGAGGGAATTTTCTGAGTGCGTCCTACCGTTTCTCTTACCGCTGGAATAATGGCGACCGACTCACTTACGCTCTCCCCTACCCCGGAAGCTTCCTTTTTGATGCCAACCTGCCGGAATATAATTCAGTGCCATCCGGCGCCGAATATGACGCATCGCTCTCCAACCGATTCCGCAATACATTCATGACCCAAGAGCTGCAGCTCGGTTATAAGAAGAATGCTACGAAGTACACTCTCGACGCCGGCATCACCGTATCGCCATCGCGATCGGCCAGCGATGACCTTATCGACGACCGACGCGACGTGTCTCCACGCACCGTATGGAATGTGGCTCCTTACGCGCGCCTGAAATATAAGTTTTCATCCTCAACCTCGCTCTCCGCCAATTACCGGGCAAGAACGTCAGCTCCCTCAGTGGCGTATCTGCAACCGGTAGCCGATGTGGCCGACCCGCTGAACATCAAGATCGGTAATCCTGACCTGAAACCCACCTTCACACAGAGCATCATGGCCCACTTCAACAGTTTCGACATGGCCTCGCAACGTTCTCTCTTTGCAGTGATGAATGCGAGCATGGCACTCAACAGCATAGTGAGCCGTACCGTCACCGACCCGCAGACCGGAGCACGCACCACCACCTACTCCAATGCCAACGGCACATGGAATGTCTTCGGTATGGGTATGTTAAATATGCCGCTTCGCCGCGGACGCTGGCGCCTCAACGCTCGACTCGGACTCAACTACTCCAATTCTCCGGGATATATCAACGGCATCTTCAACCGTTCGGGCAATTTAGGGCTGATGCCTTCAGCAGGTGTCACCTACTCCATCGACATTCTGCAAATCACCCTTAATCCCACATATAATGTTGGGATAGCCTCCAACAGTCTGCCTGATCAACCCAACCGCATCACTCACTCCTACGGCTTCGATTCACAGGCGCAGCTCGACCTCCCCTTCGGACTGCAATTCTCCACCGACCTCAGTTTTTCAAAATCCTCGGGCCACAGTGCAGGTTTCAACACCACACAATGGCTCTGGAACGCACAGCTCTCCTACTCTGTGCTCTCAGACAAGAGCCTTACTTTCAGCGTGCGGGCATACGATCTGCTTGGCGACAAGAAGAATATAAGCCGCAACGTTTCCGCCAACCTCATCAGCGATTACGAATACAACGATCTGACGCGCTACGTAATGTTCGGAATCAGCTGGAAATTCAATTCCATGAGCCGGAAAGCAACAGCGCATGAACCCTCCGACATGCCACCACCTCCACCCGGAGGCCGTCAAAGACCCGATGGGCCTCCGCGAGGGGAACGCCCTCCTGGGGGAGGAGGCTTTAGGTTTTAATTGACAATGAAATATTATGGACGCCACCGGACTCTTGCGTGAGGAGATCTCACAGTTCTGATATTTTCTGGAGGCCTCAAATAGAGCCTTAATAATATAGAAAAAGAGGAATGCCGCGTATGGACGCGGCATTCCTCTTTTTATTGATGCTTAAGCCTATTAGAAGCAAGAGCTGCCGTCGAAGCAGTGGGTGCAGATCTTGCATTTGGGCAGGCCGATGCTCTCTACGAGTGTCTCGAGTTTGTTGAACTTGAGCGAAGTCAGGCCGAAGCGCTGACGGATGATATCCACCATCTTCTTATACTCGGGAGAGTCGGTTGTGGCGTATTTGTCAAGGTTCTTGTCGGGATCCCCCTCCAGTTCCTTGATGACGCGGCGTGTGATGAGTTCCAGATCGCTCTTTGAGGCGGAGAAGCCAACGAAGGGGCAGCTGTAGATAAGCGGCGGACAAGCGATGCGGATATGCACTTCCTTTGCTCCGTAGTCGTAGAGCACACGGGTATTGTCGCGCAGCTGGGTGCCTCGCACGATACTGTCGTCGCAGAAGAGGACACGCTGATCCTTGAGCACGGCACCATTGGGAATGAGCTTCATCTTGGCCACGAGGTTGCGCATCTCCTGACGCGGGGGAGTGAAGCTTCGGGGCCATGTCGGGGTATACTTCGAGATGGCACGCTTGTAAGGCACTCCATGACCTTCGGCATATCCGAGAGCCATACCGACGCCCGAGTCGGGAATACCGCAGCAGCAGTCCACTTCCGTATCATCCTCCTTGCCCATCACATATCCAGAGTGGAAACGGCTTTCCTCCACATTGCGGCCTTCGTAGGTGGAAGTGGGGAAACCGTAGTAGACCCAGAGGAAAGAGCATATCTGCATCTTCTCCTCCGGAGCGCGGAGATTCTCCACTCCGCCGGCATGCAGGCGCACGATCTCACCCGGACCGAGGTCGCGGAAGAGCTCATAGTCAAGATTAGGAAAGGAGGAAGACTCGCTTGTTGCTGCGTAGGCTCCCTCCTTGCGTCCGAGTACTATCGGTGTGCGTCCCCATTTGTCGCGTGCGGCGATGATGCCGTCGTCGGTCAGAATCAGCATCGAGCAAGATCCCTTGATCTTATTGTAGACATTCTCGATACCCTCCACGAAATCCTTGCCTTGGATGATGAGCAGTGCGATTAGCTCCGTCTGGTTGGTGTTGCCGGAAGAGAGCTCTGCGAGGTGCATGTTGTTGTCGAGGAGTTCCTTCTCAAGTTCATTGAGATTGTCAATCTTCGCCACAGTGACGATAGCGAATCTTCCGAGGTGAGAATTGATGACGATAGGCTGGGCGTCAGTGTCGGAGATGACTCCTATACCCGAATTGCCTTTGAACTTCTCGAGATCCTTCTCGAACTTCGTGCGGAAGTAGGTGCTCTCGAGATTGTGGATCGAACGCTGGAACATATTGTTCTCAGCATCATAGGTGGCCATACCGCCTCGGCGTGTGCCGAGATGCGAATTGTAGTCGGTGCCGTAGAAAAGATCTGTCACACAGCTTTCATTGGAAACTGTTCCGAAAAAACCTCCCATTGTAGT
>CAZPQD010000139.1:2893-4882 GCA_964588625.1 uncultured Sangeribacter sp. | reverse complement strand
GCCGCCTCCCGAGGAGGGGAGGCGGCCGCTTTGTTGAGTCTTTCAGGTATGTGGTACAGAAAGTGGGACTCGAACCCACACGGCCGGTAAGGGCCAGGAGATTTTAAGTCTCCAGTGTCTACCATTCCACCATTTCTGCGCTTCACTTCACCTCGGCCCTGGATCCCAGACTGGCTTTGCCAAATCTTAGGCCATGTGCCGGCGGAAGTCTTTGCTTCTGCAAAATTAATCTTTTTTTTCTACTTTCTTTGAAAATTGAGGGTCTTTTGATTTTGTTCACATTCCACTGCAATATTATGGCATTCGTGAGGTGGTAATTTTGTGGCGGTTCCGTGCAGGAGATGGCCGATGTATTGCGGGGTGTCCTGTGCGAAGCCCAAAATCTGGACAAAATTATTAGAAGGACATTCAATTTTCATTATCATGAAGAACATTCAACGTATTATCCGCAGCGGCGACCGTCTGTATGCCTCGCTGTCGGTTGACCGCGACGTGGTGGCCTCGGGAGAGCTGACAGGTGTTACCGACATGACGGATCTGATCGCGAAGGTGCGCAAGGGCGCGGGGCGTGTGTGCGGGCTTGCACGTCTGTATGTGAAGAGTCTTACGCGGGGGTGGACCCTCACGCGTCCGCTGATGCTCTATCCGGAGAAGCCGTCGGTCTTCGAGGGGCGGCAGCAGACATTTGCGGTGCGCCCTGCCGTGGAAGGACCGCGTTTCCCGTGGGAACTCTGACCGCCTGTAATCCTTTCGCTAAGACTTTTTTTCGCTATCCCTGAGAGTTTAGGGACTGTCAGGGGTTGTAGAGGTCCTTGTTGTAGTAGTTGAGGATCTCGTAGGAGGTCTTGATGGCCATTGTGGCTTTGCTCTTGGGATTGAGTTTGATGGCCATGAGATAGTCGTTGATGGCGAGCGAACGTTTTCCGAGGCTCCAGTAGCGGACGCCGCGGAGGTAGAAGGCCTCGTCGTCGGAGGGGTGGGACTGGATGTAGACGGTCAGCATCTGCACACACTGCTCGGCGGGGTCGCCGGCCTGGATATGCTGTTTGATTTCCTGTATTGTCATCGATGGATTTTTTAGACTTCAAGTGAGACTCAATTCCAACACGTGAAATAATAATCGCGTGCGGGAAAGGGAATTATATGAGGGAGCAGCTTTATAAGGTGATCTGCCGGGAGTGTACCGGCTGCTGGAGGAAGTAGGAGGCTATCTCGTTGAATTTTTCCGGGTTCTCGGTAGTGAGATATTCCACGCTGCCTCCCTTTCCGCAGCGCGACTCTATTTCGGGATGCCGCTGCAGATAGTCGGCGAGACTTTCCGCCACAAGGTCGCCCTGCGCCAGGATGCGTATATTATCCGGTGTGTAGCGTCTGATTTTCGGGAGCAACATCGGATAATGGGTGCAGCCGAGCACGATGGTGTCAATGTCGGGATCGGCATGGAGCAGGGCGTCCACATATTTCTTAACGAAATAATCCGCTCCCGGATTGCCTGCCTCTCCATTTTCTACGAGCGGCACCCACATCGGGGCAGCCATTTCCGTGACGCTCATGCCGGGATACAGCTTGGCTGTCTCCAGCTGGTAGGAATGTGATCGGACGGTGCCCGGTGTGGCCAACAGACCGATATGGCCGGTCCGGGTTATTTCTCCGAGAGCCTCCACAGTGGGCCGGATCACTCCCAACACGCGACGGTCGGGGGCAATGCGCGGGAGGTCTTCCTGCTGGATGGTGCGTAGGGCCTTTGCCGAGGCTGTGTTGCAGGCAAGGATTACGAGCCGGCAACCACGCTCGAAGAGGGTGAGGACAGCCTGACGAGTGAATTCATATACAATCTCGAAGGAGCGTGCGCCGTAGGGAGCGCGTGCGTTGTCGCCGAGATAAAGCCAGTCATACTCCGGCAGACGTTTGCGCAGTTCACGCAGGATGGTGAGTCCGCCATAGCCCGAGTCAAAGACTCCGATCTTGCTCTCAGATTCTTTCATCGCA
>CAZPQD010000139.1:0-2793 GCA_964588625.1 uncultured Sangeribacter sp. | reverse complement strand
TGTGTATTGGGGGCAATGTTTAAGTCCGAAAAATTCCGGACCTTACCCGATGGATTCCGGTTGTTACTTGATGCCGAGTTTGCCTTTCACCTGGGGTGTGATGTCGTCAACGGGAGCGGCAAAGAAGAGCACAGCATCCTTCTCCTGGATCATGGAATAGCCACCTTCGCGGCCCACGGCATCGATGGCATCCTTGATCTTCTGGATGATGGGCTGCATGAGGGTCTGCTGCTGCTGCTGGAGATCCTGACCGGCAGTCTGCTCAAACTGCTGGATCTTCATCTGATAGTCGGAGATCTCGCGGGTCTTGCGCTCGCGGATGGCGGGCAGTTCGTCCTGACCCATCTTCTGGTATTCATCCACCATGCGGGTGTATTCAGCCTCAAGACGTGAGAACTCGTCCTGATACTTCTTCTGCACTTCTCCGAGTTTGGTCTGGGCTGCTGCCGTCTCGGGCATACCGGCCATGATCGACTGAGTGTCGACTACACCTGCCTTGAAAGTCTGTGCGCTCGCGAGCATCGGAAGGATGATGGCGGCAACGAATAAAAGTTTCTTAAGCATTTGTCTTGTTTCGATTTATTTATTTTTGTTGTTTCTATTTTCCTTTATTTTGAGTATCCGAGTTTGGCGAGCACATCATTGCTCACGTCGATACGCGGCGAGGCGAAGACGATGCTCTGCGAGGAGGCACGGTCGAAGATGGTCTGATACCCCTTCTCCTCTGCCACGGCCTTCACGGCATTATAGACATCCTCCTGGATCGGCTTCATGAGGCTCTGACGCTTCTTATAGAGTTCGCCTTCAGGCCCGAAATATTTGTAGCGGGTCTCGGCCACTTCCTTCTCTTTCGAGGCTATCTCCTCCTCACGCTTCTTCTTCTGGTCATCGGTGAGGAACACCATGTCGCTCTGATAGTTCTTGTACATTGTCTCGGCCTCCTTGGAGAGTTCCTCCACTTCGCGTTCCCAACGCTGCGACACCTGGTTGAGCTGTTCGTTGGCCATCTCATAGGAGGGCACATTACGCAGGATATAGTCCATGTCGACAAGTGCGAACTTCTGTGCCGACGCGCCGGCAAATCCGGCTATGGCCAGGATGGCCACTATAAGCAGTTTTTTCATCTCTTGATTGTTTGAGTTTTTTGATTATGTCATTCTTCTCAGCGACCGAAGGTCTCTTTGAAAAAGACAAACTTCTATGTGTGATGGTTTAAGCCGGGAGTCTTCGCGGTAGTCATGCGTCCTACGATAGCATCAGAACTCCTGACCGAGTACGAAGTGTAGCTGCGAACCGCCGCGATGTCCCCACACCTTGTCGAAGCCGTAGCCCCAGTCGATACCGAGGAAACCGAGCATCGAGAGATAGAGACGCACACCGACACCGGCACTGCGCTTGAGGTTGAAGGGAGAGAAATCCTTGACCGATGTCCAGCAGTTGCCCGCCTCGGCGAAGGCGAGGGCGTAGATGGTGGTCGTAGGCTGAAGCATGAAGGGGAAGTGGAGCTCCACGCCAAAGCGGCCGTAGGCATAGCCCTCATAGCCGTTGGGGGTGAACTGTCCATTCTCATAGCCACGCATTGCCACAGTCTCAGTAGCGTAGTTGTAAGAGCCCGACATGCCGTCGCCACCGAAGTAGAACGTCTCGAACGGAGTCTTGAAATACTTGTTGTAGGAACCGAGCAGAGCGAAGTCAGCGCGGGTCATGAGCACGAGGGTCCACTGTCCGTCAGGGTCTGTGAGCGGAGTGTAGGTCTTGCTCTTGAATTTCACCTTCCAATATTCAATCCAGCGGTAGAGCTCGCTGCGGGCAGCCTCGCGGCTCTTGGTGTCGCGGTTGTAATAGTCGGCCTGCTCGGAGAGGAGTTTCCAGTTCTTCTTATGAGAGAAGAGGCTGGCCGGAGGAGTGAGTGTCACGTCGAGCGCGAAAGAGGAGCCGCGACGCGTATAGATGGGATTGTCGATACTCTCGCGCGAGAGATGCAGACCGAGCATCAGCGAGTTCGACGTGCCGTTATTCATATAGTAGAGATACTCCCAGTTCTTGAGATAATACCAACGGTAGGAGAGTGAAGCCTGGAACGTGAAATAATCGTCAGGCCAGGTGAGGCGTGTGCCGAAGCCGAGCGACACACCGGCAAGCTGGAGCACCTTGTTGGGGTCGTAGGCATTCTGGTAGGCATACTGCGAATAGTTGGTATTGTAAGAGCCATTGTAGTAGGGCGAGTAGAGGTAGGCATAATTCCAGTTGTTGTTGTAGAAGCTGGAGTTGATGCCTGTGGAGCGGCTGTAGTCGAGCGAGACGGAGAGCGAGTTGGGACGCTTGCCGCCAACCCAGGGATCGATGAAGGAGATATTGTAGCTCTGGTAATACTTCGCGTTGGTCTGGGCGGAGATGGAGAAGGTCTGTCCGTCGCCACGCGGGATTATGCCGCGGTAGCTTCCCGGGTTGAATAGATTCTTCATCGAGAAGTTGGAGAACGACAGTCCCAACTGTCCGGTAAGTCCCGACTGACCCCAGCCGAACGATACCTGCACTTTGTCATTAGCCTTCGACTCAAGGTTGAAGACGATGTCGACAGTGCCGTCAGCCTCATTGGGCTGCGGCTCCACGCCCATAGTCTCCGGGTTGAAATGTCCGCTGGCGGCAATTTCGCGGGCCGAGCGCATTAGGTCGCTCTTGGAGAAGAGTTCACCCGGACGCACACGCAGGTCGCGGCGGATCACCTTCTCGAAAAGCTGGTCGTTGCCATTGATCACGACACGGTTGATGCGCGCCTGCGGACCCTCGAAC
>CAZPQD010000138.1:4668-4938 GCA_964588625.1 uncultured Sangeribacter sp. | reverse complement strand
CTCTTTAGAGAATGAAAATCTCTCGTCCTAACCGATAGACGAATGGGCCACAATAGACGCAACTACGCCCCGAGGCGCACTTTGCGACGGCAAAATTAGCAATTATTTTCTTTCCCACCAAATGATTTTCAATTTTATTTCACTTTATCCCCCATTTTCTCCTATTATCCCACCTCTTTTCCCCATAATCTATTCTCTATTCCCTTTCAACTATCCTCTATTCATTTGTGTCGCCTGGCCGGTCGCGGCATGCCGCGACCCTACAATTGC
>CAZPQD010000138.1:0-4568 GCA_964588625.1 uncultured Sangeribacter sp. | reverse complement strand
GCAATGTATTGCGCCCCTACATTTTTAATTTTTAACTCTTAATTCTTCTCTATTCCCTTTTAACTATTCTCTATTCATTTGTGTCGCCTGGCCGGTCGCGGCATGCCGCGACCCTACAATTGCGGCTTGCCCGGTCGGGCGCAATGTATTGCGCCCCTACATTTTTAATTTTTAACTCTTAATTCTTCTCTATTCTCTTTTATCTATTCTCTATTAACTTTTAATTATTAACTTTTAATTTTCAATTTAGCACTTTTTGCATTTTTTATATTATCTTTGCATCCAAAGATCCCACTCTCTAACTACAGACTGTTCTGATATGACTAATAAATGCAAGGCGCTCGTCGCCCTCGCTCTCTCCGCCGCGATTTCGGCTCAGGCTGCCGAATGGAACGACTCCATCCGCTACCGCGCCGAAATCGGCACAACCCTCTCTGCCGGCGAGCACACCCCACTCTGGCTCTCCGCCAACAGATTCGGCTTCTCTTCTATCGAAAGAAATAACGTCTGGCTGCGCCTCGGCGCCTTCAAAGACCTCGACCCGGAGAAACGCTTCTCCTGGGGCGCGGGCATCGACCTCGGTGTAGCCCACCGTTTCCAATCCACTTTCATGCCCCAGCAGCTTTATGCCGAAGTGAAATACCGATGCCTCAACGCAATGGTCGGCGCCAAGGAGATCTCCGACGGTTTCCTTAACCGGCAGCTCTCATCCGGCGCGCTCACCCAAGGCTGGAACGCCCGACCAATCCCCCAGCTCCGGGTCGGGATTTTCGATTACGCCAACGTCTGGGGCTGCAAGGAGATGTTTGCCGTCAAGGGCCATATCGCCTACGGCGTCTTCGACGACGACTGGTGGCTCAAACGCTGGGCAAGCAAGGATTACAAATATACCCTCGGAACTCTCTATTGCTCCCGCGCAATCTATTTCCGCGGCGGTAACAGCAAGAAGTTCCCCCTCGAAGGTGAACTCGGTCTGGTGATGGATACCGAATTCGGCGGCAAGACCTGGAACCCCTCGAAGCAATCCTGGGAAAAACACCCCACCTACGCCAAAGCCTGGCTCAAGGCCCTCATCCCAATGTCGGGAGGCGATGACACTCAAAACGGCGAACAGATGAACGTCGAGGGCAATTTCCTCGGCAACTGGTCTTTCTCACTCAAATGGGACGACCCCTCCGGCTGGATGGCACGCCTCTACTACCAGCACTTCTTCGAAGACCACTCGATGCTCTTCTTCGACTACCCCTGGAAAGACGGTCTTTATGGCGTGGAAGGTCGCCTGCCGAAAAACCCCGTGGTGTCCGGTATAGTCTACGAGTTCCTCTATATGAAGGATCAGTCAGGCCCCGTCTATTGGGACCACACCCCCTCGATCGACTATCAGGTGTCGGAGCGCGATGAATATTATAACAATTACATCTACAACGGCTGGCAAAACTGGGGTCAGGGAATCGGCAACCCGCTGCTCACCTCCCCCCTCTATAATGCCGACCACTTCATGCGCTTCGCTTCCACCCGCGTTATCTCCCACCACCTCGGTTTCAACGGAGATCCTTCTGCAGCCGTGGGCTACCGCGTCATGCTCTCCCACACCCGCAGCTGGGGCACCTACCAAAAACCTTTCCCCCATACACGCGACAACTTCTCTTGGCTCGCCGAGGTGAAATACCATCCACGCTCGCTCAAGGGCTGGGAGGCCTCGCTCTCCCTGGCCGGCGATCACGGCCACCTGCTCGGCAACTCCTTCGGAGCCTCCCTCGCTATCTCCAAATCCGGTTTCTTCAAATAAAATGTACGGACATCGCTTTGCGATGTTTGATCATCAAGAATAAGGTTTGATAATCCAAATAATACCACACAATGCGTAAACTACTCCCCATAATAATCCTCTCCCTGCTCGCGACATTCTGCTTCTGCGGTTGCCGCCGCGCTTCCGACAATGGCAAACTCGACGGCTTCTGGCGAATCGACAACATTCATTTCACCGACACCGACGAGGATCTCACCCCCTCCGACCTCTTCATCGGCATCAACCTGGAACTCCTCCAGCTCGACCGTCCCGCTCCCGACATCACCGGCATTATCACCTACAAGAAAGGGGAGATGAGACTCGGCGTGCAATTCCCCACTAATCCCACCCCCGCCCAACTGCGCACCTACGGATTCTCGGGAAACCCCTGTATGCTCGACATTGAAAAACTTACCGGCGAGAGGCTCGTGCTCCGTTCCGAAATCGCCGTGATCACCTGCACAAAATATTGATTACCTTCTGTTAAATATTGATTACCTTCTGTTAAGCTTGATTTCACTTACCATGACTCACCGTTTTGTATCTTACATCTCGGCCCTGCTCTTATGCTTCGCTGCCTTTCTGCCCGCAGCGTCGCAAGAAAGATATATCCCCCTGCCCCCCTCTCTCGACGGCTCAATGATGCCTTACGACTTTAAGTCGTGCACCCAGACCCCATACCTTCCCGACTCCCTCACTCCGGTCTATGCCGCCTACGTAGCCCGTCACGGTGCGCGCTACCTCTCCGGCCCGAAAAAGATGGAAGTCGTCATGGCCGCACTCGACAAAGGGCGCAACACCGGAACCCTCTCCCCCACCGGCGAGGCATTCCTCTCGCTCATGGAGCAGGTGCGCGCTGCCAATACCGACAACTGGGGCGACCTCTCCCCCGTCGGGGTAAGCGAGCAGCGCAACCTCGGCAGCCGTGTCTTCCACACGCTCACGCGCCTCTCCCGCCCCGACACCCGCGTCAACGCCATCTCCTCCCATGTGTCGCGCGTCGTGATGACAATGTATCAGTTCACCAACACCCTGATCCGCAACAACGACCTCCTCTCCACCACCACCGACGCAGGCCCGCAGTTCGACTCTCTGCTCTGCTGCTTCATTGCCGACCGCGAATATGCCGACTACCGCTCCTCGCGCGGCAACTGGCGCCCCGTCTACGATGATTTCGTAAGCCGCCACGTCTCCCCGCAGCCCGCGCGCCGCCTCTTCACCTCCACCGACCTCGACGACAGTCAGCTTCGCAAGCTCACCCTCGAGATGTACGAAGTCCTGAAGGGCGACCTTGCCGCCGGACTCCCCGCTCCCACCACCCGCTGGATGAGCGAACAGGAATACCACGGCTGCTGGCTGGCATCCAATCTCCAGCACTATCTCCGCAACTGCATCACCCCCCTCTCCTCGCTCGCCGGGCAAGCCACAGTGCCGTTGCTGCGCCGCATCATTTCCGACGCCGACTCAGCCCTCGGGCACCTCTCCCCCTCCCCCGCCATCAACGGCTACTTCGGTCATTGCGAAACGCTCCTGCCCCTCCTCTCCCTCCTTCGGCTCCCGGGATGCTATTACGACAGCTCCGACTTCCGCGACCTCGACAAGTCCTGGAGGATACAGGATATCTCCCCGCTCGGTGCAAATCTGCTCATCCTCTTCACCCAAGCCCCAAGCGGACGCCACTACGTCACGCTGCAGCTCAACGGTCGCACCGTCCGCCCCATCACCGGCCAACCCGACATCGTGGCCTGGTCCGACCTCCGCGACCACTGGCTCTCTCTCGCCCACCAATTCTCCCGCTAATCATTTGGCAAGACTATATATGCATCCGGTCCCGTCTCGGGGCCGGATGCGATTCTTTTAACACCCCGGCTCATCCAACCTTTTGGCGCGCACCGTTGTTATCCAATTAGAAATAAATTTGTAGATAAATCTTAAACCGAAATACTATGACACAGACCAACCCCCTCCTGACCCAGGCCCTGCAGAAGATGGCCGACGACATGGCCGTCCGCGAAATCGGCGCGATAATCTGGAGCATCGCCGATGCCAATTTCCACTACATCCCCGAGATCGTCGTGACCGACTCCGAAGGGAAGACCTCCACCGTCCGCGTCACCGGGCTCTACCGTTACAACGGCCGGCTCTATGCCATTGAAGAAGACGTCGCCGACGTCAATATCGACCAATACTACCGTCCCGGCATCGACGTGCCGCCGGTCGTCGTAACCCTCTCGGAAAACAAAGCCGAGGAACAGCTCGGCGATCCCGAAGAAGCCAAAGGATACACTACGCAAGGCACCCTCGAAGAATGGGTCGCCATAGCCGACTGCTACTTCGAAGCCCTTGCCGAAGACTGACACAACCATATCCGCAAGGATATGACTTACTGACCCATATCATATCCGCAAGGATATGAAAGCAAGACACCTTTTCGTAACCTTGATGTTGCGGGGACGGCACCACACTTGGCGCCGCCCCCGCTTTGCTTGGGAACGTAAGCCTCCGGCTTGCGCCCACACAGAAGCATAGGATCGTAAGCCTCCGGCTTAAAGGTTTTCGATTGCGGAAGCTGACAAACCGGTCATTTCTCCGATCTGGGTTACACTCATGCCGGCAAATTTCATATTCCGGGCTATCTTAAGAATACCTTCCTTAATCCCTTTACCGTAGCCTTCTTTACGGCCTTCCTCACGGCCTTCCTCACGGCCTTCCTCGCGGCCTTCCTCGCGACCTTCTTTGCGGCCTTTGCGCTCGGCGAAGCGGATCGCGCTTTGGTTGT
>CAZPQD010000137.1:0-4994 GCA_964588625.1 uncultured Sangeribacter sp. | reverse complement strand
CCGATTTTTTAAGATAGACCCCCGATTTCGGCATTTCACTATGAAGCAAAAACCATGCCCTTTCAGAATTACTCCTTAATAAAAAAGCATCAATCAAATCCTTAGCGTAAAAAGCACCCATTTTTAAGGGGGTAACACCAGAAAAGGGGCAATCCGGGGGATATCCGGGGTCACCTCGGTTTACATCTGGTTATGTTGAGTTACTCGGCATGTATGACACCTACCACACGGGCAATGCCCATGATATCCCTCTTAGGTATATCAAAGGGGTCATACTCCGGGTTATCAGAGACCGCCAAATAGCAGTTTTTCTCATTGCTTTTTTTCAGACGCTTCACGATCATACCCTGCTCATCGGAAGATATGAGGTAAGTCTTGTTCCACTGGATGAACTGAGGGTTTCGGATAATTGAGCAGGCTATGATGTCGCCGGGAAAGATCCGAGGCATCATTGAGTCGCCGATGACTTCAATGAGGAAATCAACATTTAGATTGCGGAACTTTGGTATCACATAATAGGCTTCTATGTCTTGTTTCTGTATCGAGAAGTCGCTACCGGCGAAGCCTCCCACTGCCTTGACGGAAACCAGGGGAATGCCTTCCGGCTCCGTGTTAGGATTAATGAGGCGGTCAAAGGGCTTGTAAGGATCCACGATACGCTTCTCTGATATAAGAGGATAACTTGTAGAATCATCTGTATCCTTATATTGGCTAAGGGAACCGTCGGGATTGTCCATAGCCCGAGAGAACGAGGCAGTATAATTAATGCCTTTGGTGGGATCCGTCTTTACCAGTTCCGGATTAATGTCAGGAGTGCCTGAGTTTATCATCTCGCCTTCACCTGTCAGTAGCCAGTGAGCAGAATATTGTGGAAAATTTTCAACGATCGCTTCAAGCCACTTAGCCTGAATATCGGTACCCTTGGAAATCGCCTTATATATAACACCTTTACTGGCACCTATAGTTCGTTCAAGAGCAGCAATAGTTATATGCTCATTATCCACTATTTCTTTAATACGGTTTAAAATTTTACACATAGAATAAAATTTTATCCATTAAAATTTGTGTAGTAGAAAACTTTCAACTAACTTTGCATCAAATTCCAAACGGAATGAGCGCCCAAAGATACAAAAAAGGCGTGAGATCACAAAATATAAGATTCGGAAGGAACACAAACGGGGTCAGATCCAAGAGAGGGCGATCCTTCAGCCGAAGAGCTGAGAAAGCTAAAATTTCTTCAACAAAAGACCATGCCGCCTTTCGCCGGGAGGTGCAAGACGGCAGACAGGGAGGGTAGCTCAGAGGACAGAGCGGCGGTATATACCCACAATGGCCAGAAAGCAGCAGGTCGCAGGTTCGAATCCTGCCTCTCCCACAAATTAAGATGATATGAAAAAATATACAGAGAAAAGAGTCGAGGAGTCGGTAAGAACGTTGCTACAGACCCTTACGCGCTGCCTCAATGACAGCGGGATCGTGATGGACGAGTATGAGCTGGTACATAACGACCGGGAGATGGAGGAATCACGGCATTACGATGCCCTTGTCGCCGGACACTTCGCTCTGAAGGAAGCCATCGAGAAAATCAATTATCCACTCAATAAAAAATAAAGAGATGAAGACAATGACAGTCAAGGCCCTGTTGGAGCTCATATCCTACGAGGCCTATATCAAACTTAGGAACAGGGGGAAAATCATCCTGGCTAAATGTGCGCCAGATGCAGAGGTAGATTTAGAACGTTCCTTTATCCCTCATCATCATAGACCGATCTGATTTCATCTTTGCTGCCCATAATGTCATAATGATTTATGAGTGCGAATGCCTTAATGACAGCAAGAAGATCAGGAGAGAACACTATGTCTGAAACATAACTGATATTGATGGAGAGAAGCAGATGTTCCATATTAAATGAATCGACTTCTGCCCACATGGAGAAAGCCTTGGCGAGACCTTTGGCTGCCTCAACCTCAAAATCGCAATTATCTGAGTCCAAATACTTCTGGAGATTCAGAGTCTTACAAGAGTAATATTCGCTCTTATTCATAATGGTTCAATATTGAAAAATTGTTCAAAGATAACAAAAACTATTGATTGGAAAAAATGGAAAAAATAGCAATACGGAGGGAGATTTCGGTCACGAAGGAGAACCGGGAGTTTCTTATGAAGCTATTCGGAGTGACAGACAGGACACTGCGCAATGCCCTTTCGCTTGACCTGCCCACATCGTCAGTTAGGGGGAGGATCCGCAAGGCTGCCATTGAAAGGGGCGGCGAGGTGATGGTGACCCTGCGTGAGGTGGAGACAATCCATGATTCGGCCGGTAAGATGATCCAGACCTTCCCCAACGGGGCAAGGCTTGAGATAGACAAGACCAATGGGAACGCCCGTATCATCTATAAGGGCGAGGAGGTGGCTGCCTTTGAAGATATAAAGATGTCGCAGGTCTACGACATACAGGCGATAGCTTATCACCTTGGAAAGAATAAAGTATAAGATCAGGTATAAAATTTATCATGGAATACTGCAACGGCACATACTGCATATCATATCCGGAGCTTATTGACGGCGGGATTATGTCCGAGCCCAACTACAAGCAGCTCGCCTCGCGTGGGCGCTTTGATGTCGTTCGCCGCGGTGGCGGAGCAAAGGGCAGCTATGCGCTGATAGCCGTTGAGAGTCTTCCCGACCGTTACCGAGCAAAGGTAGATAAGGTTTATCCTAACAGCAAACAGGCTCACATCGAGGCCTGGGTGACGAGTAATTATGTAAGAGATGAGAAAGCTGCCGCATTCTTTTATTCTCCGGAGAAGTGCGGTCTGGCACTGGGGGCAGAGAAGGCGAATGAGTATACAGTCAACGCCTCGGTCCTGAACACCTGTATCAGGCTCCATGAAAGAGCAGCCACCGCGCAGAAACTCTTCGGAGGGAAGTATAACTGGTCAATGATGGCAGAAGCGATTGAGGCCCTGCGGAACCGGTTAGGCCACACTCTGCCGACTTCTACCCTACGTTTCCGGAAGAAGGTGAACGAATACAAGGCTAAAGGATACGCCTCACTGGTCAGCGGTAAATTTGGGAACCAATGCGCGAGGCTGCTCACTAAAAACGAGGAAAAGGTCATTGACGGTATAGCAGTGCTCGAAAACAAGCCATGGAATAAAAACGTGCATGACATGTATGAGATGTTCATCTGTGGAGAGCTGGAAGTCTATAATCCGGATACTGGAGAGCTATTTGATCCGGAATCATACGCACGAGAAAAGAATGGAGACCTCTGGGTTCCGAGTGAAGCGACCATAAATAATTATCTGAACAGACCTTCCACCAAGGTTAGGATTGAAAAGTTACTCAAGCCACGCATGAATTATTATCACGAGAATATGCCACACGTACACCGACACAGCGGTGCTTTTTCACTTTCGCAAATCACGATGGACGATGTTGATCTCTCAAGAAGGATGAATGGAAATGCAACGGTTCATGCGTATTATGCATATGACATGGTCAGTCAGTGTGTCATAGGTGCGTCTTATTCAAGAAAAAAAGAACAGGGCCTTGTTGAAGACTGCTTCAGAGATATGTTCCGTTTGATAAAGACCCGCAAATGGGGAATTCCGCTCGGGGTGGAGGTGGAAAATCACCTTATGACCAAATACAAGGACGGATTCTTAAAGGAAGGCACGGTATTTACTAAAGTACGATTCTGTGCGCCTCAGAACTCACAAGATAAGTATGCCGAATCTCTGAACGGTGCCAAAAAGAAAAGCATCATACATAAGAACCACGCGGGGATAGGACGCTTCTACGGTAAAGGGAAATGGAAAGTCTACTATGAGAAGGTGAGTGACGAGACGAATCAGAAATGGCTTGATAAAAAATATTACAGTTTCGAAGAGCTTGTGGCAGATGATCGAGTGGACAATTTCGAGTGGAACAACAGTCTTCACCCGGATCAGGAGAGATACCCTGGCATGACAAGATGGGAGGTGCTGATTGCAAACATTAATCCGAACCTCCGACCATATGACGACCATCTTCTTGCATATTATCTCGGCGAGGCAGTGTCTACAAGCATCAGACGAAATTCTTATGTGAGGGTCTGCCATAAGGACTGGTGGTTGAGTGCACCTGAGATTCTTGAGAAACTCGCCCCGAATAATTACAAGGTCACCGCACATTATCTTCCTGACGAAAACACGCGAGAGCCGCGGAACGTCTATATCTATCAAGATGGCAAGTTTATAGACAAGCTGGAACCCATAGAGACTTTCAACAGAATAATATCGGAACAGACGGAGGAAGACCATGAGAAGTTTGTCAGGCAGATGAAGAAGATCAGTGCCTTCAAAGCCTATCTTGAAAGGAATAAGGTGACGCGTCTTGGAGTGGCAATACGTGATAAGCAAGAGCCGGTCATTGAAATGGAAGAAGTACCCGTTCCGGAGCCGGAACCACGAGAAACGCAAGATCTCGGCCTTGTGGAAGATTACGCAGCACGAGCCTTGCGAGACTTATAGAACGATATTAAAACACTGTTAGAATATGATTACAACAGACATCAAAAACAAAATCCTCGCCGCTATCAAAGCGAACCGCGCCAACTATCCGAGTGACGCAAAACACGCAGCCTCCCTCGGCATCACCACCTCGGTGTACAGTGCGGTCAAGAACGGTCAGACTGACCGGGTGCTTAGCGATGCCAACTGGATAAGCATCGCCCGGAAACTCGGTGTCAGTCTACGGGGAGAAATAGAATGGAAGGTGGCCAAGACCCCGACCTTTGAGTTTATCACGGCTCAGCTGGAACTTTGTCAGGCGAGCAGCATCAGTGCCATCATGTGCGACCTGCCGAATATCGGGAAGACCTTCACCGCCCGGCACTATGTCAAGACCCATGCCAACGCCATCTACATCGACTGCTCGCAGGTCAAGACCAAACTCAAGCTCATCCGGAAGATAGCCGGGGAGTTCGGCGTAGAGAGCAAGGGAAGGT
>CAZPQD010000136.1:0-5046 GCA_964588625.1 uncultured Sangeribacter sp. | reverse complement strand
ATAAGCTGTGGTCATCTCTTTCTTGAGCTGTTCGTCAGTGCCGGGCATCATATTGTGGATCATGCCACGCCAGGTGAGTTCTTCTATAAAGTCCATTTCTTTATGCAGTATTTTTTCGTTTTAATGTTTTATGAAGGTGGCGACAGTCTCGCCGACAATCCGGAGTGTCTCGCGGTCTATCCCCTCCATATTGTCGTGGGAAGTGTGCCAGCGGGGATTGAATCCCTGTTCCCTTTCGGGATGGAACTCGATGATGTCGGTGGTGGGAATTCCGGCTTCGAGCAGGTGGATATGGTCGTCGGTGACGGCTCCGCCGAGTGAATTGCGGAATCTGTCGTCATGGCCCAGGGCAGCTGCTGTGGCCCAGATGGCATCAGTCAGCGCCGGCGCCGACTGCTGGGAGAAATATTCGCGGTAGAACATGGCGTCACGTCCTCCCACCATATCGAGAAGGATTGCCTGCTGCGGATTGAAATCCTCCACAGGAGGGTTCTTCACGAAATAACGGGTGCCGAGGGCCCAGGAGTCCTCATCATTCTCCGCACCCCAGTCTTCGGCATCCACGAAGAGTATATCCACACCCTTCGTGCTTCCGGAGAGTTTGAGCTGGCGTGCTATCTCCAGGATAACCCCGACACCGCTGGCCCCGTCGTTAGCGCCATCCACTGGCAGCTGGCGCTTGGCTGGGTCAGGATCCTGGTCGGCCCAGGGACGGCAGTCCCAATGGGCGAGCAGCAACACACGGTCGGGAGCTTCGGGGTTTATTCTTCCGAGGATATTGAGAGCCGGGAGGCGTGTGCCGTCGAAGGCTGTGAGGTCGGCGCGTTGTAGTGTCACTTCCGCACCGTGTCTGCGCAGTTCGGAGGCGAGCCACTCTCCCGCGTGACGGTGGGCTTCACTGCCGGGTACCCTTGGACCGAATGCCACCTGGCGCTCCACATATGAGTAAGCACTGTCAGCATCAAATGCGGCAGCCTCCACAGCCGGAGCGGCCGCCTCCTTCGCTTCGGAATCGGCTGCCTTGCTCTTACCGCAGGCAAGCAGCAGCATCGCGAATGCCATGGCGATGCAGGATATGCGTATCGTTCGTGTCATAATATCCCACAAAGTTAATAAAAATTTCTAAATCCCCTCAACTGTCCCCTGCTCCGGGCCGAATTCCTTTTGAATCCCGCTCCTGTACCGGAATCAGCTGAAGAGGCCGCCGGTGAGTGTTCTCCAGTGGCGGATGTAATCTGCGTATTGACGTTCGCGTAGATAACGCTGCCTCGCCGCGCTACCTAAATTGCGACGCATATCGGAATCCGTCGCGAGCCTGCGCAGTGCCTCTGCCCAATCCTCCACATCTGAAGCATCGGCAAGCAACCCTTCTTTTCCGTCGGTGATGAGCTCCTCGACCACAGGTTTCGAAGCAGCCACCACCGGCACTCCCTGCGACATGAATTCCAACAACGGCAGACCGAAAGAAGGGGTCTCTCCCCCCGGCACAACCCCGATGTCAGCCTTGCAAATCTCGGGAAAGACATCGCTGACCGTACTGAGCCATTCCACCCGCTCAGCAGCATGATTGCGCCACACCTCCCCTTTCAGGTTGCTGACGTAAGGGCCCTTACCCACCCCTATTACCTTCAGACGCAAGGGAATGTCAGCCAGACGCCCGAGAGCCTTCATGAGTGTCTCGAGCCCGCGTCCGGATGCTACCTCGCTGATGCAAAGCAGTGTCAGGGGTTTGGATTGCCCGTTGTCTGTTCCCTCCTCGGCTTGTCTCCTTTCGTCCTCAGTTTCCTTTCCTCCTTCCATTCCATCTTCCGGAGCCGGAACGGAGAGTGGCACGACATGCACTTTTGAGGGGTCGGCCTTAGGATAGCGACTAAGGAAGAGATCACGGGCGTGCTTGGTCGGGAAAAGGATGCTGTCGATCTCAGGCAATATTGCTGTGTATTTGGAATCGCGTGTCGGTTCGGGTGCCTCCCGGAGCATACAGACTATCCTTACCTGCTTGCCGGCATCCTGCACCAGCGACCGTGCCCTGACCGCCAAGGCGGCATCCCGGAGTGAATATACGCTCACGAGCAGGCATCGCGCAGGGTCGCGACGCAAGAGGCGCGACATGAGCACCGGGGTTATGAAATCCAGGCCGCCGCCGAGGGGCATCTTCCGAAGCGGAAGACCTCCTTTCTGCAAGGGTGTGTCAACGTTGGGACTCCCTTTCGTCAGCAATTCCACCTCCTGGCCCGCTCCCTTCAGGGCCACAGCCAGCGACGCCGCTATACTCGCCGCGCCATCCCATTCCTTGCTGCTCAATATGTGTATCGTCTTCATCTTGTTCCGGTGTTATGGCTTCAATCGTTGTTTCTGCGTCGGCTTTTTCCCTGTCTGCGGGGATATAGCTGTCGACACTGTAGCGCGGACGGCGCTTAACTTCCGTGTATATCTTTCCGAGATATTCCCCTATCACTCCCAAGGCCATCAGCAGCACGCCGGTGCAGAACCATATGGAGAGCATCATCGAGCTCCAGCCGGCCACCACTCGTCCGGCCGACCACCGCACGCCGATGTAGATGGCAATCCCTACGGCTATCAGCGTGAAGAGCAATCCGAGGGTGAAGATCATCCTTACGGGACGAACACTGAAGGATGTGACGCCGTCGAGCATGAAATTCACCATCTTTCCCAAAGGATATTTTGAATGCCCGGCGGGACGCGGACGGCGGTCGTAGCTCACGGATGTCTGGCGGAAACCGAGTCGGGGCACGAGTCCACGCAGGAAGAGGTTGCTTTCCCGATAACGGCACAGTTCCTTCATGGCCTTCGACGACATGAGGCGGAAATCGGCATGATTATAGACGGAGTTCACACCGAGTTTGCGCATCATGCGGTAGAAGGCAAGCGCGGAGTTGCGCTTGAGCCAGCTGTCGGAGTCGCGGCGACGTCGCACACCGTAGACTATCTCATAGCCATCCCTGTAGCGGCTCACCATCTCCCGTATGGCCTCCGGATCATCCTGCAGGTCGGCATCGATGGAGACTGAGGCATCGCAGTTGCCGTACGCAGCCTCTATGCCGGCCATAAGTGCGTTCTGATGTCCCATGTTGCAGGAAAGCATGAGCAAGCTTATTCTCCCTCTGTTCTCACGGGCGAGATGCCTGAGCAAATGCGGTGTGGAGTCGGTGCTTCCGTCGTCGACAAGAAGCAGATGGCTCCCCTCGGCTATCTCCCCGGTGCTTTCAAGATCCGCAAGCAGGCGCAGCAGAGCGCACACACTCCTTTCGGCCACAGCCTCCTCGTTGAAGCATGGCACTATGACCGCCAGACATGGCGGACAGCGCTTATCTGCATCCTGACCGGAATTGACATCTATGGAAATCATCACATCGCAAAATTACAATTTTATATTCATTCGGGCATTCGTTTGAGGCGGATATTATCCTCATTGTGGGAGGAATGTCGTTTTTTATTGCTATCTTCGCGCTGCCAACCAAAAAATCATCTTAAATCCGTATGCTTCCTGACCTTTCATTCATGAGCGAGGGATTCCGGCGTTTCCGCGACACCATTTTCCGTTGTCCGCTCCCGGAACCGAAGTTTGCCCTTACGCGTGCCGCCACTTTCCGCGGCAAGTTCGTATATCGCCGTGTCGGGGACCGCATCCTCTCTCCGGAGATTCGGCTAAGCCTCAATTTCAACCTTCCGCGCCGCGAATGGGAGGATGTGCTAATCCATGAGATGATCCATTACGTCATAGCCCTGCAGGGAGTGCGCGAGACATCGCATGGGCCTACCTTCCGCCGCATGATGGCCGACATCAACTCGCGTTTCGGCCGCAATATCGCAATCTCCCACCGTGCGGAGAATCCCGCTGCTGGAGGTCCATCCGCACCCTCCTCCTCTCCCTCCCCCTCGATGCCGAAACCATGGCAACCGGGCGACGGCACCATACCCCGCCGCAATTACATCTGCGTGGCCTGTCTGGCCGACGGGCGTCTCGGCCTCTTCCGGGCAGCCGCCACACGTCTCTTCAAGGTCTGGGATCTCATGAAGGGATTTCCGCAGGTGAAGCAGTGGCGATGGATAGGGAGTATGGAACCCGCTTTCGCCCGTATCCCCAAGTCGCTCAACGGTGCGCTCTACATCCTCCCCGACTATAAGCCCTGGCTCCCGGTCCTGCTGACCGGCACCACCCTCGAACGCAGCGGCCGCGAAATCCGCCCCGTCCCCGAGGCTGCCGAAGACCTCCCCGACTGGCTCTCCCGCAACTTCCCCCTCTGATTTTCTAAATAATTTGTTGGAGATGTCAGGAAATCTTATTATATTTGTAGTTTGATACTTATATTTTTAGACTCGATATGGAAAAGAAATTCAAACGTACTCTCATAACGTCGGCACTCCCCTATGCCAACGGGCCGGTGCATATCGGTCATCTGGCGGGCGTATATGTGCCGGCCGACATCTATGCGCGTTATCTTCGTCTGAAGGACGAGGAGGTGATGTTTATCGGCGGTAGCGACGAACATGGTGTGCCTATCACTATCAAGGCAAAGGCCGAAGGCGTAACGCCTCAGGATATCGTAGACCGTTACCATAACATCATCAAGGATAGCTTCGAGGAACTGGGCATCTCTTTCGATGTCTATGGCCGCACTACTTCCGAAACTCACCGCAAGACGGCCTCCGACTTCTTCCGCCGCCTCTATGAGAAGGGAGAGTTTGTGGAGAAAACTTCCATGCAGCTTTACGATGAAGCCGCCAACCAGTTTCTTGCCGACCGCTATGTGACAGGCACATGCCCCCACTGCGGCAACGAACGTGCCTACGGCGACCAGTGTGAGGCGTGCGGTACGTCGCTCAACGCCACCGACCTCATCAATCCCCGCTCGGCAATCACCGGCAACACTCCGGTGCTTCGCGAGACCAAGCACTGGTACCTCCCCCTCGACAAGTGGGAACCCAAACTGCGACAGTGGATCCTCGAAGAACATAAGGAGTGGAAACCCAACGTCTACGGCCAGTGCAAGTCGTGGCTCGACATGGGCCTGCAGCCCCGCG
>CAZPQD010000135.1:0-5052 GCA_964588625.1 uncultured Sangeribacter sp. | reverse complement strand
CCAGGATGGGGCTGAGATTCTCCAGCGGGAGGATGGTGTTGTCGAAGTCGGGAGTGGCACGGTTGCGGATGATGTTGTTGATGTTGGCCTGCTGCTCCTCGATGCCGGCCTTGATTGCCGGGATGAAGTCGGAAGTCTGGATCTGCTCGAAGGGAGGGATCTCATACTTCGTGGCATACGGTTTCAAGAAGGGATTCTCTCTCTCTGCTGCCATTGCGTCGGTGATTGGCGCCGCCAGCAGCATGGCTGCTGCGGCAAGGGTTAGAAATCGTTTTTGCATTTGATTGTTATTGAGGTTAACTTATTTTATTTCGTCATTTATCGTCGGTGAAGGCGAATGTGGCTATCTGCGGATAGTGGTCGGAAGTGCGGATGCTGCCACGTTTCCAGTTGAGGGCTTCCAGCGGACCGCGATAGAGGATCTGGTCGATGTGGAAGTAGAAATAGTGGGCGTTGTAGGTGAAGGTGGGCCAGAATGCCGTCTGTTGATGCGCGTCCTTGAAGTCATCTCCTCGGATGGTACGGTAGGCCCAGGAGGTGGGCACATCGTTGAAGTCGCCGCAGACGATGAGCGGACCCTCAAGGTCGGACACTTCGTCGCGCAGGGCCGCTGCATTGTCGGCACGCAGGCGGAATGCCGCCTTCATCTTAGAATAGACCGACGACTTGAATTTCCTCGTGCTCTCCTTGGCACTCCTTACGCCATGGATGCGTTCGAGTATCTCACGGTCTTCGGAAGTGAGCGAATAGGAAGCGAGATGCACTGTCGCCAAGTAAAGCTTATGTCCATCCACATCCAACTCAAACACGAAGAAACGCCGCTGGTTTCCGGTCTGGTCCTGCGGCATACCGCTGATGATCTTCACGGGATATTTCGAGAGGACCTTCACGTCGGAGGTCCATTTTGTGGTGGCGGTGTAAGGATAAGCCTTCTTCAGCGCCTTCCCCATGGCGTCGGTGTAATGCGGGATGTCGCGCCCGTTGAGATAGAGGAGTTCCTGGAGGCATACAATGTCGGCTCCCGAAGAGAGGATATAGTCGATAGCCCTGTTTTCCTTGAGGTCGGGTTGCTCCTGGTCGTGGGTGTGGAGCACATTCCATGTCATCACGGTGAAAGTCTTCTCCCCCTTCTCCGCCTTCTTGGGGAAATGCATCGGGAAAACCTGCGCGAGCGAGGGGAGGCATATGAGGATGGTGAGTCCACCGAGCACAGAGAAGATAATCTTCCTGCGAAGCACCCAGATGGCAGTAAGGATAATCGTCAGGGTGGCCACATAGGGGAGCGTCAGTGTCAATATCGAAGGGAAAGCCCAGATATGGGGGTTGACGTATCCCGCGTAAGACGCAAGAATGGTGAGCAGGAAGATGACTGAGGAGAGTATCTTCCCGGCGATGGTCAGGGCGGTGGATAAAACGAATTTTGTAATCATCTGAATTTTGTAATCATCTATAGGGTATATAGGAGATTGCAAGTTTTGGTAAATGATGGAGAGGAGTGAGGGGTGGAGAGCATTGAGAGATTGGTCTTGAGAGAGAACCTTAACGGTTGAGCCGTCGCGAGATCTCTTCAAGTTCGCGCTGCTCCATGTCGGAGAGCGACGCATATCCTGAGACCCGTATCTTGTCGAGCAGTTGGTCGAGGCGAGCCGGATCGGAGAGCCGGCCGTTCATGGCCTTCGCCACACGTCTTGCACCCTGTGGACGAGGTGGCTTTGGACGCGAAACCTTCCGTGCGTCGGAACTGAGACGGCGCAGCAGTCCATAACGCAAGGTTAGTGCTGCCGCTACACCATACAGCGTCCCGCCGATGTGGGCCCAGAAAGCTCCGGAGACAGAGCTTCGCCAGCTTCCGCCGGCAAACGTGAGCAATATCATGCCGATGGCAATCCATTTAAGCTGCACATCCCCGAGGAGAAAGAGCCGGATCCTGCGCGTAGGCATCATGATGGCGGCGGCCGCCATGATACCCAACACAGAGGCCGAAGACCCGACAAGGATACCCGCCGAGGCATCAATGGCAGCCCCTAACTCAAAGAAGAGACCGCCCGCAATGCCTGCTCCGACATAAAGCCAGAAAAGAGCCTTCTCGCTGAGCCTCTCCCGCAGCAATCCTCCGAAGCATATGAACCATAGCATGTTGAAGAGAAGATGCAGGAAAGATACTTGCGTCACCATGTAGGTGAGCAGAGTCCAGGGTTGCCGCAATGCGGCTCCGGCCGGAGAGGGGAGTGCGAGCAGTGTGGCTGCAGAGTCAGGGTTACCCCCGGCCACCTTTATCCATATCTCCGCCAAGAGGATAAGTATGAAGATGGCGCAGTTGGCGATCACCAGACCCAGCACCGTGCGGCTCCCACCACAGAGACGTCCGAAGGAGTCTACGGCGCGCTCAATAGAAGCCATTCCCATGCAGAGTCCCTTTCTTTTTCCAATAGAGGAGCAGGCCGAGTCCGAAGATCAGTCCGCCGAGATGGGCGAAATGGGCCACAGTGGAGGCCGAGTTGCTAACACCGAGGAAGAACTCGATGACGGCATATCCCGCCACCATATATTTTGCTTTGATAGGCACAGGGATGAAGAAGAGATAGAGAGGCATGTTGGGAAAGACGAAGGCGAACCCGAGCAGCAATCCGAAGATGGCACCCGACGCTCCGATCGTCACAAAAGAATCCTGGAATAACTTGATGGCCTGCTGCAAGCCCGCATCCTTGGCGGCGAGGGCCTGACCTACGTATTCCTTCATATGGTCATATGTGATGCCATTCTGTTGGGCAAGGGCAGAGATATACTCGTGTTTCCAGCTCAAAGCCCATACTGCTTCCTGCACGAATGCCGCTCCGATGCCGCACACGAAATAATATATCAGGAAACGCTTCGAACCCCAGACGCGCTCCAGGATGCGTCCGAACATCCAGAGTGTGAACATATTGAAAAGCAGATGCCAGGGATTGTGCGGTTCATGCAGGAACATATAGCTGACTATCTGCGCCGGATTGAAGTCAGGAGCTGAGAAATAATGCAGCCCTCCAAAATTTATCAGCGTTCGCCCAAGGCTCGGGATAAGGAACTCCACAAGCCAGAGGAGCACATTGATGATAAGCAGATTGCGGGTCACCGGCGGTATGTTGGCGAGAAATCCGCCGCGTGGAGATTGATTCATCTAATGAGTGATTTGAGGTTTGTTTGCTGCAAAATTAACAAAATATCGCCTATTAGCACCCACTTTCCCGTTGTTTTAGACGAATTTTTTGAGGTTATGGCTCGATTTTTTACCCCGATAGTTTGTTAATAGGGTAAATAATCGTATTTTTGCCCATTAATTTTTTAAAACGGGCAGGCAGAGGCATGGAATCCGGAGGCTAAGTGGCCCTCCGCTCCGGCTGATAAGCCTGCGCATATAACCCCAAATATTATGAATAAGACAGAACTCGTCAACGAAATCGCTTTCAAGGCAGGCCTCTCCAAAGCAAATGCTAAGGCTGCCCTCGACGCTTGCCTCGAATCCATCGAGCAGGCTCTCGCCAACGAAGATAAAGTGCAGCTCATCGGCTTCGGCACATTCTCCGTACAGGAGAAGGAAGCCCGCACAGGTATCAATCCCCGCACAAAGGAGAAGATCGAGATTCCCGCCCGCAAGGTCGTGAAGTTCAAGCCTGCTGCTGAACTCGCAAAATAAGGCGTCGGCCCCTCTTGCCAGGGGCGTCGCATCATGACTCTCCGCGCGGAGCCGTCGTTCCCTCAATCTCAAAAAAGAGGGTCGCTGGTTCCGCGTGTCTATACCTTTTCTCCAACCTATTCCTCCTGGGATTCCGTCGCATCATAATAATTACAATAACTCGAGCATCCCGGGCTTCTCGAGCAACTCGGGCAACTCGAGTAACCCGAGCATTCCGAGCAACTCGAGCAACCCGAGCTTCTCGAGCATCCCGAGCGACTCGAGCATCCCGAGCAACTCGAGCTTCTCGAGCTTCCCGAGCTTCTCGAATAAAATAATTTAATGCTAAATATAATGTCAATCGATTCTATAATCTCTCGCGGAGTGGCCGACGCTCTCAAGGCTCTCTATGGCGCCGAAGTGGATCCCGCTTCCATCCAGCCGCAGGCCACTCGCAAGGAGTTTGAGGGCAATGTCACTGTGGTGATGTTTCCCTTCCTCAAGATTTCTCACAAGGACCCCGCCACCACTGCCTCCGAAGTAGGCGCATGGCTGAAGGAGAATGTGGAGGCCGTAGGCGATTTCAATGTCGTGAAGGGTTTCCTCAATATCTCCGTGGCTCCCGCCTTCTGGAACGGTCTGCTGCACGACATCGCCGCTGACGCTGAGTTCGGTTTCCGCAAGGCGCAGCCCGACAGCCCGCTCGTGATGGTGGAGTATGCTTCGCCCAACACCAACAAACCCCTCCATCTCGGCCACGTGCGCAACGTGCTGCTCGGTTATTCGCTCGCCACTATCCTCAAGGCCAACGGCTATAATGTGGTGAAGACCAACATTGTCAACGACCGAGGCATCCACATCTGCAAGTCAATGCTCGCCTGGGTTAAATGGGGCGAGGGTGCCACTCCCGAATCCACCGGTAAGAAGGGCGACCATCTCATCGGCGATTTCTACGTGGCTTTCGACAAGCATTTCCGGCAGGAAGTGAAGGAGATCATGGAACGTGAGGGCATAACGAAGGAGGAGGCAGAAGCCAAATCCCCGCTGATGCTCGAAGCCCGTGAGATGCTCCGCAAATGGGAAGCCGGCGATGAGGAGGTGCGCTCGCTCTGGAAGATGATGAACTCGTGGGTTTACGACGGTTTTGACGTAACCTACAAGGCCCTCGGAGTGGATTTCGACAAGATCTACTACGAATCCGATACCTACCTCGAAGGGAAGGATCTCGTGATGGCCGGTCTGGAGGGTGGCAAGATGTACCGCAAGGAGGATGGAAGCGTGTGGGCCGACCTCACTGACGAAGGTCTCGACCATAAGCTGCTGCTCCGCGCCGACGGCACTTCGGTCTACATGACCCAGGACATCGGCACAGCCAAGCTCCGTTATCAGGATTATCCCAT
>CAZPQD010000134.1:0-5067 GCA_964588625.1 uncultured Sangeribacter sp. | reverse complement strand
GCGGTCATAATGCCCGCATTACTCCCTCCGAGATAAACGAAATTCCCAAGAAAATCCACCGCCCCTGCATTAACATTTTTTGGGGAACGGAGCCTAAAAACAACTGCCGTTACACATAAATTTTGTAATTTTGCAGGCGGCTGAAACAGCTGCCTTTTTTATGACAGTCAGGGAATATTCCGAAATATATGAACGGCGTTATCTGCCGCTCTGCATGTATGCGCTGCGTCTTCTCGGTGATGATGAGGAGGCGCGCGATGTCGTGCAGGAATGCTTCGTGGCTGTATGGGAAAAGCTTGAGCGGGAGGCCGGGATAAAGGATCTGAAGAGTTATCTCTACAGGGCCGTCTACAACCGGTCGATGTCTGTCATCCGTTCCCGCCGCCCGGAGGAGGATCTGGAGGATATATCCGAACTGCCGGATGAATCCTCCCTGATGGAGGCTATGGACACATCCGAACGCGATGCCGCCCTCTGGGAGGCCATCGGCCGCTTGCCGGAGCGTTGCCGTCAGGTGTTCCTCCTCTCCAAGCGTGACGGCCTGACGAATGCGGAGGTGGCCCGGCAGCTCGGAATAAGCATAAAGACAGTGGAGAATCAGATGACAAAGGCCTACGACCGCCTGCGTGTGCAGCTCCGTCGTCCGCCAGGCTCGATATGCTTCCTCCCTTTTTTCTGAATTTCTAAAAAATTTTTTTCATCACGATAGGGGTTTTCATGACGCTCTGCGTCATGGAGACAGAAAGGGGGAGGAATCTTCCCCCCTGAAAGAGAAAAACCAACAATGGGTAACAATCGCCTGAAGGAAGATGACGTGGCCCGGGAGAAAGCCCGGCGGGAAGAGTCGCTGCAGTTTGTGGTGAGTCACTACCGTCATGACGCTTTCAACGCTTCGCGCGACTGGCGGGCCCTGGGTCTCGACCGGCGTCCGTGGCTTCTTCGCCATGCGGCTGCTGTCGCCATGTGGGGTGTCGCCCTGGCGGCCTGTGCGGCCGTGGCCGTCTGGATGCTCTCTCCGGCCCCGGCTCCCGCTCCGGCTGCTCCGGTGCCGGCGGAGAAGGCTATCCCTGCTGCTCCGGCCTCCCATAACGAGAGCCGACGCATCGAATTTACGGATGCTTCCTTCAGCGAGGTGGCTCAGGCTGTGGAGAAAGTCTACGGTGTGCGGCTTGCCGACCTTCCCGATTCCTCGGAGAGAATATCCCTGTGTTATGAAGGTTCCGCCGCCGACCTGGTGGAGACTCTCAATTCCCTCTTCGGCTGCCATCTCAGGATTGTTGCCCCGGCTCCCTCAAATGAAGCCGATTCCACTTATCGAAGATGAAAAAATCCATTCTGTTTCTTTCTTTCCTCCTTGCGGCTGCCCCGCTGACATGGGGCAAGGACGTGACTGTGAATGCCTCAGGCCGCGATGCCGAGGCCGTGTTCCGCGAGGTGGTGCGTTCCAGCGGCAAGAATTATGTATATCCTGCCGGTCTGCTGAAGGGTATGAAGGTCACGGTCAAGGCAAAGGACGAACCTCTGGAGAGTGTGCTGCACCGTATGTTCAACGGCACCGACATCACGTTCACTATCAAGGGCGACAACGTAATCCTGAAGCGCCGCCCTGCCCCCAAGCCCCGTAAGGTGGCCGTCAGCGGCCGTGTGCTCGAAGCCTCTACCTCCGAGCCGCTCGTCGGCGCGCTCGTGGCTTTGGAAAATTCGCGCTCCGGTGTCTTCACCAATGCTTCCGGCCTATTCTCACTCCATCTGCCGGAGGGTGAGTCGCGCCTCAGTGTCTCATATCCCGGATTCTTGCCGCGCGACGTCAATATTTCCGTCCCTTCTTCCCGCCCGCTGGAGATTGTGCTCTCTCCCGATACTCTGGCGGGTGCATCGCTCAAGGAGGTGGTGGTGACGGCCGACATCAACCGCTCCATCGCAATGCGTTCGGCCGACGTAGGCCGCCTCAGCCTCAATGTGGCGGATATACGCAATACTCCCGTCATTCTCGGTGAGACCGACGTCATCAAGAGCCTCCAGGTACAGCCGGGCGTCTCGCCGGGTATGGAGGGTATGGCGGGTATGTATGTCCATGGTGGCGCAGCCGACGAAAATCTGGTGCTCCTCGATGGTGTCCCCATCTATCAACCGTCGCATTTCGGAGGCCTATTCTCGGCTTTCAATGTGGATGTCATCAAGAATGTGGATTTCTACAAGACTTCCTTCCCCGCTGCCTACGGAGGCCGCCTCTCCAGCGTGCTCGACGTGCATACGAAGGATGGAAGCAGCTCCGGGCATCATGGTTCGGTGAGGATCGGCCTTACCTCGGGCGCCTTCAATATCGACGGCCCCATTGGAGGGCGCACCACATATTCCTTTGCCGTGCGCCGTTCGTGGTATGAGGTGCTGAGTGTGCCGGCGCTTGCCATCTACAATCATGTGCGCCAGGACAATTACAACACCACTGTGGCCCGCTATTCCTTCATGGATATCAATGCCAAGCTCACACATAGATTCTCCAACGGCGGCCGCCTCCATGCCATGTTCTATTATGGCGACGACTATCTCAAGGGTGGTGAGAAATCCTCTGTTGATGATATGGAGGAAAACTATCGCACATTCTCCTCCGACATTGCACGCCTCCACTGGGGTAATATCCTCGGTTCCGTAGGCTACAGCCATACCTTCACCCCCTCCCTCTTCGGCAATTTCACCCTCTCCGTCAGTCATTTCTCCTCGATGCTGCGCCGCAATGTGGAAAACTCGGAGAGGTCTCTGGAGGAGGATAAGTCTGACTATCAGAACACTCTCTATCACAACGCGCGCGAGTTCAAGACTTCCAACAACATCACCGACATCATTGCCCGCGCTGCCTTCACATGGAATGCCTCCTCCTCACAGCGCATTGACTTCGGGGCGGAATTCACGCGCCATTACTTCAAGCCTCAGGAGGAGGCCACAGCCGTCTATAACGGCAGGGATACTTATTCAAGTTGTCTGACGGAGGAGCATCTCTTCGCCAACGAGGCAGCCCTCTACATAAGCGACGACTGGGAAGTGTGCGATCCGCTCCGTATCTCGGCGGGTCTGCGCGGCGGCCTGTATTCTTCCGGCCGAACTCACTGGACTCTCGATCCGCGTCTCGGTGTGCGCTGGAGTGTCAACGATGTGCTGACACTCAAGGCGGCTTACGCGGGCATGACGCAGTATGTGCATCAGTTGAGCGAGAGTTTCCTCGCCCTCCCTACCGACATGTGGATTCCCGTGACCGGCAACATGAAGCCGGGCCGGAGCCATAATGTCTCGATCGGCGCATACTGGACTTTCGGCCAGGGCTACACATTCTCTGGCGAGGCTTATTGGCGTTGGCTCCGCAATCTCACCGACTATCCCGACTATTATTACCTCGCCCCCAAGGATACGCCCTGGCATGAACTCCTCGCCTCGGGCGAAGGAAGGGCCAGGGGACTGGATTTCTCCCTCTCCAAACGTTTCGGAAAGATTACGGGTCAGGTTGCCTACTCCCTCCTCTGGACGGATCGCCGATTCGAAGGAAAGAATGGCGGCCGTTGGTTTCCGGACCGCTTCGACAATCGCCACAAGATCAATATCTCCGTAAGCTGGGACGTCAACTCCCGCTGGACCCTCAATGCCCTCTGGACCGGCATGAGCGGCAACCGCTACACTATCCAGGAACAGAATTATCAGGTGCTCCCCGATTCGCAGATCCCTTTCATCGATTCGGAATGGTCGGGCTCTCCCGACATCTTGGGTGTCATCAACGGCCGACGGCTCCCCTTCTACAACCGCCTCGACCTCAGCGCCACACTCCGCACCCGCCACGGAGAATGGACCTTCTCTCTCTACAACGCCTACTGCAACATGAACCCCATCGCAGTCAAGAAACGCTTCTGGACAAACACCGCTCCTACTTTCCAATACCTTCGCCTCCTCCCCACCATCCCGGGCGTCAGCTACACCTGGTTCTTCTAAGGCTCTGTTCCCCCAATTAAATTTTCACTCCAATGATCCGCATATTTTCCCTCCCCCGCTCTCTCTCCTTACTCCCCTCACACTCCTCCTCTGTATCCCTCTTTACCCTTCTAACCTCTCTTTTAATCGCTCTTCCAATCTCTCTCCTCCTCCCCTCCTGCACCACAGATTTCGACCCCAAGCTCGACGACACCCCCATACCCGTCATCAACGCCCTCGCCGAGCGCGACTCTCTGCTCGTGGCCATGGTCAGCCGCAGCTGGCTCTTCAATACCCTCAACGATCCGGCCAAGGCTACTCTCCCCGACGCCAACGTGCAATACCGTGTCGACGGCGGCCAGTGGCTCCCGATGACCTTCAATGAGGAAACTGCCCGCTATGAATGCGACCATCGCTGCATGGCGGGTGAATCCGTGGAGATAAAAGCCGATACCCGTTTCGGTGAGGCTGAAGGCTCCGCCAATGTGCCCACCGCCGTGCCCATCGACAAAGTGGAATACACCGTCGAAACCCGCATTGACCAAAACAGCTTTTCCATGGGTTTTAATGGCGAGATTTCCCATCCCCTCGAGATGACCCTGCGTTTCAAGGTCACCTTCACCGACCCCGCCGGCGAAAACTACTACCTCGTGGCCGGCTCCGGCTATGTCGACGATCCCATCATCGGCGAAAACGAATCCGCCATGGACGGCGTGCTCAACAAATACCACTACTGCTCTTTCTTCACCGACCGCACAATCTCGCTCCAGACCTACACCCTATCCTTGTTTGAATCCTTCTACCTCTGGCCCACTGGGGACGGCGGCTACGGCCGACCGTGGAGCACCAAGTCCACCATCAAACTCATCAACCTCTCGAAAGACTATTACCTCTACATACTCTCCCTCTTCAAGAAATACACCGGTTTTCAGGGCATTCTCGAAGACTTCGGCGTGGCCGAACCGCGCAGCGTCTTCAGCAACGTCAGCACCGGAGCCGGCATCATAGCCTCCGACGCCGTAAGCCTCTACGAACTCGATGTCCTCCCCATCTTCGAGAAAGAACTCGAGAAAATGGGCTCACACCTTGTCTATCCCGATTGGGATTATTAAA
>CAZPQD010000133.1:0-5338 GCA_964588625.1 uncultured Sangeribacter sp. | reverse complement strand
CAATGCCCGCATTGCTCCCTCCGAGATAAACGAAATTCTCAAGAAAATCCACCGCCCCTGCATTAACATTTTTTGGGGAACGGAGTCTTAGAATTTGGTAAATTATTCAGTCCTTTGGCATCCCGGACTGTCCGGCACCGGGGACTTTATCGATGCCCGGGACAGCTTCAATGCCGTCAGCCATCAAGGCATCAAGGAATGTCCAGGCACCTTCGGGGGTATATTCGCAGCGGCCGTCAAGGATGGCCTCTTTCACTGCATCCTTAAGCACCTGTATCTGCTTTCCGCCGACCACACCTTCCTCCAGGCCGTAGCGCTTGCGGATATCATTGCCGTTGAGGGGATGTTTCCAGTTGCGGAAGGCATCGGCATCCGCGATCTCGGCCATACGTGTGCGAAGCTGGGCAAAGCCTTCGAGCTGACGGCGCACTTTGGCAGGGTTCTTAGATGTGATGTCAGCCTCACATAGCGTCATGAGGTCTTCGAGAGCTTCTCCGGCATCGGTGATGAGACGTCGCACGCCACTGTCGCTCACCCCCTCTTCGGCCACCGACTGAGGACGCATGTGCAAGCCCACCATCTTCGCCACATACTTCATCTTTTCGTTGAGGGGAAGTTTCATCTCGCGGAAAAGGCGGGGGATCATCTTCTCCCCGATGAAATTATGGTTATGGAAAGTCCAGCCCAGCTTGGGGTCGTAACGCTTTGTGCGCGGTTTGGCTATGTCGTGGAGCAAGGCTGCCCAACGCAGCCATTCGTTGTCGCTTTTTTCGGCAACGTTGTCAAGCACCTGGAGCGTGTGGGCGAAATTATCCTTATGGCCTCGTCCTTCCTTTGTCTCCACACCCTTGAGCTCACAGAGCTGCGGAAAGATGATCTCAAGGAGTCCCGCCATGTCGAGGATTCGGAAACCTACCGAAGGACGGGGCGAACGGATGATTTTGGAAAGCTCATCGTTTATGCGTTCCTTGGTGATGATGCGTATTCTCTCCTTATTGCGTTTTATGGCCTCGAAAGTCTCGGGAAGGATACGGAAACCAAGTTGTGTGGCGAATCTCACGGCGCGCATCATGCGCAGAGGGTCGTCGGAGAATGTGATGTCCGGGTCGAGGGGGGTACGGATTATGCGCGCCTTCAGGTCAGACATACCGTCAAAGGGGTCAAGGAGCATGCCGTATCTGTCGGCATTGAGGCATATTGCCATGGCGTTGATGGTGAAGTCGCGACGTTTCTGATCGTCGTCGAGCGTGCCTTCCTCAACTATGGGATTGCGCGACTCGCGTGAGTATGATTCCTTGCGTGCCCCTACGAACTCGAGTTCAAGTCCTTTGTGGCGCACCTGGGCTGTGCCGTAGGTGGGATATACGGCGATACTGTCGGGATGACCGAGACCGGCGGCCACTTCCCTGGCGAGGTCAATTCCGGATCCGATGGTCACAAAATCCATATCGGGCGACTGTCGCCCAAGTATCAGATCGCGGACGTAGCCTCCCACAACATAGACCTCGCGGCCCATCGAGTCGGCAATCTCGCCGACGTTTCTCAATACAGGATGGAGATTCATGACTGCAAAATTAGTGAAAAACCATGGATAACGAAAAAGAATCCCGCCGCTGCACTCGGCAACGGCGGGATTTTTCTGTTCTTAGAGTCGATGTCGACTCCTTTACTATGTTGATTTTTTACTTAACGCAAACCTTTACGGATTTTCCATCGAGCACCACAACATAGATGCCGGCGGAGAGACCGCGTACTTCCTTCTTAACGTTGGAGGCAACGTGGCGGCCGTCGATAGCGTAGACATCTGCATGATCGGCGTTGCCGGAGATGATGATTGCTCCCTCTGCTCCGTAAGCCTTGGCAGAGTTTGCGTCCTCCACAGCCTCAACGCTGTTGTAGGGAGTCTTGACGCTCACTGCGTTCTCGATTGCACCTGTCAGACCGTTGATGACCATTGCCACAACGCGAACGTTGTTGGTGTCCTTTACATCGTCGAGAACGAGGTCGGCATTGTATTCGTAAGCCTTGCCCTTCTCGATTGAAGTGGGCAGAGAGTTAGCTATACCCATGGGGCGAGAGCAGTTGCGTGCCACGTCGTTGAATTTGAGGCGTACCTTAGCAGGCTTGTCTTCAAAACCATAATAGTCCTGACCAGTGCCGGCGCAATAGTTCTCCTGGGTGTAAGGACCAAGATCGTCCTCCATCACAGTATAAGCAACCATATAGTTGGCGTTTTCCTCAGTGCCGCTGAATTCAGTGGAAGTAGAGAGCTTGTACTGGAGGCCGTCGCCGCCATTCTCAGAGATAGTGGCAGAGATCTTGGCATAAGCCGGAATATCCTTCACATACTCAAACTCATCAGCGAGATCCTCGGGACTGGGATAGAGGGAGTAGGTCATGTCACGGTTGAGATATGCAGAGGGGAAACCTTCTACATAGTTGCCGAACGTCTCATAAGCCATACCTTCACCCATGACGTCCATCTGGTCGCCGCCATGGACAGCGATACCGATGAAGCCCTGGTCGGCATAATTCTCGGCCATGTATTCCATGCCGGCGTAACCAACGACGCACCATCCGCACCATGTACCTGTGGCTTCCTCGATCACGTTGTTCTTGGGATAACCCTCAGCGATGCAGAGGAGCAGACCAGTCTGAACTGCAAGTGCCTCGTCGAGCTTTTCACCGTTGATGGCAGTGATGCCGATTTCATAAGCCACGTTGTTGCCGACGGTGGTACACTTGAACGTATTGCTCAGGATGTCGCTATATTCGAAGTAAGGAACAGCCTCGGGCATAGTCACAGTTGAAGTCTGGGGCTCCATGCCGTCGATCTTCAATGTGTATTCAATCGATGTGATATCGTTGGCAGCTGTGTTGCGTATGATGCTCATGAAGGTCAGATCTTCACCGGGAGCTACGTACTGAGGCATCAGATAGTCAACGATCTCGCACTTGTTGGTAGGCAGGTTGTCACCTTCAAGACCGGCGCGGATGCAGAGGTTGCCGAAATCAGAGCTGAAGTCCTTCCACTTCTTATCACCTTCGAAGATGAGCTCGTAGTTCTCATTCATACCCAGCAGGTTGGTATATACCCAACAGGACAGCTTCTTATAGAACTCACTGCTGAAGTCAGCGATTACGGGACAAATGTTGCCATTATTCTCAGGAATATCCATAGTGTAGCCGATCACTACCTGTTTGCCTTTTTCAATGACGTAGGCTTCAGGAAGTTCGATTGCCTGCCACGTGAATCCTTTGGGCCCTAACTCAGCCTCAACACTTGCAAAGGGTTCGCTTTCAAGATCCTCTGCGAGCCATACAGTGGCTTTTTTGATGGGGTTGTCATAAGTATAGACCCAGTTCTCATAGTCGATACTCTGAGTGTTGGCATCAGCTGGAGTAGCTATCGAGATGCTGGTGAGCTTGGCACCTGCGAATTCCTCGGAAAGCTCCTTGCTGAGGATGATGGCTCCCTTCAGGGTTCCCTCATTCATGGGCATCGCGCTGTAGATTTCCTCACAATAGCCCCAGTTCATGGAGAGTGTGGCGTCAGCTTCAGGAGCATGGAACATTGTCGGAGCTGCCTGCTTGGCATCCTTGGTGTTGAAAACCACGGATCCCATGGGCACACGTTTGTTGCGCTGGTTTAGCTCGCGACCCAATCTTGCAGGTTGAGGGGCGGCCATCGCGCTGATTGCTACCATAGCGGCAGCAGCGGTCAGTAAACGTCTTGTCATTTGAATTAGTATAATGTGGTTGTTGTTAGTTAGATTCCGTAAGGTAATTTAAGTTATTGAAAGCAAATTTAGGGATTATTCCGCTCATAGACAAATTACCGAAGGAGTTTTCCCCTTCCCTTTTAATCTCATAATAGCATGCAATTATCGTTTATTGTCATAATATGACATTTTGCAAAGAAAACCACTTTCCTCAATGGGGTAATCTAACTATATGACAAATAATTATCATTTGTTAAAACATGTTAATCTTTTATCGAATATTTCGTTAATCCGAAAAAAAAGAAGAGGAAACCCGGCTTGGGGTATCCTCTTCAATGATATAGACTGTCAAAAATCTTCTGATTAGTCCTGATTGAGGTTCACGCGCTTGAACTCAACTACTGCGAGACCCTTCTGAACTCCGTCGAGATACTGAGCGATGGTCTTCTTGGCGTCGCGGTGGTACTCCTGCTCCATGAGGGTATTCTCCTTGAAGAACTTGTTGAGACGACCGTTGGCGATGTTCTGGATCATGGCCTCGGGGAGGTTGGCAGCCTTTTCTTCGGAGACAGTCTTGATTATCTCACGAGCCTTGGCAGCGTCCTCCTCAGTGAACCAGCCTTTGGCAAGGTTGGAAGCGATGTGATCCTCGCTGTCGAAGTGGTTGGGGTTGAGTCCTGCCTTCTTGAGGGCTACCTCAACAGCTTTCTGCACCTGTTCAGCCTTTGTCTTCTCAACAGCTACCTTGATCTCCTCGTCGATAACTTCCTGAGCTACTGTCTCACGGCTTACGGCGAGAGGATTCATGGCTGCAACCTGCATTGCTACCTCACGGCCAACTTCGGGATCGATACCCTCGATGCTGAGGCCAACGATTGTGGCAAGCTTATTTCCGAGGTGCTCGTAAGCGGCAACACTGGGAGCGGCAACAAACTCATAAGCGCCGAGCTCCATCTTCTCGCCGGTCTTGCCGATCTCGTCGGTGATGCGCTCCTCTACGGTGCGGTCGCCGAGCTTGAGGGTCTTAACCTCGTCGAGAGTCTTGGCGGAAGCAGCTACAGCTGCGTCAAGTATTTCTTTTGTAAGAGCGCGGAAAGACTCGTTCTTGGCAACGAAGTCAGTCTCGCACTTGAGGGCTACGATAGCTGCGAATCCAGCCTTGGACTCGGCGAGTACGCAACCTTCGGCTGCGTCACGGTCCTCACGCTTGGCGGCTACAGCCTGACCCTTCTTACGGATAATCTCGATTGCACCCTGGATATCGCCGTCAGTCTCGGCGAGGGCGTTCTTGCAGTCCATCATACCGGCACCGGTCATCTTGCGGAGCTTTTTGATGTCTTCGATAGTTACTGCCATAACTTTGTATAAATCTTTTAAATTGTAGTCGGTTATAAAAACAAGCAACCGGCGCGTCGCATAGGCGCCCCGGAATGCTTTATATTGTTCTGACGAGTAGTAGTCTCAAAGAATCAACTGATTACTCGGCAGCGGGTGCCTCAGCGGGAGCTTCAGCAGCGGGAGCCTCGGCAACGGGAGCCTCAGCGGAACGACGCACGCGGCGACGCTTTCCGGCTGTGGGTTCGCCATCCTTAGCCTCCTCGGGAGCGTCAACCTTC
>CAZPQD010000132.1:0-5640 GCA_964588625.1 uncultured Sangeribacter sp. | reverse complement strand
CCTTGCCGTAGCTGCCGGCCTCGCGGCGGAAGCAGGCCGAGTAGGCGCAGTTCTTTTTGGGAAGTTCGGCGGCGGGGATGATCACGTCGCGGTACATGTTGGTGACGGGCACTTCGGCTGTCGGGATCAGATAGAGGTCGTCGAGAGTGACGTGATACATCTGTCCCTCCTTGTCGGGGAGCTGACCTGTGCCGTAGCCCGAGGCGGTGTTTACCACGAAAGGAGGCTCCACTTCGATGTAGCCTGCTTTCCAGGCCTCATCGAGGAAGAACTGGATGAGGGCACGCTGCAGGCGTGCTCCCTTTCCGATGTAAAAGGGGAAACCGGCTCCGGTCACTTTCACACCCATCTCGAAATCGATGAGGTTGTATTTCTTTGCCAGATCCCAGTGGGGAAGGGCGTCGGCTCCCAGCTCGGGCATCTTGCCGCCCGTCTTCTCCACCACATTCTCGGCGGCGGTAAGACCCTCCGGCACAGCCTCGCAGGGAAGGTTGGGCACGGTCAGGAGCAGTTCGCGCATCTTTGTCTCGCATTCCTCAAGGCGGTCCTGAAGGCCCTTGGCCGCACCCTTGAGCTCGGCCACCCGTGCTTTGGCTTTCTCAGCCTCCTCCTTTTCACCCTTCTTCATGAGGGCGCCGATGGAGGCGGCGAGTTTCTTGAGTTCGGAAGCGTCGGAGTCGCAGCGGGCCTGGAGCCGGCGGCGTTCAGCGTCGATTTCAAGTATTTCGGTGATGACGGCACGGCCGTCGAATCCCTTTACGGCAAGACGCCTGATGACGTACTCGGGATCCTGTTTTATGGTCTGAAGCGTAAGCATCTTCTGGTTGGTTTTTCTTTATCGTGGTTGGGGAATCAGGCGAGCAGGTCCTTTACAGTCTCGGAAATCTTGCGTCCGTCGGCGCGTCCGGCAAGGCGCTGGGAGGCGAGTTTCATCACCTTGCCCATCTCCTTGGGCGATGTGGCCCCAGCCTCGGCGATGATGGCCTTCACCTCAGCCTCGAGTTCTTCCTGGCTCAGTTGTTTGGGTAGATATTCCTCGATGACGGCGGCTTCCGCCAATTCGTTGGCAGCCAGTTCCGGGCGGCCGTTGGCCTCATAGATGGAGGCGCTTTCCTTGCGCTGCTTCACCATCTTGATGAGTATCTTCATGGCGTTCTCATCCGAAAGCTGCCCTCCGGCGCCCTTGGCCGTCTTAGCCTCCAGAAACTCTTTCTTGATGCCTCTCAGGGCTTCGAGACGCACTTTCTCGCGGGCCAGCATGGCCTTCTTTATGTCTTCGCTTACCTGGTCGAATAGATTCATGATTATATGTCGGAATCGTTGATTTTCTTTATTAAATCGCAAAAATAACCTAAAAATGGCGTAATGCCAAATATGCGGGGAAACTTTTTTGGAAATAACCCCCTGAAATTTGCAGCAACCGAAAAATATCCCTACTTTTGCGCGAAATAACAACCTTTTCTAATACTTCAGAATGTTTGAAATAGTAAGCAAGCGCGTGCTTGCCCCGCGCATCACAGAGATGAAGGTGCACGCTCCCCGTGTGGCTTCTTCCGCGAAGCCGGGACAGTTCGTGATAGTGCGCACCGACGAAGAGGGAGAGCGCATCCCGCTGACAATTTGTGACTATGATCCGCAGGCCGGCACAGTGACGATCGTGACCCAGGAAGTGGGTTACTCCTCCGGCAAGATCAATTCTCTCGAAGTGGGAGATTCATTCGCTGATTTCGCAGGCCCGCTCGGCCGCCCCTCAGATCTTCTTGATCTCTCCGACGAGGAGCTGAAGGCCAAAAAGATTCTCTTTGTGGCCGGCGGTGTGGGCACAGCCCCGGTATATCCCCAGGTGAAATGGCTCAAGGAGCATGGGGTGGAGGCAGATGTTGTCATCGGCGCCAAGACCAAGGACCTCTTCACTTATGTCGACGAGATGAAGAAGGTCGGCAACGTGTATCTCTGCACCGACGATGGTTCCGAAGGATTCCACGGCATGGTCACAGGCCTGATGAAGGATCTCATCGACAATCAGGGCAAGAAGTATGACCATTGCGTGATCATCGGTCCCATGATCATGATGAAGTTCGCTGCGCTGACCACCAAGGAGTATGAGATCCCTACGATGGTCAGCCTCAACGCCCTCATGGTCGACGGCACCGGCATGTGTGGTGCCTGCCGCGTGAGCATTGGCGGCGAGACGAAGTTCACGTGTGTCGACGGTCCGGAGTTCGATGGCCATAAGGTTGACTTCGACGAAGCCATGCGTCGCCAGAATATGTACAGAGAGAATAGGAAGTGCAATCCCGAAACCCATAAATGCAAGTGTAATGGCTAATAGAATACCTCGTGTGAAAGTACGCGAGCAGGCTCCCGAGGTGCGTGCCGCCAATTTTGAGGAAGTATGCTACGGATATAATGACGAGGAGGCGGCACTCGAAGCGTCGCGTTGCCTCAACTGCAAGATGCCCCACTGCGTGGGCAAATGTCCGGTGCATGTCAATATCCCGGGCTTCATCAGCAAGGTGGCCCAGGGCGATATCCGCGGAGCCGCCGAGGTGATTTCCGTAGACAGCACTCTGCCGAGTGTCTGCGGCCGTGTATGTCCGCAGGAGTCGCAGTGTGAGGGCGCGTGTGTGCTCGGCATCAAGTTCGAGCCGGTGGCCATCGGCAAACTCGAGCGCTATGTCGGTGACTGGAAGATAGCACATTCCGATGAGATGAAGGTGGAGAAGCCTGCCCGCAACGGCAAGCGTGTGGCCATCGTCGGTTCGGGTCCCGCCGGACTCGCCTGCGCCTCCGACCTTGCCAAGGCCGGCTATGAAGTCAAGATTTTCGAAGCCCTCCATAAGGTGGGAGGTGTGCTCGTATACGGCATCCCTGAGTTCCGACTCCCGAAGGAGGGAATCGTGGCAAAGGAGGTTGATGAAGTGCGCAAACTCGGCGTCGAGATCGAGACCGACGTAGTGGTGGGCCGCACAATGACCGTCGACGATCTTCTCGACCGCGAAGGTTTCGATGCTGTCTTCGTAGGCTCAGGAGCCGGACTGCCGCGCTTCATGGGAATCGAGGGAGAGAATCTCAACGGCGTATGTTCCGCCAATGAGTTCCTGACCCGCGCCAACCTCATGCACGCCTATGATGATGACTATGACACACCCATCTACACAGGCCGCAAGGTCGTGGTGGTAGGAGGCGGCAATGTGGCCATGGACGCCGTGCGCACAGCCAAGCGCCTCGGCGCTGAGGCTGTCATCGTCTACCGCCGTTCGGAAGCCGAACTTCCCGCGCGTGTTGAGGAAGTGCACCATGCCAAGGAGGAGGGCATCGAGTTCAAGATGCTGACCAACCCCGTGCGTGTCCTCGGCGACGAGAAGGGATGGGTGAAAGGTCTGGAATGCGTGGAGATGGAGCTCGGCGAACCCGATGAGAGCGGACGCCGCAGCCCCGTGGCCAAGGAGGGTTCCAATTTTGAGATCGACTGCGATGTAGTCATCATGGCACTCGGCACAAGCCCCAACCCTCTTATCAAGAGCACTACCGAAGGACTCGAGACCAACCGTCGTGGCTGCATCGTGGCAGATGAGGAGGGACGCACCTCTCGCGAAGGTGTCTTCGCCGGAGGCGACGCCGTCACAGGAGCCGCGACTGTCATCCTCGCCATGGGCGCAGGCCGTAAGGCTGCCAAGGCCATTGACGAATACCTCTCCGCAAAATAAAGGCTTGATAGCCGCAAATAAAGAGGCTTGGAGACCGCAAAATAAAGGCTTGATAGCTTCTGAAAGATAGTCAGCATCCCTGCCGGAATCTAAATTTCCGACAGGGATGTTATATTAATAGGCGCCCCTCAAAATGACATCTTGACAGGCGCCCCGACATCTTGACATAATGACATCTTGACATAATGACAGGGCGCCCGACATCTTGACAAAATGACATTATGACAAAATGACATAATGACAGGGCGCCCGGACAAAACGACAAGACGCCTTAACAAAACAAAAAAATGGAACTCAGACACGAAGAATTGACACGATATATCCTCCCGATGCGAGAGGGAGGTTCGCTCCCGGCCCTGGCCGAAGCGTCCGATGGTTTCCGTTATGTGGTGAAGCTCCGTGGCGCAGGTCATGGCAAGAAGGCCTTGATATCAGAGCTTGTGGGTGGTCTTGTGGCGAAGGCTTTCAAATTCCGCACTCCGGAACTCGTGCTCCTTGGCCTCGACAATGCGTTCGGCATCACCGAACCCGATGAGGAGGTGCAGGAATTGCTCCGTAAATCAGAGGGTCTCAACCTCGGGATGCATTTCCTGAGCGGAGCCGCCACTTTTGACCCTGCCGTCAATAAGATTGACCCCCTGACCGCCTCACGCCTCGTATGGCTCGATGCGTTCCTTACCAATGTGGACCGCACACGCCTCAATCCCAACATGATGGTCTGGAATGGCGAGACGTGGCTCATCGACCATGGCGCTTCACTCTATTTCCATCATTCAGAAAAGGATGCCTCCGAGGCTGCACTGGACCCCTTCCCCTATATCGCACGTCATGTGGCCCTCCCTTATGCCGACAGATTGGAGGAGGCCGACAGGCTCATGCGTCAGGCCATCACTCCGCGCACACTCTCGAAGATAGTCGACCTAATCCCCGGGGAATGGCTCGAGGAGGAGGGCGGGATGACGGCCGCCGAACGTCGGGAAAGCTACCGCACTTTCCTGACACGTAGGCTTGCCGAAAGCCGGCGGTTCACGGAAGAGGCCATACGACAGCGCGAGAAATTATTGAAGGAGGGAATATGAGCAAGCAAAATTGAGATTCATGGAAAAAGTAATATATGAATATTCGCTGCTCCGCTATGTGCCCGACATAGAGCGGGGGGAATTTGTCAATGTAGGGTTGATGATGATGTGCAAGCGCCGACGGTGGTTGAAGGTGAAGGTTGAGATAGATGAGCGACGGATGCGCAGCCTCTTTGCGAAAGCTGATGTGGAGCGTGCGCGCATTCAGTTGGCGGCCTTCTGCCGCGATGATGTGCCGTTTCGGGGTCTTCCGGTCGAGGAGCGTTACCGCTGGTTGGCGGCCGTCAAGAGCGCCATCATCCAGACGTCGCCGTCACATCCCGGCATTTTGTTGGCATCCTCCGGCGAGGAAATCCCGGCTCTACTCGAAGCCAAGTTCTCAGAACTCTTCTCGCGCCTCGTACTCATCCCCTCAAGTCGCTGATGTTTTTCAAGTCTCAAGTTCAAGTCGCTTTCAAGTCGCTGAGGGTTTGTAACCCTCAGCCATTCGGCAAGAGCTCTGTTCCCAAATAATGTTCAAGTCTCAGTCACTGAGGGTCTGTAACCCTCAGCCATTCGGCGAGTGCCCTGTTCCCAAATAATGTTCAAGTCTCAGTCGCTGAGGGTTTGTAACCCTCAGCCCTTCAGCTAAAAACAAACGACCGATTCTCGCGAATCAGTCGTCTCATAAGGTCTTGTAAATTTATTCGGGGAAGTGGGCGATTACGGATTCGAACCGCAGACCCTCTGCTTGTAAGGCAGACGCTCTAAACCAGCTGAGCTAATCGCCCGAATAGCGTTCTAAAAAGAAAGTTGTTTTAATCGGTGGGCGATTACGGATTCGAACCGCAGACCCTCTGCTTGTAAGGCAG
>CAZPQD010000131.1:0-5675 GCA_964588625.1 uncultured Sangeribacter sp. | reverse complement strand
CGCTCGATCTCATCCATCATCTCCTCATCCACGGCAAGACGGCCGGCAGTGTCGATGATGACAAGGTCATAACGGTTGGCCTTCGCATAGGCGATACCGTCGAGGGCAATCTTCACCGGGTCGGAAGTCTCGTCCTGAGTATATACCGGCACATTTATGCCCTCACCAAGGATACGGAGTTGCTCACGGGCGGCATCACGGCGAGTGTCGGCCGCGATCAGCAGCGGACGTTTGCCCTTGGCAGCCTTGAGCTTGCGGGCCAGCTTGCCGGTGAAAGTAGTCTTACCCGAACCCTGCAGACCCGACATCAGGATCACCGAAGGATTTGCCGAGAGGTTGAGCGGAGCCTCCTGACCGCCCATCAGTTCCACGAGTTCATCGTGCACGATGCGGATCATGAGTTCCTTAGGCTTCAGTGCATTGATCACATTCTGGCCCAAGGCCTTTTTCTTGACAGTGTCGGTGAACGACTTCGCCACCTTATAGTTGACGTCCGCTTCCACGAGGGCGCGCCGCACGTCCTTCATGGTCTCGGCGATATTGATTTCAGTGATTCGGCCTTCACCCTTCAGGATCTTGAAAGAGCGTTCGAGGCGATCGGAAAGATTATTGAACATTATCTTGAGTTATTATTTTTGACAGTAGAGCGGAGAGAGATGTGGTTCTGACAGGGGTCAGAGAGAGTTGGTGGCAGTATCGGGAAATATCACCACCGGACGGAAGCCTTCTGCCTCCTCGGGAGTCATGAGCGCATAGGTCATGATGATGACTATGTCGCCCGGCTGGGCCTTGCGTGCGGCTGCCCCGTTGAGGCAAATCACACCGCTGCCCTCCTCGCCGGCGATGACGTAAGTGTCGAATCTCTCACCGTTATTGTTGTTGACAATCCAGACACGCTGGCCTTCGAGAATGCCGGCGGCCTTGAGCAGGAGCGAGTCGATCGTGATGCTGCCGATATAGTTAAGATTCGCCTGAGTGACAGTGACACGGTGAATCTTGGATTTCATCATTTCTATAAGCATGATGCGTAAAATCTTGGATTTTCTTTTTTACAGGAATCAGGTAAGTAAGTGAAGGTGAGTCCGGAAATACTCCGTCTGTCCTCAGTTTCAGCCATTCTTTTCAGGGAGTCTATAGGCAATGTTGTCGATGAGCCTGACATCGCCGCAATAGACGGTGATGCAACCTACAATCCAGGGAGACTCCTCCCATTCCTCCACAGGCATGAGAGTGCGTGCGTCGACAATCTCGAAATATTCCACCTTCATATGTGGCACAGCGTCGATACGTTCCACCACAGAGTCATGGGTGGCGCGCACGGAATGTGAGCGTGAATACTCCACGCTGTCGGCCAGCGCACGATGGATTTCCGGAGCCACTGCCCTCTCATCATCAGAGAGGAGTGCATTGCGCGAAGAGAGCGCAAGCCCGTCGGGGGCCCTCATTATGGGGCAGGGCACAATCTCAACATCGATACCCTCGGAGCGCACCATGTTGCGGATTACGGCTATCTGCTGGAAATCCTTCTCGCCAAAGTAGGCACGGGTGGGACGACAGAGGCGGAACAGCCGCTCCACGATGTAGGCCACACCCTGGAAATGTCCGGGACGCATGCGTCCCTCCATCACTTCGGCAGCCGAGCCAAGGTCGTATTCCTTTCTGACCGTGGCCTGCGGGCCGTCGGGAAAGATCTCCTCCACGGAGGGAGCGAAGACAGCAGCGGCGCCTGCCTCGGCAAGCATCCTGAAATCATCCTCCTCCTTGCGCGGATAAGAAGCAAGGTCGGCGGGATTGTTAAACTGCACGGGATTGACGAAGAGAGAGACAAGAGCCGCATCGTTCTCAGCCACAGCCCGCTTAACGAGCGAAAGATGGCCGTCGTGAAGGGCGCCCATTGTGGGGACAAGCCCTATGGAACGGTGGTTGGTCTGAAGAGAGGCCACATAGGCCGAGAGATCGGCGATTGTTCTTATTATCAACATTGCTGACAAGATGATGAGTCAAGACTCGGGAGAATGCGTGCGGACAAGGCCGGGATGCTTCCCCCGCATATGATTTAGAATGCAAAATTAATAAAAGAACGGAAAACGCACCAACCTGACACGAAAAAAACTTGGCAAACCTTACTCCTGCGGGAGCAAAAACCCCTTAAAGAGTCTTAAATCCGGGAGAGGAGCCCACGCCGATAGGGGAAAATCCATAATTTTTTATTAACTTTGCGGGCGGAATATGCTTTCTTTTCAAAAAAACGGAAAAAGAAAGCCTCCCCGTGGCCTCCGCTCCGGAGAGGGGGCCTCAGAAAAAAAAGAGAAATGGCAAAGAAAAGAATTCTTTTTATCAATCAGGAGATAGCCCCCTATCTTCCCCCGGCAGAGTTCTCCACACTCGGACGCGAGCTTGCGCAGGGAATACAGAAGCGGGGATTTGAAGTGAGAACCTTCATGCCCAAGTTCGGCACAGTCAACGAGCGCCGCAATCAGCTGCACGAAGTGATTCGCCTCAGCGGAATGAATATCGTCATCAATGACGCCGACCATCCCCTGATCATCAAGGTAGCCTCGATGCAGCCCTCCCGCATCCAGGTCTATTTCATCGATAACGACGACTATTTCCAGAAACTTGACAGCGACGAAGACCCCTATGGCAGCAACCGTCCGGACAATGACGAGCGCGCCATCTTCTTCGCACGCGGCACAATGGAGACCGTCAAGAAGCTGAAGTGGGAACCGGCCATCATCCACTGTTCGGGATGGATGACGGCCCTCGGTCCGTTGTATCTGCACCGCATCTGCAACGATGACCCGGTATATAAGCTCACCAAGACCGTCTACAGCGTCCTTCCCGGCGAAGTGACCGGAGGACTCGACGAGAATATGATCGCCCGAATGCGGGCCGACGGAATCCCGGCACGCGACATCAAGAAATTCAAGGGGATGACCCATGACACCAAGCTGCTCCATAAGATTGCCATCGAATACAGCGATGCCGTGGTCTTCTATGAGGAGACTCCCGATCCCGAGCTGCTCGAGATAGTGCAGGAGAAGGAGATACCGTTCATCACAGGAGTCGACCTTAAGGAGCGCGGTCTGGATGCTTATACTGACCTCTACAATCAAATCTCGCCCGAATGAAACTGAAGAACATCGTGCTGCCTGCCGCCGCCCTGATGCTGGCTGCAGGCCTGGGTGCCTGCGATGACGACGTGTCGCAGATCGGCTCCAGCCTGTCGAAGGGGGAGGTTGTCATCACTGTCGATTCCCTCGTGTATAAGCTCTACGCCAAGCCGGAATACCGCCCGGAATATGACTCGCGCTCATCCTCCACCATGCTCGGACGCCTCTCCATCCCTGCGTATGGCGACCTGCGTTGCGGCTTCGTGGCACAGCTTCTGCCGGCAACTTCGCTCGGCATCCCCGACTCCATCAGCGTCTCGCAGGTGGATTCACTCCGAATGATGATAAGGGTGGCACGCGGAAGCTTCACCGGCGACTCCCTCGCTCCCCAGCAACTTAAGGTGTATCCCCTCGAGAAGCAACTCCCCTCCGATCTTACCAACAAGTTCGACCCCACAGGCTATTACAACCCTTCGGCCCCTCTCGGAGTGAGCACCTATACCCTCACGGCCCTGGCAAAGACCGACTCTGCCTTCTATAAGGATCGATATATCAATATCCCCATACGTCTTGACAATTCTTACGCGACTAAGCTCTTCGAAGCCTACCGCAGGGAGCCCTCACTCTTCGAGTGGCCTGCAAATTTCGCCAAGCGTTATCCGGGGATATATGTGGAACAGACCTTCGGACGCGGCTGTGTGGCAAATCTCACCAACGTCTATTTCTATCTCTACTATCATTATCCCGTTAGGGAATCACACATCGTGGATAGCGAGGTTGTCTATTCGACGGTGACGAAGCGTGACTCCGTGGCCCTCTTCACCATCGCTCCTGAAGTCACGAGCGCCAACTGCATCTCCTATACTCCGGGCGAAGTGATTGAGAGACTCGTAGCCGAAGGTCGTTCTGTGCTTACGACCCCGGGCGGCTATGTGACGCGCTTCAAGTTTCCGGCTGACAAAATCATCAAGGAATACCGTTCGCACGATTCGAGCTTGGGTGTGATCAGCAATCTCTCGTTTGCAGTGCCGGCCCTCAGCATCGACAACACCCACAGCATAGGTGTGCCTCCGATGCTGCTCATGGTGCGCACTTCCGAATTGGAATCCTTCTTCAACGAGAATCGTATCCCCGATGACAAGACATCCTTCTGGGCCTCCTATGACTCCACCACAGGACGCTACAGCTTCAAGTCGATGCGCGATTATATCCTGGGTCTTGTGGAGAGTGGCAAGGAACCTACGGAAGAAGAGATGGACTTCACGCTGGTGCCCGTAAACATCACTGTGGAGGAGGAGGAGAACCCGTATACGGGAGCCGTCACCATCTACGTGACCCGCTGCGCTCCTTATATGTTCCAGCCTACGATGGCTACGCTCGACACTGACCACGCAGTGATTGTCTTCACATATTCCACCCAGACGATGAATTGACGCCGATGAATATCTGCACCATATTGCTTTTCAGCCTGCTGACTTTCATCACCGGGGCCTCTGCCTCGGGAGAGAATGTGTCGGCGGAACTCTTCTTTGCGGGTGATGCGATGCAGCATCAGGCCCAGCTCGATCAGGCTTTGAAGGTGGGAGGCGGAAAGAGTTATGATTATTCGGATTGCTTCCGGTTGATAGCCCCTGTCGTGACCCAGGCGGATTATGCTGTCGTAAATCTGGAGGTGCCTCTCGGCGGAGGACCATCCTACACGGGTTACCCCTGCTTCTCGGCCCCCGACTCCTATGCCCTGGCACTGAAGGATGCCGGTTTCGACATGATGCTGACCGCCAACAACCATTGTCTCGACCGCAGCGACCGGGCCGCCCGACGCACGATAGCCGTGCTTGACTCGATGGGTCTCGACCAGATCGGAACCTACCATGATGCGGCCGACCGCAAGGCGCGAGTCCCTTTCATCAAGGATATAAAGGGGATAAAGGTTGGATTCCTCAACTATACTTACGGCACCAACGGCATTGAGCCACGCGACGGCGCGGAGGTAGCCCTCATCGACCGCCAGCGCATAGCGGAGGAGATGAAGGCCACACGTGAGGCCGGAGCTGAGATACTTGTGGTGGCCATGCATTGGGGTGTGGAGTATGTGCTGAGGGAGAACGCCGTGCAGCGCAGTCTCGCCGATTTCCTCGTGGAGCAGGGTGCCGACCTCATCATCGGGGGTCATCCTCACGTGATCCAGCCCATGGAAATCCGCCATAATGAGAAGGAGGATAAGGATGTGCTTGTTGTATATTCATTAGGCAACCTCATCTCCAACATGAAGACCGCCGACACACGCGGCGGAGCCTATGTGCGTGCGCGCCTCGAACGTGGCGCTGACGGCAAGGCGCGCTTCACGCATGCTGATTATGACACCTTCCTCTCGGCCAAACCGGAGGGAGGACTGAAGAATTTCATGGTTGTGCCCCGCAGTGAGATTTGGCGTCTCCCCGCCCAGCAGAAGGCTCATTGGGAACTCTTCGACCGCCAGGCAAGCCGGATCTTTGACACTTATAATAAAGGAGTGGAGAGGCGGTAGAGGAATTAAGAATTAGGAATTAGGAATTAGGAATT
>CAZPQD010000130.1:0-5749 GCA_964588625.1 uncultured Sangeribacter sp. | reverse complement strand
ATGGCAAAGGACTCTGTGCAGAAGCGCCTCAACGGTGAGGCCCGCGATGGTCTCTCCTTCACCGAGTTCACCTATCAGCTCCTTCAGGGCTACGACTTCCTGCATCTCTACCAGGATAAGAATTGCCGGCTGCAGCTCGGCGGCTCCGACCAGTGGGGTAACATCACTACCGGCAGCGAGCTGGTGCGCCGTAAGGTGGGAGGTGAGGTGTTCGCCCTCACCTGTCCGCTGATCACGAAGGCCGACGGCGGAAAGTTCGGCAAGACGGAGAGTGGCAACGTATGGCTTGATGCACGCTACACATCTCCCTATAAGTTCTACCAGTTCTGGCTCAACGTCAGCGATGCCGACGCTGAGAAATATCTCAAGATATTCACATTCCTCACAAAGGAGGAGATAGAGGCACTCGTGGCAGAGCATGCTGCCGACCCCGGACGCCGTCCGCTGCAGAAGCGTCTGGCGAAGGAAGTGACGGAGATGGTGCATGGCGAGGAGGCATACAAGGCAGCTGTGGAGGCTTCCGAGATCCTTTTCTCCAACCATGCGGCCGAGACACTGCGCAACATCGATGAGAAGACGCTGCTCGACGTGTTCGAGGGAGTGCCTATGTTTGAGGTTCCTATGGCAGAGATTGAGGCAGGCATCCCCGTGCTCGATTTCCTTGCCGTCAAGACGCAGGTGTTCCCCTCGAAGGGAGAGGCCCGGAAGATGGTGCAGGGCAATGGTGTGAGCATCAATAAGGAGAAATTCACGGATCCTGCCGGAGTGATCGATGCCTCAGCTCTGCTCGGAGGGAAATATATCCATATCCAGAAGGGTAAGAAGAGCCATTTCCTGGTGAAGGCAATCTGATAGCGGCCAGATTTTTGGGGCGGCTGAAGCGAGATTTTTAGCGGCTGAAACCGGATTTCTGGGGTGGCTGAAGCCGGATTTCTGGGGCGGCTGAAGCCAGATTTTTGGAGCGGCTGAAGCCAGATTTATGGAGCGGCTGAAGCCGCTGCCGGTAAAAGAGAATGATTTGGCTTGATTTTATTATTTGATTCTTATTTGATTTTATTTAAGGGGCTGGGCTCCTTTCAGAGATAGCGGTCGAGGCCCTTCTGGGCCTTGACCGTTCCGTTTTGCAGGTGAGCGTAGGCGGCGCGGTGGTTGGCGGAGCTTCGGTCGGTGGGGGCTTCCCGATGCCAGAGATGATAGGCAAGGGCGCAGAATTTGAGGTAACGGCGCCCGATGCCGTTATTGCGCAGACGGAAGGAGAGGTCGAGGTCTTCGGCACCCCATCCCTCGAAACTCTCGTCATAACCATTGACGGCGATGAGGTCTTCGCGGAAGAAAGACATGTTGCAGCCCAATACATTGTCGCGGTGCTGGCGATAGCGCGGCGCGAGCCAATCGGCCACATGAGGCAACCGCAGGGCGTTCGCCCGTTTCTTCTCTATGCCCGGGGTAAATGGAGAGATGGGTCTTGATTTGCGCTCGCCGCAGATGGAGTCGGAAAGGTCAGGGCCGAGTTGCACGCGTCCTCCTTTCAGGAAGGTTCCTCTGCGGGCCTCGCGCAGATGATCGGCGATGAAGTCGGGATGAAGGAAGATGTCGCCGTCAATCTGAATTATATATTCCCCCGAGGCAGCCGCTATGCAGCGGTTGCGTATCATGGCGAGGCGGAAGCCTTCATCTTCCTGGCGTATATGGCGCAGAGGCACAGGGAAATCCTGCTGGAAACGCCGGATGACCGCCGTGGTCTCCGGTCCGGAACCATCGTCGCCCACTATCACTTCATCAGGGAGGAAGCGCAGATGGCGCACGCTGTCGAGACATACGCTGAGCGCATCGGGACGGTTGTAGGTGGAGATGATCAGTGTGGAGGTCATAGGCCGGGTGCAATATGATTGTGTTTCATTCAGTTAGACTTCAGTCTCAGCAGCATTGTTTTGAGAGGGGGTGTTGAGGCCCGTGGCTACGTAGGTGGTATGGTTGGCCTTCGCTTCTTCGAGCAGGCGTGCGTTATTCTCCGCGCCCCAGAAGAGGCGTGCATGGCAACGATGGATCATCAGGGCATAATGCGAAGCTTTCACATGGCGTATGCCGGCATTCTGCAGACGGAGGTCGAGGTCGGTGTCTTCGCCTGTTCCCGGATCGATGTATCTCTCGTCGAATCCATTCACCTTCTCCAGATCCTCACGGTAGATGCCGAAATTAGCCCCTAAAATACCCTGCTCCTTTATTCCCAAATGGTGGCCGAAAATCCTCGGAAACCTCCAGCTTCGCTTGAGTTGGGCGAGTGCGCTTCCGAGCCCCCCTGAACCGATGCTCCTGACGATCTCCTTGCGGGCGAGGGAGAAATAGTCGGCAGGGAGAGTCTCCCAACTCTCCACGAGGGCATTCAGCGCAGGACCGGATTCTATGCGGCGTCCGCCGGTGACAGTGCCGTGGCGACGCAGTTGCTTGTGGTCGGCTACGAATCTTGGATGCGGGATGCAGTCGCCGTCGATGAAGATGAGATAGTGGCCGGAGCTTGCTCGGACAGCCTTGTTGAGACATTTGTTTTTCCGCCACCCTTCATCCGGCTGCCACACATGCTTTATCCGCAGATTGGGGTGCGACTCGATATAGTGGGAGATGGCCTCGACAGTTTCGGGAGAGGAACCGTCGTCGGCAATGATGACCTCAAAGTCAGACTCCGTCTGCATCCCGAAGGCATCGAGAATCAGACGCAGCCACTTGAAATTATTGTAAACCGCCACAATCACACTCGTGTCAGGCACGCTCTCAGGCACTCTTGTGTCAGGGCACCCTGTATCCTTAAATTTCTGCTCTTCCATCTGAATCATAGGAATAGAGAAGTACTTATCACATCTATCGCTTGCAAAGTTAATCTTTTTTAGATTAGCTTAAGCTATTCAAGCCAAAGTTCTTTTTGGGAAACTCGCCGATATCGGCAAGTTTTGTTAATTTTGTAGGGAAAATCAAGAGCCAACCTGCCGATGGCAAGGCTGAAATTTGCCGACGTAAAATGTCTGCGTCTTGGCTATGTGCCGTTCATCATCACCGACAACCAGCGGATGTACTATTACAACGGCCTGCGGAATTGGCCCGAGATCAAAGGGTTCCTTCTGGACACGTGTCTCACCGCCCAGGACAACTTCAAACTCCTCCTTGAAAAATTCAGGATACCTTACAGTTAGAAGCCTAAATATCGGATGCCTAGCGGAATAATGAAACCCACCCCCAGATGATATTCCCCAAAAAAATTGCCTGCCTGTGGATCATAATATAAAGATAAATATTAACTTTGTGGACGTCAATACCAATTGCTGATGAAGAGGAAATCAAACCGACTTAAATCCATTAAAATTCAAGGGTTCAAGTCAATACCCTTTCAGCACCCTTTAGAATTAATTATCGGAGATGTCAATATTCTATTGGGAGCAAACGGAGCGGGAAAGAGTAATATAATAAGTTTCTTTAAGATGCTTGGTTTCATGATGAGTGGAAGCCTTCAGAGGTTTGTCGCAGAATCAGGTACCAGCCAGAAATTCCTATATTATGGAGCCAAACAGACTCCTACAATGATTGCGTCCATACGATTTGAGGCATCTGATTGCTATGACATCTACAGTTTCAGTTTAACCAAGGCTGTTCCGGATAGACTCATCATCACGACAGAAGATATTGAATGGAAGAATCAGAAAAAAGGTGGTAAGCCATTTCAAAAACAACTTCAATCGGACTTTAATGAATCTGCATTAATTAAAAGCACCGATAAGACGGAAAAGACCCTTCGGAATCTTCTGGGCGCTTGCAAGGTCTATCAATTCAGTGACTCTTCCATAAGCTCCCCCATGAGACAGGCCTCAACGGTTGACTCTGCTCATTATCTTCAGTCAGAAGGGAATAACCTGGCCTCGTTCCTTTATTATCTTAAGAACAACTATCCGGATTCTTTCCGCAGGATTACTGAATACGTCAGGGATGTCGTTCCGCAGTTCCAGGAATTCTATCTTGAACCGGAACGGGGATACATCTCTCTTAAATGGCTTGATAATTCTGCAAATGATTATGTGCTGACTGCTGATCAATTCTCTGACGGCTCAATAAGATTCATAGCTTTGGCAACGCTTCTTCTACAACCTGAAGAAACGATGCCCTTCGTTATGATCGTTGACGAGCCGGAGCTTGGCCTTCATCCCTACGCCATAGACCAACTTAACGAGATGATCAAGGATGCCTCAAAACATGCCCAGATCATTGTGGCTACACAATCAATAGGAATCATAGACGGATTCTCCGCCGATGATGTCACAGTGATTGAACGCGATCCGGAAATTCAGGGCACCTGTGCCCGCAAACTCTCAGAAGAGGAGTACCACGATTGGCTGGAGGAGTACACTTTAAGCGAATTGTGGAACAAGAACATAATCGGAGGGCGCCCAGTATGAGATACAACATTCTGCATATACTCTGCGAAGGCCAGACAGAGGAGCGATTCGTAAAAGAAGTTCTGTCTCCGTATCTGCTGCAATTCAATATATACCCCAAACCCATTCTTCTCCTCACATCAAAGAAGAAGAATGCGAGGGGAGGAATGTTGAGTTATGCTCAGGCAAAGCGAGATCTTGGGATATTACAGAAGCGACATAAAGATAATAGTAGTGAGCACCATCTTTTCACCACTATGTTTGATTACTACGCCCTTCCTGATGACTTTCCCGGCGTTGATAAGTCTGTTAAAATTCAAGATGTCAGAGATCGCGTTTCTTTCCTTGAACAGGAATTTGCAAAAGATTTGAACTGCATTTCCTTCATCCCCTATATCCAGCTTCATGAATTTGAAGCGCTTCTCTTTGTCGATATAACCAGGCTCAAAACAGAATATCCCCTTTCAAGCGACAGAATACAGAAGCTCAAAGAGGAAACGGATAAATACGGGGATCCAGAGATGATCAACGACAGCCCTATGACAGCTCCCAGTAAAAGAATAATAGAGGCCGTTGAACCATACTACCACTACAATAAGGTTCAAAGTGGGGTGGCCGTAACATCCGTGATTGGTATTGAAGCGTTACTTGAATGCTGCCAACATTTCAAAGAGTGGATAGAAAACATTAAATCTTCAACAAGAGAATGAAACATCCGGAGATATTCTCTTAGACTCCCTTATGTGGCTCCTTTATGTGGCTCCTCGAGGAGCGGATGCCGAGCAGTAAAAAGCAATGGCTGGAGGGGGAATTTGGGGGAATTATGGAAATTTTTCCCTAATTATAGTTAAGGAATCATGAATTATAGTTAATTTTGTGGCCGTAAACGCACAATCGATTGTTCTACAGGTAAACGAAAGCGTCCGCAGAGGTAGACTCCGCGGGCGCAGACTATAGGAAATACACAAATAAAACCAATTAGATTTATGGCAAATATAGATTTGGCCCAGTATGGCATCAAGGATGTCAAGAAGGTGATCTACAATCCTTCCTATGAGGAACTCTTCAAGGCAGAGACAGATCCGAGCCTTGAAGGCTTTGAGAAAGGCACAGTGACCGAACTCGGCGCTGTCAACGTGATGACCGGCGTATACACAGGCCGTTCGCCCAAAGACAAATTCATCGTACTCGACGATAACTCCAAAGATAAAGTTTGGTGGACAAGCGAGGAGTATCCCAACGACAACAAGCCTGTCACCGAGAAGACCTGGGAGGCACTCAAGGAGATAGCCGTCAATGAGCTCTCCGGCAAGACCCTCTACGTCGTTGAC
>CAZPQD010000129.1:0-5875 GCA_964588625.1 uncultured Sangeribacter sp. | reverse complement strand
TCGAGACCTCCGGGTTATGAATCCGACGCTCTAACCAACTGAGCTATCCCGCCTTATTTTGCTTTAGGTTGCTTCCGGCTCATTGCCTTAACTCCCGTTTTGCGAGTGCAAAGTTAGATGTTTTCCGCAACATGACCAAATTTTTCTTTATCTTTTTTTGAAGAAATTATTTGTATGGAAGCTAATTCTTTGAAAATCAAAAAGATTAATTTAATGCGGAAGAGTCCTGTTTATGGTCTCGTTTTGATTCTCAACTCCGGTTTGCAATCCCTTCAGGGCTTGCTATCGTTTTTTTTATTAATTTTGTGGCCGACAAATCTTTCCGCTTTTCATCGACTGTCATCCCTCTTTTTCCAAAGCGGGAATATGTTACTAAGGTGGATGCCTATTTTTATGAAAAAATTTGAATCTTATTGCCGGGGAGTCTTCCGGCTGCGAAATATAATGAGTCTGGCAGTGTCGATTCTCTTCGTCCTGCTCCTCTCCTCATGCTTTACAGGAGTGGAGGGAACAAAGAAAATAGAACTGTCGCGTGCTGAGCGCAAGGCTGTGGCGCCTACGGCTGAACGCCTGTTCTCGGACTCAATTGAAGCCGAACCCCTCAGCCGATGGAAGCCTGGAAAGGAATTTCTGGCCACGGATGCTCGCCTCGCACTCCTTCTTTCTCCTCATGATGGAGTCTCCGGTATTCCGGCAGATTCTCTCCCGGGAAAAGTGATTCGATTCCTCGGAGTCTCAACCCGACGTCTGCCCGATGGTTCGGAAGGATCCTTGCTCGGGTTTGATATAGATGGCTGTCGTTATGACTACTCACTCTCACGGCCGCTTGGCAATGCCGACACAACTGTGCGTGGCGATAATCTTCCGATGATGATTGATTTGGACTTGGTCGGCCGTATGAATAAAACTCTTTCAGGACGTACACTCTGGACACGCACGCAGCTATGGTATAAGACAGATTCATTGCGTATCGTCGGAAAGAAATTCATACCCGTCACTATAGCACGTGTAGAACCCGGCAACTCTGTTTTCCCCTTTAAGGTAGTGTTTTCCACCGACGAAGGCGAAGATGTGTTTTATTTCATGAACACCGGTAACTCTGCACGCGACAGCAGATCCTTTGACACTCTCTTCTTCCTGTCCGACCCACGTAAACGATATACGGGTATAGAGCAGGAGGTGTGGGATCTCATCTGCCTCGGAAGAGTGCGCAACGGCATGACCAAGGAGGAATGCCGCCTTTCCATGGGACCTCCGGCCGACGTCATAGTGGGGCGCGACTGGAGCAGTACCCGCGACATATGGAAATATTCCGATGGTCGCTACCTCATATTCTCCGACGGACTCCTCACCAATTTCCGTCTCTGACACTCTCTGTTAAATCCCCTTTCCCATATATTCCCGTTCTCCCCTGACTATAAAAATTCTTCCCCCATGTTTGAATACAATAAAGACATCACCTCCCTCACCACCTTCGGAGTCCCCGTTAAAGCCGCTATCTTTGCAGAGTACTCCTCGGAAAAAGAACTGCTGAAGATTTCCCGTTCTTCCGAATGGCTCGACAATGAAGTGCTTCACATAGGGGGCGGGAGCAATCTGCTCTTCCTGCATGACTTCAAAGGACTCATTCTGCATTCAGCAATAAGAGGAATAACGCGTTATGACAAGGATGCCTCCACAGCCTTTGTCATAGCGGGCGCCGCCGAGCCCTGGCCTGAGTTTGTAGACTGGTGTGTGGCCCAGGGATTGTCAGGCATGGAGAATCTTGCCGACATCCCCGGAGAGGTTGGTGCCGCTCCAGTGCAGAATGTGGGTGCCTATGGAGTTGAAGCTTCAGACGTGATACACTCAGTGGAATGTTTCGATACCCATACACGCCATACCGTCACTCTGAGGGCTGACGAATGTGGATTCGGCTATCGTGATTCCAAATTCAAGCATGAATGGAAAGACCGCTACTATGTACTTAGGGTCAGTTTCCGTCTTCACATCTCGGAGCAGGCTTCCAAAGTGACTTACGGTCCGTTGAAAGCCCTTTCAGAGAGATTGGGACATACGCCTACGGCAGCCGAAGTCATGGCAGAGGTCAAGAAAATCAGAGCCTCCAAATTGCCTTCCCCTGCGGAGGTGGGTAGTGCCGGCAGTTTCTTCAAGAATCCCGTCATCGGTGAGTTTCATTTCAAGGAACTTCAGAAGATGCTCTCTGAGGAGGGTATGGAAATTCCGCACTATCCGCAGCCCGATGGCAGTGTGAAGCTTGCTGCCGGCTGGATGATAGAGAAGTCAGGTCTGAAGGGTTACGCCATAGGAGGTGCCGAGGTTTGGCCTGAACAGTGTCTTGTAATAGCCAATAGGGGAGGGGCGAGTGCCTCGGATGTGGTGCGTCTCGCAGAATATGTATGTGACACTGTGCAGTCGAGATTCGGTATACGGCTGGAACGCGAAGTCAATTATATCGACACTACATTCACATTCCGTATGCTTGGGTCGGGCACTTCAAAAGGTGTGCCCGAGATTGGGTGCATGTGTCCGGTATGCACTTCCTCCGATGCCCGCGACAAGAGACTGCGTTGCTCCGGACTTATCTCCACACATGGAATGAATATCCTCATTGATCCTTCTCCCGATTTCAGGCAGCAGGCACTGGCAGCCGGCATCAGGAGACTCGACGCCATACTCATCACCCATTCCCATTTTGACCACATAGGAGGTCTCGAGGATCTGCGTCCGCTCATCGGGGAACATGAGGTGCCGATCTTTGTGCGCGAGGATGTGGCCGATGAATTGCGCCGCCGTCTGTTCTATCTCTTCCGCGACGATGCTCCGCTTTACCCGGGAGCTGCTCCCCTCGACCTTCACGTGATCAGTGATTCTCTCTTCTCAATCAATGGCCTGACCGTGGAACCTGTCAATGTTATTCACGGCCGTAAACCTATTTTCGGGTACAGGATAGGGGAGTTCGCATATATCACCGACGCCAAATATATTGCCGAGGAGGAACGTGACAAATTACGCGATCTGCGTCTGCTCGTGGTCAACGCACTTCGCGACAGGGATCATTTCGCTCATTTCACACTGGCCGAGGCTCTCGAACTCATTGCCGATGTAAAGCCCGAACATGCGGTGCTCACCCATTTCAATCACGACATAGGTCTGCACAAAGACATCAAACTGCGGCTTCCGGATAATGTGGAGCCCGGCTACGATGGCCTGGAGATAACCCTGTGAAAAGGACTCAAGTAAGAGATAACTCTAAGTCCTCTGAGCACTCTGAGTTCTCTGAGTTCTCTGAGTTCTCTGAGTTCTCTGAGCACTCTGAGCACTCTGAGTTCTCTGAGTTCTCTGAGTTCTCTGAGTTCTCTGAATACACTTTGTTACTTGCGAGCACTGAAGTGATATATCACCAGGGTGAGACTCCCTTCACGGTGGAGTTGAGCCAGTCGGTCAGGATCAGTACGGCCGCTGTCTCGTCAGCAAGTTCCTTGCGTTGACGGTCCTTTTTCCGTACGCCCGCCGCCAGCATCTCGCGGTGGGCGATGGTGCTTGTGAACCGTTCGTCATACATCTCGACACGCATCTCGGGCATTGCCTTACGCAGCTGACCGAGGAATGGACGGATATAACGCATCGACTCCGACGGTTCGCCGTTGAGTGTGCGCGGAAGCCCCACAACGATCAACTCCACTTGCTCTCGCGAACAGTAGTCCTTCAGGAAGTCAAGCAGTTGTCCGGTGGCCACTGTGGGCAATCCATTGGCTGAAATCTGCAACACATCGGTGACGGCGATTCCACATCGACGACGTCCGTAATCAATTGCGAGTACTCTTCCCATCTGCCTCAACGTATCTTTTGACTTTCATGTAACATATCAATCTTGAAATCATCCCTTACGAGAACAAGACTGAGAAAGCGATCCATTCTGCAAAGAAGGCTATGACTCCAACGATAAGAAGCCAGAAGGCTATAGCATCAAGTTTGCGCGCCGCTACATCGTTGAGTTTCACGATGGTCAGTGCCATGAAATGACTGAAGATCGCCATGAAGATGAAGAAGATATCGATAAACATCCACCACTGTTCTTTTCTGATGGTGAATGTGAGGATTATGCTGATGATGCATAAGACAAGCGCACCGGCTGTGGCAGCTTTCGATTGAAGGAGGCTTTTCATTTTCCTGTCTGAGTGTATGATTTGGGGTAGGGGATATTATCGATTGGGGAAGAGGAATTGTCTAATCTAAAGGGAGTAAGTTGATATTATCGTATGAGTTTGAAACCGTACGGCCTGCCGCTTTCGCCGTTGAAGATGGCGAAATAGAATCCGTTGGGATGGGCTGAGAGATCGAGATGACCGGTACGCGATCCTTTGAAAGTCAATCTGTCGACCATATTCCCCTGAAGGGTATATATGCGCGCGAGAGTCACATTCTCCGGAAATTCTATCTCATATCTGCCTCCTCCTATTGCCTTGAGTCGTGGGGCAGTGGGATTGATCAATTCATCGAGCATCGCACTGCGAGTATCTTCCTCTCTCTTAATCTCGGCAATGAATGCATCATGGAATGCGAAGGGCGGTTCCTCCTCTTCAACTTCCGGGAGCGGGATGGGATTGGCAAGACTTGCAATCTGCCCGGCACTCAATACTTCTGTGGCCATTAGACGCATCAGCCACTGGTTTCTGCGGTCGAGTTCTATACGGTAGAAGTCGCCCTTCCTTCCATATACGATGGTAGGCAGCACATTTTCTCCTTTAATAAGTCCGAGTGCCACACTCTGTTTGCCGGAGAGTTCTGCATCCATCATCTCCTGCCATTGGGCAGGAGTGAACATATCGGAGGAAAACTCATCGATCCTCCCGCTTCGTTCAATGATGTCGAGCATCTCGGATGCTTCCTCCATATCGTACACGGGGTCGGTGGCCTCATAGCGGGCTCCGAGGATGCTGTCGATATAGCCTGGAATGTCTCCCCAGGCCTTTATGGCTTCCTCCGGCACGGCGCTGTCATACCTTATATATTCTATATCCCGGGCATACTCCCGCAACAACGCTTCCTCCTTCTCTCCGATGGAATTAGGGTCGAAACTCTCTTTCAGGGAATATCCGAGAATCGGAAATGCCTTATTCTCAGCAGAAATTATCACGAATCCACCCGCCGGATTATTATATACGTAGAATGGACTGAACAGGCGTCCGGTGGTGAGTTTGCGACCGTTGAACACCATTTTCGGTGCTCCCATCACTTGGCCTGCGGCCTGATTGAAAAAAGCATGCGCTATCCTGGAGGCCTCCTTCTTACTCACAGTCTCACCTGCCGCCTCCCCGAAGGGAACCAGCATCGACACAGCATAGAGGACGGCTCCTATCCAGCGCATCGTATATGATTTCTTTCCTTTGTTCTTCATCTTGTCTTTATAACGCTTTTTACCCCCGGATTATTTATGTGAGGAAGCGAATGTTTCTGAGGTACTCGCAAAGTTTGTTTAGAAAACGATGGATTGAGACCAAAGAACAGGCGCGACTTGCGGAATGATGGTCCGGAGTCGCGCCTGAAATATGGGTGTGAAAAATTTTATTCTTCGGCAGATGCCATAGCTGCTTCTTCAGCTTCTCTCTTTTCAGTAGCGTTTTCCGTTACGTTGGGGAGCTCGAGACCGAGGTGACGCTTTGCGTCAAGGGCCTTGAGTACGAATCCGAGTATGAGGGCGGCTCCGCCGAGGGCTGCAAGCATAACGAGCGCCCAGGTGTAGTTATAGCTTACGGCTGCCTCTTCGGCTGTAAGCGTGCCGTTGGCAAGACCTTCCACTACCTGCGGGTTAGTGCTGTCGAGCACCTTGCCGATGAGCAGCGGGAAGAGCCAGAGACCGATGTTCTGAATC
>CAZPQD010000128.1:0-5883 GCA_964588625.1 uncultured Sangeribacter sp. | reverse complement strand
CGCAGATGCGCGTTGCGCATCTGCGACTCCATTTAACTATACAAAAAAACTATTCCTACTGTCACAAATCTTTAACTTCCACGTTAGTTAAGAAATGGCTCTGCACCCGGTGCCACACATTAACTATCTTGAACTTAAAACCAAACTGTATGAAGAACCATCTACGTATTTCTCTTCTCGGTGCGATTGCAGCCGTAGCTGCAATCTCCATTTCCATTGGCTCGCTCGCTTTCGAGTACACTGACGTGAAGGTAGCCAAACCTGGTGATCTTGCTTCTCAACTCGAGACTCTCTGGGATGCAAAACCGGAAGCGTTGCGAATTAATGGCACACTAAACAGTAAGGATATAATGGTCCTCCGATTCCTCTGCGGCAACAACTCCAAATTAGTTCCTACAGACGGCACTGTAAAGGCTCTTGATCTTACCGATGTCAGTTTCTTCCCTGATGGCCGTGGCTTCCTCTTTTATAATAACCTTCAGGACAGCGCCACAATCGTTTCAGAGAATTCCCTCCCAGTCCTTTTCCTCTACATGACTAATGTAGAGGAACTAAAACTTCCTGCGAAACTCGACACAATACGTTCATGGGCACTTGCCGACATCCCCTTGAAGAAGCTTTACGTAGCCGATGGAGTTGCGTTCCCCAACAATTTCCTTTATGGCGATACTCTCCTTACTGACCTTCGACTACCCTTCGCTCCTGAATTATACCAATTCAGCCAAAATGAAATGAAGGCTTTACGCAATGTTGAATCGGGTGGTTTTGCATATGCCTCACAGTCGGCTTTCTGGAATCTCCCCGAGATTGAAACCTTCACGGTCAACGGTCCGTCGGGTCACATTGATGCCACTCCCTTCATCAACAATCCTCGTCTCAAAAGCATCGTATTCAACGGCCCGATATTTTCTACCGGTACATGTCTGGCAAGTCGTTGCGATTCGTTGCAGGTAGTGACATTCAGCGGTCCTGTGGGAATATTTGGATTTGATTCAATAGAAAATTGTGAACTTCCTATGCTTGAAAAGTATTCTTTCAAGCAACCCGTGCTCTTCAACTTTACTTATCCGGAGCAGCAGCTTGACAGCACACTGAGAAACAATTGGAGCGGCAGAGATGAGTTCCTGAAGGAGTATGCCGAACTTATAAAAAAATCAGCTATATCAACCCGTAATGGAGACATGAATGCATGGTTCATTCTAAGCGCACTACATCAACTGAAAGCTTTTTCTGATTCTGTAGAGTGCCGCCGTCTAATTCCGGAATACAATGATTTAATGGCTGAGGCAATGACATATGATGCTAACAAAACCAAACTGCAGATCCTCAAGGAGAGCGCTCCCTATGCAGAGGCGTTCTCTGATACTCTGATTTGGAGCTATGCGTCTCCCTCGGATTCCATACTCACAGCTGCACGTGTACGTTTCAACCTCGACAGCATAGCCGGCTCGGGAGACGACTGGAGCAAAATCAAGAATCTCACATACTGGATACACGAGGTGATTCGCCATGACGGTTCGCGCCCGGACCGACCGACTGCTCCATATGAACTCGGCAATATCATTGAATACGCGCAGAAAGATTCAGCCGGAGCCAACTGCCGTATGATGGCCATCGCCCTCAATCAGGCTCTCCTTGCTGAAGGCATCCCGGCACGTTTTCTTACATGCCAATCCAAGGCTTACGACACAGACAGCGACTGCCATGTGATTAACGTGGCATGGAGCAAGGAGTTGGGCAAATGGGTATGGTGTGACCCCACATTTGCAGCCTTTGTCACAGACCCTGACGGCACTCCGCTTCATCCCGGTGAAGTCAGGGAACGCCTCATCAACGGCGAAGAACTGGTGCTCAACGAAGATGCCAACTGGAACCATGAGAACCTCCAGACAAAAGAAGATTATCTTGAAAACTACATGGCCAAAAACCTGTACCTGATAAGTGCCTACAATGTGTCTCGTCCATTGACGGAAGGTCCGGAGGCCAACTTCGAAGGAGTTGAACAGATCACACTGGAGCCCTTAGGCTTCGGAATGCGCTGGACCAACCATCCCACCTCCGACGCGGCCTCCTTCTGGCAACCACCCGTCAACACCAATGAATGAGAAGCAAAAAAGTTCTAACTCCTGTGGGAATATATAACTTACTTACGTACTGGCAAACACAGCAGAACTGAACCTTGGTTACGGGCACGAATCCTCGAAACCAGAAATTCAAATCAGGAATCCATACAGAACGGAATAAGTGATTTCACTTATTCCGTTCTGTATGGATTCCACCTCTCTACTTCCAGAAAAACTGGGATCCCGTGAACATCTAATATATCAAGTCCTCTGCCTTTTCACATTAAAATCATTAAAACTTCCGAAATCAATCTTAATCATTGATTTAAAACAGCATTATATCTCAATAGAAATTTTCCATCATATTTTGATTTACAACCCACATTCTCACCTATCAATTAAATAAATCACTAAATATATGAACAACATATGGCAAACTGCTATTAAAAACATATAGTAGAAGAAAGTTTATACCGGAATTTATTTTTATAACTCTCTAATATTCGACTAGTAAATTTGGATTTAAATATAAAAAGTTCTAAATTTGTAGGCAAATAAAGTTGGTTATCCCTATCCTCATGGTAATAAACGATTCCTTTTATTAATCCCGCTTCCTAATATTAATAAGATGAGCGAACAAGAAATTCCATGAAATTATGAGTCTTGCCAAGTTATACACCAAGCACTTCTTAGAGTATCCACTTAAACGAAAGTATATGAAAAAGATCTTTTTTCCAGTAGCATTAGCCATGCTCTCAACTACAATCCTTTGCATTTCAGCAGAGGCACAGATCAGTGTCGTAAAGAACGGTCAGGCCCAGTTTGGAACTATTGGTAATTATACCTCCGGTGTTACCTTAGGAGGTGTCACTCAAAGGGTAGTTCCTGACAGCACTGCCAACATTGTAGTGCTGGGACCGAAGTCCTACAATCAGAGTGGAAAGATCTCATTCGGTGACGAAAGCAATACCATATGTATGGCCCTCCCTTTATCGGCGACTGAAGTCGAAGACGCTACGCCCTGGGTTCCTTACAATTTAGAATATACCCATAATATCGGACCATATGTCGAGTGGGAACATTGGTTCATCGTTGACGATATTGATAGCCAGTTAGATGGCGAAAACTACACTTGCTGGAGAGGCTTAGTATCCCGTTCCCCATATTATGAATATAGTAGTGATTCATATCATTTAAGGAATGAAGACGGAGTAATATGCAAACGTGAGGGCTACTTTGTTTATCCAAATTTATATTACAAACCGAAAGAAGTGGTAGTCGATTTCAATAAAGAGGTCGGTGAGACTTTTCGCTCTAACATCGGTGGTATTGAGCAAGACGTGTTGGTGACTAATAAATGGACGGTTAATTTAGATGGAGAAAGAAGGGCTTTTCGGATTCTTCCTGAATTGTTTGATTGTCCCATCATTGTTGTAGAGGGATTTGGAGCTCTAAAGCATGGCAACCTTGGTGTGCTTGGTGAAAATTATTGGGATGAATATCTGGAAGATGATGAAAATCTTGACAACAAATATCAGACCCATTATCATGTGCTGAACAATGTGAAGGATGAGGATGGACACGTGGTCTATGACAGATTCTCCACCCCCATCGGAAAGCCCACATTTGATGCCGAGAATACCTTGACATACAACATTATTGAAATCTCTTCTTTTGCTGATGACCGGCATGACCCTTATCTTCTGACACAAATGACTCTTAGAAAAGAAGGGGACGAAGAACATCAGGGCACTTCCTATATGAAATATTCCTGGGGCGTGACAGAAGACAAGTCTTCAGACAATAAGGCTCTCTATCTTATGCGTGAAGACAATGGAGCTTATTACCTTTATGTTGATGAAAATAATTTCCACTCAACTGAGGTCAACATCCCTGCTGGAGAGTATCTCATGTATGATTTCAATATGAACGAAGGAGAAACTTTTGAAGCGCCTGTTTGCTTAGTCTCCAACCTTAAGGGTAACATACTGGAGGAAGGAAAACTTGCCATGTGTCATTTTACGGTGAAGGAAACCTATACTGATGAGTTCGGTCGCAGGTGTCTCTTGATTTCTCCAGAATTGGCAGCCGATGGTAATTGGGACGTACCTGAGGAGATCTCTGTGGTGGAAGGTGTTGGAGTTCTGAGCTACGGCAACCTTGCCATATGCATATTTGCCACAAATTCGGCCAACTCGACAAAACGGACATCCATAGAATTCGTGAGCATGAACGACAGAATGGGCAATCTCTACTATATTAGTCCCACCGAACGTAAGGCAGGATTCGCCAAGGAAAAGGATTATGAATGGGTTTACGGAATGTACAGTGCTCACGGCAATCTGAGCTACCACAAGATGGGGTTCAACCATCATGTAACAGTAAAAGATGTGACCACCGGTGAAGAAAAGATTTATCGCCGATTTGTAACCAAGGGACAATCGGCCCACCCATCCGGTCCTTTCAGGGATGAACCATTCAAAGTATGGTATCTCCGGGAGGAAGATGGCATCTTTTACCTATATCATTCCATAGGAAGTACGACAATAGAAAATGTGGATAATGATGAGCTTGAAGAATCCGTAATATACGACTTCTTAAAGAGTAATACCCTTAAACATAATTCACTGTCAGCGTATACCACAGAAGGTTATAAAGACTTGCCTGTTAGGGATTGGACCTATAGATGGTATGGTTCAGAACAATTGGTGACTTTATCTTGTCGCGGCCAGGAAGCAGGAAATACCACACATAACGTCATCTCAATCCAAGGACTTGGAGTAGTGAAAGGTGGAATCCTTCCTTGCATAAATACTATTTACAGACTTCCCGCTGATGTAAATGACATAAGCTACTGCGGAGCGGCCTTGGTCAGCGTACATGACGGGGAGGGCAATCTTATATTCAGTCAGGAGATGCCTTCGGATGTTGAGGCTATACCGATGCAAACCGACACTTACACAGCTCCGGAACTTAGAATCTTCGATCTCATGGGTCGTGAACTCCAGGCTCCCGTACCTGGTCAGCCGTACATCAAAGGAGGCAAGGTGATGATCGGACAATAAATGTCCTGAGGCATTCATTTGGTTTATAAATTGAGTATCCTTACTTTGCTGTTGTGAGGAGATTTCAGCTTTGGAGACCCATTACACTATATTATTACAGTGTGGACGCGAAGAATCGCGTCCATACTTTTTTTTGCAGGATTGGGGGGAATTGGCTAACTTTGCGAAAAATTAGACAACTAACCTAAGGGATCTGCTTGCAGCACGTGACGCTACTCAATGCGTCGGCTGCGAGTCCGCCCTGAAAACTCAACAAAAAGAAATGAAGAGAGACAACGAGATCTTCGAAATGATTGACCGCGAGCACCTTCGTCAGCGTCGCGGCATCGAGCTGATCGCCAGCGAGAACTTCGTGAGCGACGAGGTGATGAGAGCCATGGGCTCCTGCCTTACCAACAAATATGCCGAGGGTTATCCTGCCCACCGTTATTATGGCGGTTGCCAGGTAGTGGATGAGGTTGAGAACCTTGCCCGCGACCGTGCCAAGAAGCTTTTCGATGCTGAATGGGTAAACGTACAGCCCCACAGCGGTGCACAGGCAAACATGGCAGTGTTCATGGCTTGTCTCGAGCCGGGCGACACTTTCATGGGTATGGACCTTGCACATGGCGGTCACCTGAGCCACGGTAGCCCGGTTAACTTCTCCGGCCTTATGTTCCGTCCGATCAGCTATACCGTCGATCCCAACACTGGTCGTGTGAACTATGAGGAGATGGAGGAGAAGGCTCGTGCAGAGCGTCCGAAGCTCATCATCG
>CAZPQD010000127.1:0-5904 GCA_964588625.1 uncultured Sangeribacter sp. | reverse complement strand
ATAATCATGTCGAAGAGCTCAGCCTGCGAGTTGATGCCGAAGGGAAGAGTGGGGTTTGTCGATGAAGGAAGCACATTCATCATCGAAGCCACCTTCAGAAGGTCGGGAGCATGGCCGCCGCCGGCGCCCTCTGTGTGGTAAGTATGGATTGTGCGTCCGTCGATAGCAGCAATTGTATCCTCTACATAACCGGACTCATTGAGGGTATCTGAGTGGAGACATACCTGCATGTCAAACTCATCGGCCACTTCCATGCAAGTGCGGATGGCACCGGGTGTGGATCCCCAGTCCTCGTGGAGTTTGAAGCCACAAGCGCCGGCCACTGCCTGCTCGACGAGATTCTCGCGAATGGAAGTATTACCTTTGCCGAGGAATCCGACGTTGATGGGAAGACCATCAACAGACTGGAGCATTCTCTCAAGATTCCACGGACCGGATGTGATGGTAGTACCGTTAGAACCGTCAGTAGGACCGATACCGCCGCCGATGAGAGTAGTGATACCGTTGGAGAGGCAGTTATAGGCCTGCTGGGGAGAAACCATGTGTACATGGCCGTCGATGCCGGCAGCCGTGAGGATCAGGTGTTCGCCGGAGATCGCGTCGGTGGAAGGACCGGTCACGAGTGAGGGAGTCACACCCTTCATTACATTCGGGTTGCCAGCCTTGCCGATGCCGGCGATCTTGCCATCCTTAACGCCAACGTCAGCCTTCACAACGCCGAGTACGGGGTCAAGAATTGTTACATTTGTGATTACGAGATCGAGCGAACCGCCTTTGGAGGTGCATTCGTTGGCGAGGCCCATGCCGTCGCGCAGCGTCTTGCCACCGCCATATACAACCTCATCGCCATAGACGCGGAGGTCCTTTTCAATTTCTACATACAGGTCGGTGTTGCCGAGACGGATCTTATCGCCCACGGTGGGGCCGAAAAGCATATTGTTTTCTTTACGGGATATGGTTGCCATGCGGTTCAGGATTTTTTAATTTCGTTCTCAGTGTATTCGCCTTCAGCCTCTTCTTCGGAGATGCACTTGTAGCCATACTCCTTCATGCGGCGGAAAGCCTCGATACGCTTGGGATAATAAACGGGAGAGTCCTCGAGGCCTGTGTAGCCGTTGACGAGGTCGTCGAAACCGATGACACGCATCTTGCCGGCGTACTGCACAATCTCCACCTCCTTCTCCTCTCCTGCCTCGAAACGTACGGCAGTAGTGGCAGGAATATTGAGATGATAGCCGAAAGCGAGCGTGCGGTCGAACTCAAGATAGCGGTTCACTTCAAAGAAATGGAAGTGAGAGCCGATCTGCACGGGGCGGTCGCCGGTGTTGCGAACTTTTAATTTGCGTGTGCGACGGTCGGTATTGTAGTCGATTGCATCATCCTGAAGGATAACGCCGCCAACGGGCACATAGTCTTTGGGAGCGAAGCCGGGTTCCTTAGGCTCAGCAATGGGGGGAACGCCGGGATATACGCCTTGAGGAGTCTGGTAACCCTCAGCAGGCTTTGTAGTGTCTTTCTGGTCCATGTTGAAAAAGGGGTTAAGAGGGAGTTTACTTGATGGGATGATGGATTGAGACGAGGCGGCTGCCGTCAGTGAAGACAGCTTCCACCTGCAGGAGCGTGATCATATCGGCCACACCTTCCATTACCTGGTCTTTGGTCAGAACCTGAGTGGCGGCGTGCATGACCTCCTCGACGGTTTTTCCCTCACGGGCCATCTCAAGGGCGGCGCTGGTGATGTATGCCACGGATTCCGGATAATTGAGCTTGAGGCCCTTGTTGAGGCGACGTTCGGCAATCATACCTACGCAAAGCAGGGTAAGTTTGTCTTGCTCTTTGGGGGTAAAATGCATAATTCTATAATTGTTAAGTTGATAATCACGGGTGAGGACAAAATAAGGCAGTCCGAATCACTTTTTTATTATGTAACAACAGGAGAGCTAAAATAGTTTCGGTAAAAGTCCAGGAATTCAGCCAAAAATCAGGCCGCTCCTTTCCCGGCTGGAAAAGGAGCGGCCTGATTTATATCATACAAATGCTGGATCATTCCGTAATAACGCGGCGAGCGCCGAGATAACGGGGCACGTAGTAACCCTCGAAGTCAGATATCTTGACACCCTTAATGCTGGCATGAATGAATTTGAAGGTGCCTTTCTCATTGTCGGCACTGACCACTATGCCTACGTGGCCTACATTCTTACCTGAGGAGCGGGAGGTGAAGAAGACAAGGTCGCCCTTACGGAGATCACCCTTTGCCACCGGCACTCCCTGAGTGTACTGAGCACGCGATGAGGGAGAAAGGGAATAACCGAACTGACGGTAGACGTAGCTGGAGAATCCAGAGCAGTCGAAGGCTGACGGGCCCTTGGCTCCGGCAACATAGCGTTTTCCTATATGCTTGTTGGCTTCCTTCAGGAGGTCGGTCACAAGGGCGGAAGCCTCAGCCGATGGTTCGTTTTTCTTCTCGCGGGAAGTGACCTCATTCTTCACAAAGTCGGTGATGACACTCTTGTCGATGCGAGATTTGCTTGCATTGGCAAGCTGAGCTTTGTGGGCCTCGGCGTGAGCCTTGGAAGGAGACTGGGAAACACCTGTGGCCGTGACGGCTGCGAGAAGAAAGGAAGCAAGAATATATCGTAATTTCATGATTGTCTAATTTTTGGAATCGGAGTAATACGCACCAAGCGTGAACTTCCGACAATGCAAAAGTAATAAAATTGTTCATGCTCTCCAAAACTTTCCTGCGATTTCATGTGTTTTTTAAGAATAATTTGGAAATGGCACACATTTTCCATCTCTGTGCAAAATTCAAAAAAATGCACACATCCAAATGCCCTGTGCAAAAACACAACATGCACACTCCTTATGGCCGTGTGCAATATTCTAAAATTTCTTCCGATTCCAATATTAGAGTCAGCATAACAGGAATCTATAAAAGGAATTGGAAGTCTGGGATAATTTCATTAATTTTGCATGGGAAAAATGGATGGGTTGATTTTAATAATCCCACTGACAATCGAGGATTAAGGAACTACATTGAAATATAACACAAACTTTAACCACCTTTTAATAATGTACGGACAGAGATATATGCTTCCGGCGATACTTGCAATCGCAATTGCCGGACAAGTGACTGCGAAGGACCGTGTGACGCACGATCCTTCCTACACCAACACTGAGAGTATACTGCACGCATGGAGCTGGAATTTTCCGGCTATCGCAGAAAACATGAAAAAGATTCACGATGCCGGGTTTACGATGGTGCAGACTTCACCGGTGCAGAACTGCTATGCTCCCGAAGGAAGCGGCAAGAAAATATTCGACGAGAATGAGACTGAGGGCAACTGGTATTATTATTACCAGCCCACCGACTGGAAGATCGGCAACAATATCCTGGGCACCCGTGAGCAGATGCAGCAGATGATGGACTCGGCTGCGAAGTACAATGTAAAGGTTATCGTTGATGTACTCCCCAACCACACGGCATTTGATGTGGATGCCGTCTCTGAAGAGTTTTATAAGGCAGTGGGAGGCCGCGACAAGATGTTTCATTCCCAAGGTCTGCGTCCCGTTGAGGATTACAACGACCGTCTGCAGTGCACGCTCTGGGGCTCCGGTGCTCTTCCGGACGTGAACACAGAGAATCCGGCTTTCCAGAAATATTACATGGAGTTTGTCAACGATCTGCTTGCTATGGGAGTCCGTGGTTTCCGCTACGACACTGCAAAGCACATCGGAGTTCATTCTGACCCCGTGGATTCCGCCTCAGGGGTGAAGGAGAATGACTTCTGGGACGTAGCTACTGGACGTAAGAGTGTTGGAGGAGTGAAACTGGCTGTGCCCTATGATTCGCTGTTCGTTTATGGCGAGGTGCTCCAAGACCGTAATGTTCCTGAGAAGGAGTATGCCGACTATTTCGGTCAGACAGCATCCAGCTACGGACATAAGCTCCGCGAGATGCTTGAGAAACGCTCGGCAAAAGGGTTGGATATAGAAGGATGGGACCATCAGGCGGCTCCTGAGTTTCTCACCACATGGGTTGAGAGCCACGATACGTATGCCAATGCTCATGAATCCGCACATCTCACCGATGACCAAATCCGATGTGGATGGGTATTCCTGACAGCCCGCCAGAATGGAGTACCCCTTTTCTTCAGCCGTCCTATGGGTTCCACTCGTCAGGCCTACTGGGGTGACAATGTGTTGGGAGCACGCGGCAATGATGAGTTCTTCCATCCTGAGGTTGTAGCCGTCAATAAATTCCGTACTGCCATGGCAGGAGAGAAGGAATCCATATCGACAGGGAATGACGGAGAGGTTCTCGTTGTAAGCCGTGGAAAGAAGGGAGCCGCAGTGGTGAATCTCAGCAAGCTTTCACACCAGATAGACATCCCCACCACCCTTTCTGACGGCACTTACTACGATGCTGTCTACGGCAAGGAGTTCAAGGTAAAGAAAGGTCATCTCACAGGTCTTACAGCTCCAGAGCGTACATACATTCTTTTGAAGAAGTAACTACTTAATAAAAAATCCTTATCGAAAGAAGCCGTCTCAAAAAGAGACGGCTTTTTTCAGATGGTTAAGGTATTATTTCAAATGATAATTCCAGAAGATAACAGAAACCCCGACGGCAATAAACCGTCGGGGTTCCATATAGTCCTTATAAATTGACTTAAATCATGAGGTGATGCCGGAAGCTTATCTTATTACATCATGCCTCCCATTCCTCCCATACCGGGAGCTCCGCCCATCGGAGGGAGGGGAGCGTCCTCTTTCTTATCAGCGATGACGCACTCTGTGGTGAGGAACATGCCGGCGATGCTTGCAGCGTTCTCAAGAGCCACACGAGTCACCTTGGCAGGGTCGATAACGCCAGTCTCGAAGAAGTTCTCGAAAGTGTCAGTGCGGGCATTATAGCCGAAGTCGCCCTTGCCTTCCTTAACCTTCTGAACGATCACGGCACCCTCAACTCCGGCGTTGGCCACAATCTGACGAAGTGGTTCTTCGATGGCACGGCGGATGATGGCGATACCGGTGTTCTCATCGTCGTTGGCACCCTTGAGCTCGTCGAGAGCAGGGAGGCAGCGGATGTAGGCTGTGCCACCGCCAGGTACGATACCTTCAGCGATTGCGGCGCGAGTGGCGGAAAGGGCATCGTCAACACGATCCTTCTTTTCCTTCATCTCCACCTCGGAGGGAGCACCGATATAGAGGACAGCAACACCTCCTGCAAGTTTGGCGAGACGCTCATGGAGCTTCTCCTTGTCATAGTTGGAGTTTGTGGTCTCGATCTGTGCCTTGATCTGAGCTACACGGGCAGCGATAGCGTCTTTCGAACCTGCTCCGTTCACGATGACGGTGCGATCCTTATTGACGGAAATCTTCTCTGCAGTGCCAAGATCGTTGACAGTGGCCTGCGCGAGCTGCATACCCTTCACCTCGCTGATGACATTACCACCGGTCAGGATGGCTATGTCTTCAAGCATCTCCTTGCGACGGTCGCCGAAGCCAGGAGCCTTTACAGCACAGATCTTGAGGGAGCCACGAAGACGGTTGACCACCAGTGTGGCGAGAGCCTCATTATCAACATCCTCTGCGATGATGAGGAGGGGACGACCGCTCTGGGCAACAGCCTCAAGAACGGGAAGAAGATCCTTAAGGTTGGAAATCTTCTTATCGTAGAGAAGGATGTAGGGAGAATCCATCTCACACTCCATCTTCTCAGTATTGGTCACGAAGTAGGGGGAGATATAACCACGGTCGAACTCCATGCCCTCCACGATCTCCACTGTGGTCTCAGTTCCCTTGGCTTCCTCCACAGTGATTACGCCTTCTTTCTTAACCTTCTCCATAGCCTCGGCAATGAGACGGCCGATTTCTTCATCATTGTTGGCGGAAACGCGG
>CAZPQD010000126.1:0-5914 GCA_964588625.1 uncultured Sangeribacter sp. | reverse complement strand
ATTGTTGTTTTAATTGAAGAAACAAGGTCGCCGGGGTGGCGACCTTTTTCTATTTTATATTACTTAATGAGTGTCACACCCCCTAAGCGAACAAATATATATCCTGATGTCAAATCCCGAGAACAATTGCCGGGTCGATATCCAACTCCTTGGAGATACGTCGGCCAACCTTCATAGTCGGCTCACTCTTTCCTGACAGAAAGTCGCAGATACGTGACGGACTGACTCCGAGTTTCTTAGCGAGAGCAGCCTGCGAAAGCCCCATCTCATACATCCGGAGCTTCATAATGTCTATCAGCGAGGGTGTGCCTATAGGATAGTGGACATCCTCATATTCCTCAACAAGAGCTGACAGAAGATACAACTCAATGCTACTGGGATCGTCATCAGGAGTTTCATCATTTACCTTCTTGAGCAGTTCGTCAATACGACTCATTGCCCAGTCATACTGAGTTCCGTTTTCAATTTTGGTCTTGATAGTTTCCATATAAACACATTATAACAGTGAGACATCTTTTATTTTATCATATTCAGCATGAGTGCCTACCCACCTTATGAAAACATGCTGATGTCTAAATTGAACCACTACAATCAATCTGAAATCGTTCCCCTTAATATTGAAAACAAAATGCTGATTTCCTACACTGTCAGCAGAATTGAAGGTGGCCTTGATATCCGAAAAGCATGTCCACGTGCTTTTCTTGGTCTTGGAATACCACTCCTCTAAAGCTGCCCTTGATTGAGGATGTTTCTGATAGTAATCAGACAATGTCTTTTTTGAGATGATGAGCATGATAGGGTATTTCTCAATTGCGTTGTAAAGTTACGAATAAAATTTTGAATCACAAAACAAAAAAATAATGAGCAAAATCCATTCCACTCCGCACAATGCACGGAATGGAATGGATTTTAATTATTATTCCTCAACCGGATCACAGACGTACGGAGAGTGTGGAATGTCCGTCGGTGATGATATAGATTCCTGCATCTAAGCTGACGACTATTGAGGGAGACGACGTTCTACGGGCCACACAGACTCCGGAAGCGTTATAGACCTCCACATCACCGCATGCTCCATCTATATGAAGATCTGAACCGATGGTGCTGACGCGCATTGAGCCCTCTTCTCTCTCGATTGCTTTCACGCCTGTAATCGTAACGATAGCGGGATCGGCCGGAAGCGATTCCTCGTCGCCGTAGCAGGCCACAACGGTGTATTCCACATCCTTGCCGGCATCTGGTTCATCGTTGGGTAGCAATTGCGTGTAGGCATGAAAACCGGCCTGCTGATTGCCGATAAGTTTCTTGTCGGCATAGATCTTATAGCCCGAAAGCGATGCAGAGGCGGTGACATTTACGGGAGTGCCGGAGGAATCAAGCCCGTCGGGACTTTCCCACTTCACCCTCACTACATTGGCCTCGGGATAGAACGAGGCCTCCACATTTCGCACCTGAGGATGCTGGCGGTCGGCAACCTTCACCTGGGTCTTACCGGCATATGAGGGCCAGCGCACGTCATGGTTGTCCATCAGCAGGGCTGTGGCATACAGCTGCTCGTGGTGGAACTGCTCGAGGGGTAGTTTGAACGTTACCTCCACACTCTCTCCGGCTTTCAAGGGCGCAACTGCTTTCTTCTCGCTGAAATCAGCAGTCGTGATACCATCCGGAGTGTCGTAAGTGCCCTCCATAAGCACACTCATCGAGCGCGAAGTGTCAGGTCCGATGTTGCGCAGATGTGCCGTCACGGTTACGCTGCCGCAAGTGTGCAGGGCGTCAGCTGTGACGCTCTCCATAACAACGAAAAGCGGCGTTTGACGGTCGATGCGCAGGTCGGAGATAGTAAACTCTCCCACACCGCAGATGGCCACACCGGCGTTAACTGTGTGTCCGGTAAAATCCTTCAATGAGGTGTGGACGTAGAGCTGGCCGTCATATTCCACAAACTGCAAAGCCTCGGCAGGGACTGGCTGAAGAAGTCCTTCATCAATCACGTAGACTATGACGTTCTGCCTGCTTATGCCCTTGCAGATAAATGAGAAGGTAGGTTGGTCACCGCTTACTGAGACTCCGGGAAGCACTATCATGGCTCCCTCCTCACCCTCATGAAGTGATCCTTCAAGAGGGTGGCTTCCGGTCTCGGTCAACGATTCAACGTACTTCCAGGGATTGCGTCCTGCGGGAAGTCCGCCGGCGAATGTAAGTCCGATGACGCCTTCATATTCCTCAGCGTTTATCGGTGCGTATTCGCCATCAGTGGAGACGTTGATGTTGTCGATCAACGAAGGAGAGGTCCATGCCTTGTTCTCACCGGCCTCCGTGGAGGCGCACACGTAATAGAGGCGTGCTTCGGGATACCCGTCCTCAGCCACTTCCGGAAGCTCGAAAGAGCAGTCCGCGGTGCTTCCTATCTCTCGGAAATACTTGTCGAAGATATGGTAATCCACGTCTGTGGTATTAAGCTGCAGTCCATCCACACCGTTGTGGACGGGAGCCCATGAAAGTATATTTCCATCTACCCTTACCGATATAGGATTGGCAGGAATGTTGACACCTACCCTCACATCACCGGAGACGGTGAGTCCCTCACCCTGCTCCGACTCTGCGAAGGCTGAATACCGATAGCTGCCGGCCACCTCGGGAGCATCCGTGAAAGTGACTATCTGACCCGGGGAGGGTTTTGAGAAAGTTGCCACTGTCTTGTCTCCTCTCTTCACTGTCAGTGATTTCAGTGAGGAAATTGACGAACCGTCGGAAGCCCTTATCGGCACAAGAACACGCCCCGTCATGCTGAGCGCACCCTTATCATCGGGCTCAAGGGAAAGGAAACGGGGATAATCGGGGGCGCTCTGCGCCACAGGAGCCGCGATACTGATGGAGCCGAGTCGAAGTATATACTGTCCAGCCGGACTTATACCCTGGAGGCCGATATGATAGAGGCCATCCTCCTCCACTGTGATAAGAAGGTTTATGGGGTCGGGATGTCCGTCGAGAGTGCGCGAAGTGAGACGCTTTTTCATAGCGCCGGTTTCCATGCCGTCGCCAATCCATATGGCGATACGCTCATCATGTCGCACTGTCTGGCTCCACGCATCCACCGTCAAAGAATACACCAGTCCGCGCTTCATCTCTATCGGTGCAGAGATGAGCCAGTCGTTCATCGTTATGGATGAGTAGTCCACAAACGCACCATGCTCATCTCTCTGCCATGTGACGCCATCGGCGTTCGCATCCTCGATATGGAAGGCATCAAGGGACGCAGGTTGGGTAAAATCAACTTCATAAGGAAGGGCGATGTTGCCAAGAGCTACGGAATTAGATTTCACTTCCTGACCTCTCACACTCTCCTGCACCGGTATCACTCCGAAGCTGAGGGCGGTCAGCGTCTCGGGAATAGTCACTTCCTGTGTCCAGTTAGTCCCCTCTATCTTCTCTGCCACAGTCTCACCTCCAGGATAACGTACGATGTCAAACCTCACTGCCTGGGGGTCGATCCATCCTCCTGCTGCTCCCTCGGAAGAGAGCGACCATGAGAGAGACACCTTTCCATCGGAATATTTCAGCACCGGACGCTCTGCAATCACAGGCTTGTCGGGACCGAAATATCTCCTCAATTCAACGGATGGACTCATGCCTGCTTCATTGCGTAAGGTGACACCGAGAGTATGCTCACCTACGGAGGGTACACTCAAGGAAACAAGAATAGCTTCTCCCGGCATCCCGACGCCTGAAGATGACTCATTGCCATCTACTGAAACAATCCATTCCGTTTCGTCTTCAGCGTTGGCACCGCAATAAAGGAATTCCGGGATAGTGAATGAGAGTGTGCCTTCGAGGCTCCCTTCCTGAAAATCTGTTTCAAGACCTGCCGGAGCTGCCGGAGCTCCGGCTTCCGCTTCCGCAGGCTGCACATATATGCCTGTCCACTGCTCTCCATCGGGGAATGTGCCGTAGGAAAGTGAGGTGCCATCCATTGGGTCTATGGCGAAGAGTTCAGAACCATCCTCGCGTGTCTGCACATATAACAGTTTCGAGGTGGAGGGATCAAATGTGGCTGAAGTAGTGTAGGCTGAGGGAAGGTTCAATCCATAGAGTAGCTGTGCCTCGCCCGTCTTTATATCGACCGAAAACAGTGAACCCTCCTGGTCTATGGCATAAAGCTTACCCTCCGAATCAGCAGCCATCGCACTGTAAGGCTGCTCCATGCGTGCCACAATCTTCTTTCTCGCTCCCGTCTTCAGGTCAAGACTGGAGAAGGAAAAGGAGCCGTCAAGATTGGCGAAGCAACCGTAGACTTTCCCGTCGGCGGGATTGTAGGTCATGGAACGGGCCATGCACTCCATATCGGCGGCCTCACGTAAGGTAAGAGTCCAGTCGTTGGGATCGAACATGAGGCGGTCAACGAGATAGTAACCCATATAAGGCGTCGTGGCTATGACCATATAGCCTTGGGGAGTCATTACGGCTCCCGTCGCGGGGTTGAGCAGCGGATCGAGGGCCAGAGGATTCACAATCGGAGATGCGTCTCCGTGAGAGAACGTGGCTGAATAAATTCCGTAGGGACACCGGAGGGAATTTGCGGGCCATGAATTTGCGTTTATCAGAGCCCCACGCAGCTCGAAATCCGGACGCGGTGCATCCGGAATATGTGCCTTGACCGAATGTCCTGACTGGACACACGGGCGCACCGGCATCATGCGCTGGATATCTATATTATGGTCCGTAACATATTCGGCGGTGTAACCCTGAGCTGAAGCAATCCCGGCAGAGAGCGTTACAGCAGCCGCAAAAATGAGGGAAGAAATATTCATGAAATGAGGTTAAGTATATGATTAGGAAACGAGGGATCCTCACCCTGTAGTGTAGCATAGGGCATACACCCCGCAAATTTAATAATAATTTTTGGTATTTCGCTCTTTAGGCTCCGTTCCCCAAAAAATGTTAACGCAGGGGCGGCATATTTTCGCGTGAATTTCGTCTATCTCGGAGGGAGCAATGCGGGCATTGTGACCGGAGAGATGGGCGAAAGGCACCGAAAAGATGCCGTGATTGAGCAAATCAACTGTCAGATTCCTACAATCTTATTGCCGCTGGTTTCCATTGGACATGAAAAAAGGTGCCGCCCATAGGACAGCACAACCTTACCTGTGGTAGAATGCATTACGCTCAGGCGAAATATCTGAGGAGGAAGCAGCAGAACGCCAGCGTGCTGACTATGGAGGCGGTGTGAAGGTACCGCTCATAGTTGCGGCCGGCCCTTCGGTAGGAATCAATCCATGAGAATGTGCGCTCCACCACCCATCGGCCTTGAAGCGGGACAAAATCCGGATTCCCGTAATTGGATTTTAACACATTCCAAAGATGGTCCGTTGACAGTGACGAGGGTCTTCTCAAGGGATCCCCTGTAGCCCATGTCGGCCTTTATCAGCCTGACTGTCGGCCAATGGGAAAGCAAATCCACTACGATGGGATGCATCCCCTTTGAATCATGGACGTTAGCTGCGGTAATGCCCAGGCTCATCGGCAGGCCGGTGGAATCAACAGCTATGTGCCGTTTGATGCCCTTGACCTTCTTGTTGCCGTCAAACCCTTTCTCTGACTGAACCAGACCCCATTTCACGCTCTGGGAATCCACCACCGCCTCAGAAGGGGTCTCAGCCCTCCCGATGTCGGCCCTTCTTTTCCGGGTCAGCACTTCCATCAGCCTACTGAACAGTCCCTTCCCTCCCCAGCTGCGGAAATGATGGTGGACGCATCGCCATTTGGGATAACTGACGGGAAGCATCTTCCATTGGCACCCGGTCTTCACCAGATACACTATGGCGTTGAGAATGTCAAAGGTATCATAACTGTACTTGCGGACGAACAGTTCCGGCAGGACTTCCCTTACAATGCATTTCTGACGCTCCGTCAGGTC
>CAZPQD010000125.1:0-6115 GCA_964588625.1 uncultured Sangeribacter sp. | reverse complement strand
ATCTCATTTCTCTTAATTGGGTCTCTCCGTATCCCCTTAGACCTGGAAGGATCTTTCTAAGCCTTTCGCTGATAGCTTTTAGAGCCCCGGTTCCCCATACTCCGTTTCTGGTGTTTAAAGACACATATTTACCAATGGCATAATATGTAAGCAGTTGCACACGATTGACTCCCTTTGCAGCTTCATATTGACCTTTCAGAATGGCATTCTTGATGGTTTCAGCTGCATGGTTGTATATCTTTGTTATATCGATATTCTGTTCCATATGCAAATTTACTGATTATTTGTGGATTGCAGAAATTATAGCCAAGATTTATCTCGGACTGAGCTTATTCAATAGATTGGGTCGCTTGAAGCGGTCGGGAGACCGCTCCTCCCGGAGAGACGCTCCGCTGGGGGGTCAGACGGCGGGGAGGGAGTGGGCGTTGAGCTTGCGGAAGAGGTCGAGGGCGTAGACATCGGTCATGCCGGAGATGTGGTCGAGCACGGCTTGCACGCGGGTGTAGAGGGAGGCGTCGCGGATCTCGTATTGGCGGGGGAAGGTGTCGAGCAGCAACCGGGAGAAGTTTCTTTCGGGGTTGAGGGCGGCTTCCATCAGTGTGTGGAGCAGGTAGGTCAGGATACGGTTGCCGGCAATCTCCACATCCACCACATCGGGAGCGCGGTAGATGCGTTCGGCGGCTACGGCTGAACATCCTTTGTAGGCCGCAACGAGGCGCGGATCCATCATGGAGATCAGTGAACCCGTGGCGGTGCCGTCGAGCAGAGCCCGTTCGTTGTCGGCGAAAGCCCTCGCACAACTCCCCACCATGGCACCGATGACACTGGCGCGCAGATAGCCTACCTTCTCGTTGGGATCGTCGAGATGCGCCATGCCGCGTTCGCGGCGCGCCGCTCCCTCATCGTCGAAGAAGGGGAGGAAGAGCTGTTTCACCTCATCGGTGGAGAGGATTCGCAGACGGTGGGCATCCTCGATATCCATAACCTGATAGCATATATCGTCGGCCGCCTCCATGATCCACACGAGCGGATGACGCGCAAACCGGCCCGGTTCGAGTTCCGGAATCTCCATGTCGGCAGCCACACGCCTCCATATCTCCTCCTCACTCTCGAAGAATCCGAATTTTCCTTTCTTTCCGGCATTGAGCGAAGTGTGGGGATATTTCACTATGGAGGCAAGAGTGCTGTAAGTCATGGCGAAACCGCCGGGACGACGACCGGCAAACTGATGCGTTAGCAGCCGGAAGGAGTTGGCGTTTCCCTCGAAATTGACGACATCCGCCCATTGACGCTCCGAAAGCTTATCCTTGAGTTTGAGGCCCTCACCCTCGCTGAAATAAGTGGCGATGGTCTTCTCGCCGCTATGTCCGAAAGGGGGATTCCCAAGGTCGTGGCAGAGACAGGCAGTGGCGACAATATCGCCGATATCGCCGAGGGCGGCGCGTGCAGCCTCCCCATGGCGGTCGCGCAACAGCAGGGCCACCTCATTGGCCATCGAGCGTCCCACCGACGAAACCTCCAGCGAATGCGTCAGGCGGTTGTGGACAAAAATGCTCCCCGGGAGGGGGAACACCTGTGTCTTATTCTGCAGGCGTCGGAAGGGTGAGGAGAAGACCATACGGTCATAATCCCGCTGGAAATCCGAACGCACGTGACGCCGTGGATCATGAAATTCCTCCATGCCGAGTCGTTTGTCTGTGACGAGAGTCTGCCAATCCATAGTTTTATGCTGAAAGAGATGTTGTCTGAGTTTGTTGATGAGAGTCAAAAGAAAAATCAAAAGAAAACTTTCCTTTGTTTTGACCTCAAAGAATCGGTAAAGTTAATAAGAATTTCCCTAAGAAGGAAAGAAAGAGGCAAAATAAGAGGAAGCAAAATAAAGGGATATACACCTGCGTTAATAAAGGGATGAAAGCACGACACATGAAACGCCTGACACATTGCGCCGCCCTGCTGCGGCTTGCGCTGCTTCTCCCGACGTTGCTCGCCGGCGGAGCATTCATGGACGCGTACGCGCGTCCCGGCGACAAGCCGCTCAACAGGCAATATGCCGACCAGAAGCTGATACACCTCGGTTTCTCAGTCGGCGCACACGTGCAGGATCTGGATTTCACCCATAATGGCTACATCACTCCCCAGGGGGAACAATGGGTGGCGGAAGTGCCCGATTTCTCTCCCGGGTTCTGCGTCAATGTGCTCGGCGACCTGCGCCTCCACCGCTATCTCAACCTGCGCTTCTCGCCCGGTATGTATTTCGGATCGAAGACGGTGGAGATGCTCAGCTACGGCACCGACCACCGTGTGCGTCAGGACGTGAAGAGTGCATATGTAGTCACCCCGCTCGACCTCAAGATCTCCGGCGAACGCCTCGGCAACTCGCGTCCCTACGTGACGTTAGGCGCCATGGGCACTTTCGACGTGAGCAAGAAGCGAAGCGATCCTCTCGTCTTCAACGTGGCCGACGCCTATCTGACCGTGGGACTGGGCTGCGACTTCTATCTCCCCTTCTTCAAGCTCAACCCGGAGATAAAATTCTGTTTCGGACTGACCGACATCCTGAAACATGACCGCCCCGACCTCACCGACGATCCCGAGACGTTCAAGATGACGCAATCGCTGCAGAAGGTGAAGTCGAAGATGGTGGTCATCACATTCTATTTTGAATAAGCCGCAACTATGAGACACACGACGATACTCGCGGGGCTTCTGATCCTGCTTGCCGCGTGGCTGATGACGCCGGGGGCCTCGGCCCAGGGGGAGCCGCAGCTCACCCAATACTGGGCTATGCCGACGCTCTATAACCCGGCGGCGAGCGGCGACACCGATTATGTGCGCATCCGCGGCGGCTCGAAACTGCAATGGCTCGGCATCCACAACGCCCCCAAGAGCTTCTTCGGTACCGCCGACTCCCCCTTCCGCCTCATGGGTAAGAAATTCGGAGCCGGAGTGAGTGTGAGCCAGGAGAGCCTCGGACTCTTCTCCAATCTGCTCATCTCCGCCCAGATCAGCTTCCGTCTGAAGGTATTCAAGGGGGATCTCTCGATAGGGATTCAGCCCGGCTACTACAGCAGCAAGTTCAAGGGCACGGAAGTATTCATCCCCGACAACGACGATTACCACAACCCTTCCGATCCGGCCATACCGACGCAGGACATGACCGGCACAGCCTTCGACCTCTCCGCCGGCATACGCTACTCCCACCGCTACTTCAGCTTCGGAGTGGGCGCCATGCATGTGATGTCGCCCAAAGTGTATCTGCAGACAGAAGGGTCGCAGGGAGCCGATTCGCAGGAATATCAGACAGAGTTGCCGCGCATGTTATATTTTATCGGCGATAGCAATATTCCGCTGCGCAACACGTTATTTGAATTGCAGCCCTCCTTCTTGGTGAAGACGGATTTCAGTATGTTCACGGCCGAGGCAACGCTTCGGGCCACCTACAACAAATTCCTCACCTTCGGGGGCGCCTACCGGTGGAAAGACGCCGTGAGCGTCATGGCCGGAGTGACAGTCAAGAATTTCTTTATCGGCTATGCTTACGACTATCCCCTCTCGGCGATAGCGAAAGCCTCCTCAGGAAGCCATGAGCTTTTGGTGGGCTATCAGCTGAAGCTTGACTTTGCAGGAAAAAACAAGAACAAACACCGCTCCATCCGGTTAATGTAAGAGACGATCGACAATGACAAGAATGAAAACGACACGCGACATAATCACTGACCTCAAGGCGGCCGCACGGCGGGCCGCAGGCTGGGGACTTGCACTCGGATGTGCAGGCCTCATGGCCTCCTGCATGGCCTCCCGGGGAGGGGGCGCCGGCGGAGAGGTGACGGGCGTGGGAGGAAGCTCCTTCGCCGAGCCCGCGCCTTTCGGCATGGTACTCATCGACCGTGGCGCATACGCCATGGGTCCGGCCACTGACGATACTGTCTGGGGCGTGAAGAAGTCGCCCCGTGGTGTCTCGGTCGATGCCTTCTGGATGGACGAGACCGAGGTTACGAACTCCAAATACAAGCAGTTCGTTTTCTGGGTGCGCGACTCCATCATCCGCGAACGCCTCGCCGACCCCTCCTATGGTGGCAACGAGGCCTTCAAGATTGAGGAAGATAAGGAAGGCAACCCCATCACACCCTATCTCAACTGGAACAAACCCATCCCCTGGCGCAATGCCAATGAGGATGAGCAGAGGGCCATCGAGAGTGTTTACCGCACGAACCCCATCACCGGGCGCCGCGAACTTGACCCCACGCAGCTCAACTACCGTTATGAGGTGTTCAACCATACGGCAGCCGCGCAGCGCAAGAACCGTCTTGACCCGACGCGCCGCGAATATAACACCGACCTTCCGGTCTCCACCGAGCTTCCGGTAATCTCCAAGGATACTGCCTACCTCAACGAGGAGGGACAGATCATCCGCGAGACCGTCACCCGTCCGCTCACCGGCGACTATGACTTCCTGAACACTTATATTGTCAATGTCTATCCCGACACTACCTGCTGGATCAATGACTTCGACAATGCCTACAATGAGCCTTACACGCGAATGTATTTCTCGCACGCCGGCTATAACGACTATCCCGTGGTGGGTGTCAGCTGGGAGCAGGCCAACGCCTTCTCCAACTGGCGCACCGATTATCTGCGCCGCTCGCTGGGACGTGAGGGTATCTTCATCGAGCCTTACCGTCTCCCGACCGAGGCTGAATGGGAATATGCCGCACGCGCCGGCAACTCCGAGAGTTCCTATCCTTGGGATGAGACTCTCCCGATGGATGAGCGCGGATGCTTCTACGCCAATTTCAAGCCGATGGATGGCGACTTCGTGCGCGACGGCCATGTGATCACTTCGGCAGTGGGGACATTCAAGCCCAACGACTTCGGCCTCTACGACATGGCGGGCAACGTCTCGGAATGGACTTCGACGGCCTACACCGAGAGCCTCAACAAGCTTACGAGCGACCTCAACCCTGAATACCGCTACGATGCTGCCCTCGAGGATCCTTACAAGATGAAGCGCAAGATAGTGCGCGGCGGTTCCTGGAAGGATGTGGCCCACAATCTGAGAAGCGACCTGCGCCAGTGGGAATACCAGAATGAGCAGCGCAGCTACATCGGATTCCGCAATGTCCGCTCGCAGATAGGCTTCGCCAAAGGCACGAAGAGCAAAAAGAAATAACACCCCTTTTTCACTGACACGACACAACCTGACACCACATTATGGTAAAGATAAGAAAATACAAAAACGGCATAGAGCGCTTTCTGCATGGCGAGAAGGGCCAGCGCTTCTTCAACTTCGCCTATTCGATCGGCGCTGCCATCGTGATCTGGGGTGCGCTCTTCAAGATCCTGCACCTCCCCGGCGGCAACACACTGCTCTGTATCGGTATGGGCACGGAGATCGCGATGTTCCTTCTGACGGCATTCGACCGTCCGGCAAAGGAATACCACTGGGAGGATGTCTTCCCGGTGCTTGAGAGCAAGAATCCGGAGGATCGTCCCGACTTCCACGGAGGTGGAGGCGGAGGCGGTTTCGTCGGAGGCTTCGCGGGAGGCGCCATGCCTGCCGATGGTTCTGAAGGAGCCGTAGGTGAAGGTTACACCGGAGGCGGCGGATATGCCGGCGGCGGTGGCGGCGGAGTGATAATCGCAGGAGGCGGTTATCCCGGCGGCGCAGTGGCTGGAGGCGGAGAAATACCGGAAGGAGCCGCAGGCGAAGGTTACACCGGAGGCGGAGTGATAGTGGCCGGAGGCGGCGGAGTGCCGGGAATCATCGGCACAGCAGGCGGCCTTACAGATGGTCTCACGCAGGAGGACACCGAATCGCTGCGCGAGAGCATCCGCAAGATGGCCGACGCTTCAGAACAGCTCGCCCAGATGGCCGAACTGACCACCGCCACTCAGGATTACCTCTCCCAGCTTTCCGGCATCGCCGAGCAGATGACCCAGCTCAAGGACACCACACGCGCCCTCAACGAGGTAAGCTCCGTGCTGCTCCAGAGCTACAAGGCAATCACTGAAAACTCTGAGAACATCACCGCAAGCTCCACAGGATATGTCGACAAGATGGAAGACCTCAACCGCAATATCGGCGGCCTGAACACCATCTACGAGATTCAGCTCA
>CAZPQD010000124.1:2604-6294 GCA_964588625.1 uncultured Sangeribacter sp. | reverse complement strand
CGCGGCTCTCGGCGTGAAGTGCAAAGGTTACGCCTCCAATGCGGCCGACTTCGCCCAGACTCACGAAGTGGTGGATGAAGTGATGAAGGACTTCGGCCATATCGATATCCTCGTCAACAATGCCGGAATCACCAAGGATGGTCTGATGATGCGTATGACTGAGCAGCAGTGGGATGCCGTAATCAACGTCAACCTCAAGTCGGCCTTCAATTTCATCAAGGCTGTGCTTCCCATCATGATGCGTCAGCGTCACGGTTCGATCATCAACATGGCTTCCGTAGTAGGTGTGCATGGCAATGCCGGCCAGGCCAACTATGCATCTTCCAAGGCCGGCCTCATCGCCCTCGCCAAGAGTATCGCCCAGGAGGTTGGTTCGCGCGGTATCCGTGCCAACGCCATCGCCCCCGGTTTCATCGAGACAGCCATGACAGCTGCCCTTCCCGACGATGTGCGTCAGGAGTGGGTTAAGAAGATTCCCCTACGTCGCGGCGGTCAGGTGGAAGATATCGCCAATGTGGCTCTCTTCCTTGCATCCGATATGTCAAGCTACGTATCCGGTCAGGTGATCCAGGTAGACGGCGGCATGAACATGTAATCGCGCATGAAGCGATATGCCCTAATACTCGCCTCCGGCACGGGAACGCGCGCCGGAGGCGATGTTCCTAAACAATTCCGCCTCCTCTGCGGCAAACCACTGTTCCAGTGGTCGGTCGATGCCTTCCGCGAAGCGGGTGTCGACGGCATCATCGTGGTGACGCATCCCGACTACCTCGCCAAGATGGAAGACGAGATGAAGGCACTGACGCAATCCACGGGCGTAAGCCACATGGCAGTAGTGGGCGGAGACTCGCGCGTCGAATCCGTGAAATGCGGGTTGGCAGCCCTGCCGGAGGATGACGAAGTCCTTGTCGCCGTCCACGATGCAGCCCGTCCGCTTGTCACTCCCGAACTTATCCGCAGAGGATTCCGCGAGGCAGAGAATGGGAAAGTTGCGGTGCCGGTTATACCTGTCACTGATTCCCTGCGCCAGCTTTCAGCAAATGGGATGGAGAGTGAAAGTGTCGACCGATCGCAATTCGTGGCTGTACAGACCCCCCAGATAGCACCCCTCGGATGGCTGCGCAATGCCTATGCGCGCCCGATGAAACCCCATTTCACCGACGATGCCTCCATACTCCAGGACGCCGGCTATCCGATTGGAGCTTATCCCGGCGACGGCACCAATATGAAGGTGACAAATCCTCAGGATTTTGCAATTGCGGAGTCGTTAGTGAGGGTTGAGGGTTTAGGTTTTAGGCGTTAGGGTTTAGGGTAGAAGCACCCTCAGAGTACTCAGAGATCTCAGATTACTCAGAGTTCTCTGAGAATTCGTTCCTCAGGGTCCTCAGAGTCCTCAAATTCCAATTTTTCCCATCCACATGGCAAGTAATTTTCTGGACACTCCGATTAAATTCCTGAAGGGAATAGGTGGAACCCGGGCTGACCTGCTTGAAAAGGAGCTCGGCATTTCAACTTTCCGCGATATGGCTATGTATTTCCCTTACCGCCATATTGACCGTTCCCGGTTCTATGCCATCGCAGAGTTGGGCGAGAATATGCCTGCGCTTCAGGTGAAGGGACGGTTTGTGGCTTTCACCGTGGAAGGGGAGGGGAGAAAGAAAAGGCTTAACGGCACATTCACCGACGGGCAGCGCATGATGACCGTCACGTGGTTTACAAAGATAGATACGATAGCCCGCATATATCACACCGGCAAGGAATATGTAATCTTCGGAGCCCCCAAGATTTACCGGGGATCAGCCTCCATGGTGCATCCGGAAGTTGAGGAATTTGATCCCAACCGTCCGCCACAGGGTCTGCAGGGAGTCTATTCCCTTACCGAGACCCTGCGTAAGCGTGGTGTGACATCCCGTCTCCTGCGAGAGGCTGCCACCAGAGTCCTTTCGCATCCTCAGTTTACGCAGATGAGGGAGACCCTTCCCGAGGAGATTGTGGCTCGTTACCACCTGATGCCGTTGCAGGAAGCACTCGTAGGGATGCACACTCCTTCCTCCGCCAAGCATCTCCAGCTCGCTACGGAGCGGATGAAATTTGAGGAACTGTTCTATATAGAGCTCCATATCCTCCGATATGCACGTCGGCGCTCACGTTCGCTGTCGGGATACGTCTTCCCCCGCATCGGCGCTTACTTCAACAATTACTTCTTCAACCACATTCCGTTTCAGCTCACAGGAGCCCAGAAACGGGTGCTCCATGAGATACGCGACGACATGCGCTCCGGACGGCAGATGAATCGTCTGTTGCAAGGCGACGTGGGATGTGGCAAGACGATGGTGGCTTTCATGACTATGCTCATTGCTGTCGACAACGGTTGTCAGGCCGCCATAATGGCCCCTACAGAAATTCTTGCAACTCAGCACTACGAGACCATCTCAGCCTGGGCTGAGCCATTGGGATTGCGTGTGGCATTGCTCACAGGAAGCACTCGCTCCAAAGCGCGTCGACTGGCAATGGAGGGTCTGGCTTCCGGTGAGATTCAGATTGCCGTTGGCACACATGCTCTTCTCGAGGATAAAGTTGTATTCGGGAAGCTTGCGCTGGCTGTAATCGATGAGCAGCATCGATTCGGAGTGGCCCAGAGAGCGAGGATGTGGAGCAAGAATGAGAGAGTGCCCCACGTGCTTGTAATGACCGCCACCCCCATCCCGCGAACATTGGCGATGACAGTTTATGGCGACCTTGACGTTTCCGTCATCGATGAACTGCCCCCCGGCCGAAAACCAGTGCAGACGCTTCTCCGGTTTGACGACAACCGAATGGAAGTCAACCGTCTCATATACTCCCAGTTGCGGGAGGGTCGTCAGGTCTACATTGTCTATCCCTTGGTGCGTGAGAACGAGAAGCTCGATCTCAAATCCCTTGAGCAGGGCTACGAAAGAGTGCACGAGACATTCCCCGATTTTCCTGTATGTTTCGTTCACGGCCAGATGAAACCGGCCGAGAAGGATCATCAGATGGAACTCTTCGTCAGCGGGAAGGCGCGTATATTGGTGGCCACCACTGTAATAGAGGTAGGAGTCAATGTTCCCAACGCTTCGGTGATGGTGATTGAAAACGCCGAACGCTTCGGCCTCAGCCAGCTTCATCAGCTCCGCGGAAGGGTAGGACGCGGCGCCGATATGAGTTACTGCGTACTCATGAGCAAACATAGCATAGGAAGAGACACGAAGAAGCGACTCGGCATCATGACAGAGACCACCGACGGTTTCCTGATTTCGGAAGCCGACATGCAGATTCGTGGACCCGGCGACATGGAAGGCACGCAGCAGAGCGGTCTTGCCTTCAATCTGAGGGTTGCTTCCCTCGCCCGCGACGGACAGATACTCTCCCGCGCCCGGGAAGCCGCCGAGGGCGTGCTCGATGGTAATCCTTCAATGATAATTGAAAGGGATGCTGCAAGGGAAGAGGGGAATGGAGCTGTCGGAATGAAGCTTTCCTCCATTTCGCTTGCTATCCTTTCAGAACAGATGCACCTTCGTTTTGATAAATCCGTTGACTGGTCGCTGATATCCTGACTCCCTGTCCAGCTTTCCTGCCACTCAATTACCTGCCAGTCATTTATTCTCCACGACATCAAGTTATTCTCTACGACATTAAGGCTCCGTTGCCCAATAATCCCGACGGGCTTAA
>CAZPQD010000124.1:0-2504 GCA_964588625.1 uncultured Sangeribacter sp. | reverse complement strand
TTAAGGCTCCGTTGCCCAATAATCCCGACGGGCTTAAACATTTGGAGGCATTTTGCGGTTAATTAGTTAGGTGTGTCGTATTTTTACGGCACACAATGAAAAAATGAGATAAGCCGATGAGAGAAAAGGAATTTCTACCGCTCGTAAAAGAGCGCCTCGGCATCGAGAACCTTAACCCGATGCAGCGCAAGATGCTCGACGTCTCTTCCGAAGGGAGAGACATTATCCTGCTTTCCCCAACGGGATCGGGAAAGACTCTCGCCTTCACCCTTCCTCTTCTTAAGTATCTGAAACCCTCCACCGGACGCGTTCAGGCAGTGGTCATCGCTCCATCGCGCGAGTTGGTTGTGCAGATAGCCGGAATCATCCGTGAGGTGGCTCGCGGTTTTAAGGTCACACCCCTGTATGGAGGTCACAAAGTTGAAGATGAAGTCAATTCGCTAAGCGTTTCGCCCGATATAGTTGTGGCCACTCCCGGCAGGCTTCTCGACCATGCCGTACGCCGCAACATCGACCTTCTTCCCGTCCGCATACTCATTCTCGATGAGTTTGACAAATGCCTCGAATTGGGATTTGATGAAGAGATGGAAAAGATAGTGAAGCGTCTCAAGAATGTGAGCCGCGTAATTCTTACTTCGGCCACACCTGCCGCGTCCCTCCCTGACTTCCTTTCAATCACCGATCCTCTTACACTTGATTTCCTGCCGGAGCAGCAGGATGCTGAGACTTCTTCACCCCGTTCGCGCATGCGTATCCACCGCGTTGATTCCGACGACCGCGACAAACTCGAGTCACTGCTTGGTCTGCTGCGCGACATCTGCGCTCCGGAACATCCCGAGCGTACGATAGTCTTTCTGAATCATCGTGAGGCCGCCGAGCGCACCGCCGAGTTCCTGAGAAAACGCGGTGTGGACTGCGCGCTCTATCATGGAGCCCTCGACCAGCATGACAGGGAGATGGCCCTTGCCCGCTTCAACAACGGTTCGGCGCCGGTGCTTGTGGCCACGGATCTGGCTGCCCGCGGACTTGACATAGAGCACATACGCAACGTGATACATTATCATCAGCCGCTCACTCCCGAAGCCTTCACACATCGCAACGGGCGAACTGCCCGAGTCGATGCCGACGGCGACATCTATCTCCTTGTGGGTCCGGATGAGGAGGTGAAACCCTTCATTGATTCTGACGACACACTCTCCGTAGAACCCGCTTCACGTCTCACATTGCGTGCACCCTTCTCCACAATCTATATTTCCGCAGGAAAGAAAGAGAAGCTCTCAAAAGGGGACATTCTCGGATTCCTCACCAAGGACCTCGGACTCGAAGCCTCCCAAATTGGAAGAATCGACCTCTTTGATCATTATGCCCTCGTGGCTGTGGCAAGAGATAAGGCTGTCTATGTTGCGGAAGAGGGGAGTGCCCGGAAGATAAAAGGGACAAAGCGGAAATTCTCAGTAAAGAAATAACTCCAACCAAGAAATAACTTATAACACACACTTATAAACATTGTCATGAGTAAACAAAAGCAATTCCTGACATGCGACGGCAACCAGGCAGCAGCCCATGTGAGCTATATGTTCACTGAGGTAGCCGCGATATACCCCATCACCCCATCGTCCACAATGGCCGAATATGTCGACGACTGGTCGGCAGCCGGCAGAAAGAATATCTTTGGCGAGACAGTTCTCGTACAGGAGATGCAGAGCGAGGGCGGCGCCGCCGGCGCAGTCCACGGTTCGCTTCAGGCCGGTGCGCTTACCACCACTTATACTGCTTCCCAGGGTCTTCTGCTGATGATCCCAAATATGTATAAGATCGCCGGCGAGCTGCTTCCCTGCGTGTTCCATGTGTCGGCTCGTACGCTTGCCTCCCATGCACTTTCCATCTTCGGCGACCATCAGGATGTGATGTCAGCCCGCCAGACCGGTTTCGCTATGCTTTGCGAAGGCTCCGTACAGGAAGTGATGGACCTCGCCGGTGTTGCCCATCTTTCGGCCATCAAGAGCCGTGTGCCTTTCGTAAACTTCTTCGACGGTTTCCGCACATCTCACGAGATTCAGAAGATCGAGGCTCTCTCCAACGAGGATCTCGCTCCGCTGCTCGACCGTGAGGCCCTCGCCGAGTTCCGCAACCGTGCCCTCAATCCCGATGCTCCCGTAGCACGCGGCATGGCTGAGAATCCCGATGTATTCTTCCAGCACCGTGAGGCCTCCAACAAATACTATGAGGCTGTTCCCGCCATCGTTGAGGAGTACATGAAGGAGATCTCCAAGATCACAGGTCGCACCTACAATCTCTTCGACTATTACGGCGACCCCGAGGCAGAGCGCGTCATCATCGCCATGGGTTCAGTGACTGAGGCAATCCGTGAGACTGTTGACTATCTCCGCGCCAAGGGTGAAAAAGTGGGTCTGGTGAGCGTTCACCTCTACCGTCCCTTCTCGGCACGCCATTTCCTGGCTGCTGTGCCTGCTTCCGCAAAACGCATCGCAGTGCTCGACCGC
>CAZPQD010000123.1:0-6309 GCA_964588625.1 uncultured Sangeribacter sp. | reverse complement strand
CGGCATCGCCGCCCAGAGCGTCGGCATCAGCGAGGCTGCCTATCGCGAGGCTCTCGCTTACGCCAAGGACCGCAAACAGTTTGGCAAAGCCATCATCACTTTCCCGGCCGTAGCCGAGATCCTTTCCGTGATGAAGGCCAAGCTCGATGCTTCCCGCGCCCTTCTTTACGCCTGCTCCCGCTTCGTGGATATGTATAAGGTCTACGACGACATCGCCAAAGAACGTTCCCTCTCTCTCGACGAGAAGAAGGAGGCCAAGAAATATTCCCGTCTTGCCGATGCCTTCACTCCTCTTGCGAAGGGTATGACTTCCGAATTCTGCAACCAGAACACCTACGACTGTATCCAGATCCACGGTGGTTCCGGCTTCATGAAGGACTACACCTGCGAACGCCTCTATCGTGATGCCCGCATCACCTCCATATATGAGGGCACCACACAGCTGCAGGTAGTGGCTGCAATCCGCCACGTCACCACCGGCACCTATCTCGACTGGATTCACCAGCAGCAGGAAAATCAGGTAGTGGCAGAGGATGAGGCCGTAAAGAACACACTCGTCTTCATGACCCAGCAGTATGCCAATGCAGTGCAGGCTGTGGAGGGAGTGGAGAACCCCGAATACCGTGACTTCATGGCACGCCGCCTCGTAGAAATGGCCGGCCACATCATCATGGGTTATCTCCTTCTCGATGACACCCAGCGCGACGCCTCCTTCCGTCGTTCGCTCAACGTCTACGTCAACTACGGTCAGGCCGAAGTAGCCAAGCACGCCGACTTCATCGAGAACTTCCGTCCCGACAAACTCTCCGACTACATCCCCGTCGAAGAGTAATCCCGCAGAAACAAAATCTTCCCCCAATCCCGAAAGCCCGAGGTCGCCGCCCCGGGCTTTCCCCTTTCCCCTCTCCCCGGAATTGCGTACGGACATGGCGTGCCATGTCTGCCTATCCACCCCAATCCCTCCCCCGAAATGCGTACGCCCCCTCCAGTACGGACATAGCGTGCCATGTCAGCCCGCCCACTTTTGCCTTATATCCCCGGACATCGCACGCGATGTCCCTACGGTAGCCCATCGTACCACATCCGCTCATCCAAAACGCAAAAAATACCTTAAATTACCCTAAAGAATTTCAAATCAATTTGCCAGAATGCTACAAATCCATTAACTTTGCACCGCAGACCGCCTCATGAAGCCCCGGTCGTGGGCAAAGGGGGCGGGAAGCACAGAGGCGCAGAGCGCGCCCTGTCCATAAATTTGAAGCGTTTATCCGCGCTGATTTCTTGACGAATCGAAATTCTCGCAAAATTTCATATCTATGTCAAGGGATTGTGCAACGGTAGATGCCCGTGGTATGTAATTTAGATGCATTGGTATGGAATCTCGTGAGAGATGCCCTCCCATGCTTACATTGCATATATTTGCGTGGGCTTCTGCGTTGCCGTCCGACATAGATAGGGCAATGCGAGAAGCCTCGATTCGAAGGACGGCAACAGATACAGACTTCCACGCTTTTTCTGTATTCCATAATTTACTTATGCCGACGAGGGAAGGACCGAGGCCGCGATTTTCAAGAACCTACTGCTTATGAAACATCGAAAGTACGTCAGGGCCAGTTGCGCGCTGAGCGTATGTCTATGTGCTTCGTCTGCTGCCTTCGCCGATACCGAGGTGCCATGCCTCGTCCTCTCCGGACAGGCGCAGAGCGAACGACACATCGACCTCTCCAAGCTCAACCGCATCACCTTCGGTCCCGAATCCATGACCGTCAGCTCCGCCGACGGCAAAGACGCACAGGAACTCCTTTACTCCCTCTACCATCACATCGAAATCAAAAGTGCCGTTCCCGACATCGAGACCGGAATCGTCCTCAACCCGACATCGGAAAATGCCTCGATGCGCTATCTTGCCGATACCCGCTCCCTGAAGATTGAGGCGGCGCAGGATTCACGCTTCAAGACCGGTGTGTTCGATATAAAGGGTACTTTGGTGATGACTGCCGAGATTGCCGGAGGCGAGTCTCTTTCCGTTGAGTCTCTTGCTGCCGGAACGTATGTGGCGGTGGCTACCGACGGGACTGTCACACTGAGTATCAAATTCCTGATTAACTGAAATCCATAATCCTGACATTTATGAATTTGAAAATTACAAGGCGGTCGGCTGCTGCCGCTCTTTTCTCATTGCTTGTCTTGGTTGCTTTTGCCGACAAGGAGAAGGTGGTGCAGTTTTTCCGTGGTGGCGAGGTGATAGAGGAATATCCTGTATCTTCGCTCGATTATATAGAGGTAAACGACCAAGTTTCTGCTCCCACCGGTATCAATGCCGCTGTGGATGGCAAGAAAATTGTTGTGACATGGGATAAGGTTGACGGAGCCACCTACAGCATCTACCGCTCTGCCGATAATGCCAACTATTCCCTGCTTGCCAAAGGATTGGAGACAAACAGCTACACCGACAATGCACCTCTCTCCTGTGCCACCTACTACAAGGTTAAGGCCATCTCAAACGGTGTGGAGAGTGATTTCACCAAGGCTGTCTGCGCTGCCCTTGTGGATGAAAACGTGGAGACCGGCATCTATTTCGGTATCACCGGGTTCAACAGCAAGCTCTATCAGTATCCTGTCCATAGGCTCAGTCCCGAGTCAATGGGTGGGTTCCTTGACTTCATCAACGGACTCAGCATGAGCGACGGCACGCTCCTCTATCACTCCTTCGAGGAGGGACTCGACGCTCTGCAGGCCACAACGCTACCCTCGGACGTGACATCAGTGGCTATCGTCACCTTCACCGACGGCCTCGACCAGGGCTCGATGATGATGAACCGCAACTACGAATCCGACCAGGCCTATCTCGACGCAATGCACAGACGCATTACGGATGAGACTGTCTCAGGGTTGGCTATTGATGCTTATTCGATAGGCTTAAGAGGTAAGGATATTGTAAACTATGATAAGTATCTGAATACTCTTAAAAAGCTTGCCTCCAACGACAAAAACGCTGCTGAAGTGACCAACATGGGGGAGGTCAAGAACAAATTAAAGGAAATTGCTGATAAGATGACTCAGCAGAGTTATTTGCAGACAGTAAAACTTAAGATTCCCGGAGAAGCAAACGGTACATTGATTAGAATAACTTTTGATAAGGTCAATTCAGCTGCTAACTCAAAGTTCTATGTGGAGGGTAAATTTAACTTGAAAGAGCGTTCTTTGGAAGAGGTTAAATATGTTGGATGCACCTGTCCTGCCGGAGAAACTCTCAAGGGAACACAGGATGGTATATTTGTCAACTTCACTGTGTCCGATATTAAGAGCGAACAGCTTATTGAGAAAGAAAACATCAATGAGTGGACGTATGGAGCTTCAAGTTCGGCGTGGCAGAAAAATTCCGAGTTTGACCAGGAAGACAATTCAGAATTAGTGATTTCGCACACTTCTGCAGCTGTCATGTTTGTCTTCGACTGTTCCAGTTCACTTGCAGGTGACTTCAATACGGCAAAATCTCAAGCAGAAGAATTTGTTAAAATATTTTATGAAGCATATTTTAATGAGCCATACATTAGAATAGATTACAATGGTCACGACTATGTAGATTTGGGACTTCCCAGCGGATTAAAGTGGGCAACATGTAACGTAGGCGCAGATTCTCCATCAGATTATGGGGATTATTTGGCGTGGGGTGAGATAAATCCAAAATCCGACTATTCTGATAGCAACTGCAAGACACTTTATAAAAATATCAGCGATTTCTCCGGTAATCCGGAATATGATGCTGCCTCTGCCCGGTGGGGAGGAAACTGGCGAATGCCGACATATTCTGAATTGAGAGAACTTAGAGACAACTGCCAATGGGCCTGGACAATGGTTGATGGCCAAAGCGGCTATAAGGTAACCGGTCCAAACGGCAACTCCATCTTTCTGCCCGCTGCGGGCTACGCCCTCGGGTCATCCTTCAACAACGTGGGTTCGGGCGGCTACTACTGGAGCTCTACTCCTGACGAGAGCAGTACGTTCCGCGCCTATGAGCTCAACTTCAGTAGTTCGGGAGTGGGCATTTACAGCAGCCGCCGTAACTGTGGGCAGTCCGTGCGCCCTGTCTCAGAATAAAAGCGAAGCGCGTTTGATTCATTTGATTTATTTGATTCATTCAAACCTGTCCAAAATTATTACAGAATAAATTCGACAACCAATGAAATTAAAACATAAAAAAAGAATATTAACCGCAGGATTGGCCTCGCTGCTGATGCTCTTCGCTTTCGCTGAGCAGGAGAAGGTGGTGCAGGTGTTCCGGGGTGGTGAGCTCGTCCGGGAGTTCTCGGAGTCTGACATTGACTATATTGAGGTCAATGACCGTGTGGAGACTCCCTCAAAGATTGACTCCGAAGTGGAAAATAAAGGTATCTCCATCACATGGGAGGCTGTGGAGGGCGCCACATATAATGTCTACCGTTCGGCCGACAAGCTCTCTTTCGACCTTATTGCCGAAGGTCTGACAGAAAACAGCTATACTGACAATGCCCCGCTTTCCGGTTCGAATTTCTACCGTGTGAAGGCTGTTATAGGTGGTGTGGAGAGTGGTTATTCCTCAACCGTCTCTGCCGAATATTCAGATACCGACCTTCCGAGTGGCATCTATCTCGGCATCGACGGTTTCAACCAGACCCTCACCGAGCTCCCTGTGCAGCGGCTCACCAAGAGAAACTACAGTGAATTTAATAGGTTCATTGAAGACTTGCAAATGAAGGATGGTACTATACTTTACTATTCTTTTGACAAGGCTCTTGATGCGCTGCAATCCAGTACCTATCCATCCGACCTGAATAAAGTTGCAATCATTACGTTTACTGATGGATTGGACAGAGGCTCTTTTATGCTTAATTCGGACTATGAAGATGAAACAGAGTATCTTGACGCGATGAATCATCGAATCACTGATGAGAAGGTTGCAGGTTTACCGATTGAAGCCTATTCTATTGGTATCCGTGGAACAGATGTTAGAGATATTGAAATGTTCCGTAATAACTTATCAAAGCTCTCTTCTTCACCTGAAAATGTATATGAAGCTTCGAGTATGTATCAGGTAAGTTCTCGGTTTAAAGAAATAGCTGATAATCTAACAAAAAGGTCCTATCTTCAGACTCTTAAAATTAAAATTCCAGGGTTAGCAAATGGTACTCGAATTCGATTCACATTTGATAATAGACCTCCAAAATCATCTAATTACTATATTGAAGGAGTGCTAAATATTAACAATGACTGTCTTGAGAATATAGTATATTATGGTGTTTCATCCACTTCCGGAGACCTTTTGAAAGGCGAAAGAGAAGGAATATTCTTTAATTTTATCTTTGAGAATGTAAAAACTGATCCAAATTTGTTTATTTCTTCCTCAAATACTGATGAGTGGATTTATGATGAATTAAATAATAGCTGGCAGTTTAATTCTGAATTTGATAAAAATGACGAATATGAAGTGAATGTTCTGAATAGTTCTGCAGTTATTATGCTTGTGGTAGACTGTTCTAATTCACTATCAACTTCATTTGATAATGTTAAAAATAGTGTAAAGAATTTTGTGTCAATAATGTATAATTCAGTATACGCTGATCCCACTCCTGGAATTATTGATGAAAACATACGTGGCTTTGTTGATTTAGGGTTACCAAGCGGAATTAAGTGGGCAAAGTGTAATGAGGGGGCAGATACCCCAGAGGAGGCTGGAAAATATATTAGTTATAGCGCAATTGGTACATCGTGGGGAGATAATTGGAGAATCCCAAATGATGAAGAAATGAGAGAGTTAGTTAATGAGTGTGAGTGGATATGGACTGATAACATCAATAGACATGGATATTTGGTCATAGGACCAAATGGAAAGAGCATATTTATCCCTGCAGCAGGTTATTATGAATATTTTGGATATTATAATTGGTATCTGAGACATGTTAATACAAGGGGAAAATATTTGATTAAACAAAGATTTTTGGATGGTATATGTGAAGGGTGTTTATCTTTCAGTAGTGAATCTATATCCATATTCTCTAATATGAATTCTCAAGAAAGATACTCAATTCGATTAGTTAAAGATTAAGTGACTTTACTCTCTCGGCTCATCCACAATTCAAAATTTGATCATCAATCAATAAATACCTTAGTTTTTTGTATGTCACTGTTTGCTGACGCAAGTCAGCCTGGCCGCGAGAAATGTTTCTCCCGGCCAAAGAATGGAGGGACAGCTTCGGCTTTCCCTCCCTTTTTTCTTCCATCGGCCTTTGCCCCGCCCTCCGTACGGACATGGCGTGCCATGTCTTCCCG
>CAZPQD010000122.1:0-6309 GCA_964588625.1 uncultured Sangeribacter sp. | reverse complement strand
GCTCCGCCGGCACCCTCCCGCCCCCATCAAGCGTAGCCAACCCCCCGGGCTGACCTGCGGACTTCTCGATGGCCGAGATCCGGGAGAGGGCCGTATCGGCATTCTCGAGGGCAGCATCAGCATCTTCTTGAGCGGCGTTGGCGAGGGACACTGCAGACGAGTATGCAGACGCTATGGAGGCAGACAGATCGGAAAAAGCATTATCCAGCTCCTTGAGCTTGACCGGAGTCAACAGGCCGGCCTTCGTCTGTGAGGCCGCCGGGATGACGACTTGCCGTTGAGTTTTGGTACCATCGGCTGCGACAGAGCGAAACGAGATGGTAACGGAGCTATCTCCGACTGAGGTAGAAAGCCCCGTAGCGTCAAGTATCTCAGGAGGGAGCATAGACTCGAGAGTCTGTATGAGATCCACAAACATCGAGCCGACACGCAGGGCTGTATTCTCCCCCTCGCGGGTAGCATCCCTGATAACGGATGCCTGAGGCAATAGTGAACTGAGGTTAGCCATTTTTCAGCAGTATGTGATTACGTTGGCAAAGGTCCATGGATCCCGTCGATTATAAAAAGACACAGCGAGACTCATTTAAGGGCCGAACGGATGTCGGTCAGGTTGTCGCAGACAACATGGACCGCCTCCTCCCCAAGGATTCTTGCGAGATCTTCGACCATAGCCATCGTCGACATGTAGAGCTTCTTCGAATACCAGTCACGGGGCTTTCGGGGTTGCCCTGAAGTCTTGTAGCCGCCCCATGCCGGGCCAACCTTGCGCGGGACGTCCAGCCGGTGCTTCTCACGATACTCCTTCCCGAGGAAAGGGAGGTCGCCTCCATTGCCCTTGGTGTAGCCATTGCCAACACCAAGGGCCTGATAAATTCCATATTCCCAAAACTTCATCGAGATGGTGATACCCGCCGAGGCGTGCGTCACAGACTCACGGAACGACTGGTGGAGAGCACCAGATCGCACCACGCCCATGCGCTCTATCTTCTCTCTCCATATAGCCAGCTGGACACGGGTCCACTCGTCGACATATTTGTCAATATCGTTCAGCTCAGCCATTCCTTGTCATCAAATCTGAGGTCGACCGGCTCGCTCACATCAATCATGAAGTATAGCCCGGTACAGCCGTTCATGAAATACTGGCCCAGTTCTCGTGACATCACATTTTCAGTATGAAGATAGACGAGCTCGTTCTGCAGATCGTATGCGTCGACGAGCATACGCGACATTATCTGACGGAACAACCGGCGGCAGATGGCGAGCTGCGCAGCACGATCCTGTTCATCGCGGAACGTATAGCGGTGGAGAAGAAACACGGTGAACGTGCGTTTTTTATACCACCCGCCCCCTTTTCCCTGAAAGAGGGCACCGTCGTTAGTGTCATCGAGGCAGAAGAAGGCCCGGTCAGTCCGAAACGCATCGAGCGGCCCCTGCAGAGAATTCATGCCGGAGCAGGTGCAGAACCGGAAGCCATTCTCACGGGCGAGGCGGTTGGTCTGACACAGCGACGAGAAATACTTCTCGGAATCAAAATCATTCTTGGGGTCCATCACGATTTTATCTTAGCAAGTTGTCGTTCTCTTTCTTCGGCGTCCTTAGCCTTAAAATCCAATTCCGTGAGAGCACGCCAGCAGTCGGCTGCAAACACGACCTCCTCCTTGGTGACATCACCCCCGGTGAGGGCTCGGATCTCATTGTTCATCACCTCGAGCATAGATGGGGCCGAGACAGTCCCTGTGGCCGGACGGAAGAAATGAGGCCAGTTGTCAGCGAAAAGCGCCTTGAGCTGGACAAGCCATTGAATGATCCCGAAGGCCATAGCGCCATCGGGGATGACATTCTCCACGCCCGGATACAGTATGCTCGCCAGCATCCCCAGCGGAGCCCGGTTGTCTTGAGACGAAATATAACCTTGGTAAAGGTTTTCGACCTGAAGATACTCCCCGAAGGAGAGGCCGTGGAACTGGGCATCTATAGCCTTGGCTCCTCTCCACGACTCGATTCGCACCGGCACGTGACCCGGATCCGACAGGAACGACAGCGGCTCCAGCATCTCGGCCATCTGCTCCGGAGTGACACGGAAGATGATGCGCCGGCGCTTCCCCCCGGACATCGACGGCATGGAGCATGAGAAGACATCACCGTCGGAGGACAGGATCTTAGTCCCCGTCAGGGCAATGAACACCTTCATGGCGATGACACTCATCGGCTGTCCGGAGGAATAGGCAAGGATATTGTAAACCGCGTGAAGTTCAGGCTGCGTGAGCTCACTCCATGAGGTGGGAAGCCTCACGTCGAGCACATGATCATCAGCCGAAAAAGAAGCACGAATCGTCCTTTTTGTTTTCATACGGCCGGAATGTATTTGCCTTGTAAGCGGATGACTCCGCATAGGTCGGATATAGCCAGAGATTGGAGTGGAGATAGTCAAGGAGTATGCTCCTATGGTGGTCAATGCGACGTTCATCGCCGTCAATGACAACAGCCACGAAATTACGGATAAGGCGGACAGTAGCCTGCTGAGCGTCTGTGAGGGTATCGTGAGCCTCGGCCGAGATGAGCTCTGCCCAGAACTCGCGCCCGAGGAGCTGACGACACATCGTCTCGCCGGACGAGATGTCGGCAAGGTGGGGCGCGAGGTCCTCAAGGCATGGATCGACAACTCCCAGCAGCCGCAGATAGCGGTAATCCCAGAAGAAGGATGATATGCGATAGGACGACTTGAAGTCGTGCCACTCCGGAAACGAGCGCAGCAGGGAGAGGATCTCCACAAAGTAGTGGCCGGCCTTGCGCGAGAGCTGCAAGCGCAGACGCTCCACCCTATCAGATGACGCCGGAGCGACATTCTGATTGCTGACGACTCCGAAGCCTGTGGGTGTAAGCACCAGATCAAGGTGAGGGATGGCGTCATGGAATCCCTTGGCGATGATGTAGCAAAGACACCATTGCCACAGACGCTGATCGGGAGTGTCGGCCGGCTCCTGCAGGCTGATAGAGTCGGCCACACGGCCGAGGAGATCCGGACCGACAAGCGGCACCAGCGCTGAGCAGGCATCGTTGAAAAACTGTGACAACTGAGGCACAAGGTCCATGTCGGGGGTGGCGCCGGAGGGGCAAACGTAGATGATATCGGAATATCGGATAGACGGGGGCATAATTGAAAATCGGGGGGTTATTTGTTCGGATCCGATGCCGTGCCGTCTGAGTTCTTCCGGACGGCATCAGTGTTTTTGTCAAGGGTGGTAAGGAGAATAATCGGGACGTAAGGCTTGACCCTGTCGTTCCAGCCGTTGAAATGGATGATGACATCATGCACCTTGGTGAGCATGTCATGGAAGGCTGTCTCAAGACTCTGCTTGAGAGTGAAAAGCTCGCGCTTGTCCGAGCCTGAGTTGTTGCTCTGACTCTTGCCCGGCGTGGCCCCGACGAGGTTTGGGTGGATGTTCAGGCCATAGCATATCATGTTGGAGGTCTCTTGGATATCCTCACTCCAGTCGCCACCCTCCTTGGTGGTATCAATGAGATGCACGCGCACCATGCGCTGCTCCTTGCCATAGTTGTCGATATAGTAGCCGGAGATCCACACCTTGCCGGCGTTCTCTGCCGAGGTGATGAAGTCCCTTATGTTCTGCTTCTCTTGCTTGATACGCTCGGCCTGTTTGAGCGGGTCGGTGATATTCTCCTCCATGAGGATGTTGTGCCAATAGTCCTTGTGGACCTCCACCTGATAGCGCAGTGAGGCGTGGTTTCTGACCTTTGCCTTCTTGGCCTTACCGATGAGCCTCTTGAGGTCATACCAGTCTCCGCGGAAGATGGCCGTGTAGTAAGGCGACGGGTAGTAACGCTGCCCCGGAGTGGGGAAACGCATCACCACGGCAAACTTGCGGGCTGTGGTGCGGATGTGTGTCAGGCCGTCGACACCCGGAGCCTTCCCCATGAGCACCTCGAGATGTCCGAGCGGATCTTTCTCGTCAAGGAGCATGATCATCTCGACATCTTTCTTACGCAAGGCACTCCCCTTGCGCCAGTTGGCAAAGAACACATGATTGATGCGCCCCTTCCTGTCGGCTTTCTCGAAGCGGCAGTAACAGGCATCCTTGTGTCGCACCTGAACGACCCTCGAGCCGTCGGCACTCAGGATGATCACAGCCACCGCAAAGAAGTAGTGCTTCATGTCGGTGCACTGCTCGAGATAAAATTCCTTCAATGAGTTGTGAAGCATGAAGCTCTCTATGCCGGGATCTTCAGATTGCTGTCCGGTGGCACGGTCTACATATCCGAGGCCGCTGCCATAGGCCGTGAGGATGTTGAAGAAAAGGTTTTGCGACAGCACCTCGTCGCCGCCGATGGTGCGCATGAGACGAAACGGCAGCTCGTCGTCATAACCGAAAGGCATGTAGCGCATATCGGGATAGCCGGGGACCGGCTTGCCTTCCAAGGGGAGTCCGTCTTCGTCAAAGATCGTGGCTGAGTCTTGCACCTCAGACATGGCCGCGTTCATCGGGGACTTGATGGTGAACACTTCGCCGGGCACCCAGTCCGGCACTGCAGGGGGTGTATTATCTGATGATTTCATAACCGTTGATTTCAAACATGGTAATATCTCTCAATCGCCGCGGCAGATCGCTCGAGGTAATCTTGATCAGATGTGTGCCCCCGCGCCAGTGGCCGCCGATGCACACAGCGCGCTTATAGTGGATGATGTCGCCGGTCGAGAGCTTCCACACCTTGATGTCGCAGGGCTGGCCGCTTTCGAGCAGGGCGATGGCGTCCTTCCAGTGAATACATTTAGCCGGTCTATTCATATGTAGTGTCAAAATGTTTGTCGAATACATGAGCCGGACGCACCACCGCCACACGGGCATTCCTCCGCTCGGCCAGCCGGAAGGTGATGGTCAGCTCGGGCAGATCGTTGTCCTCGTTGGTGTACTTGCTCTCACAATCGGTGATGGTGATCTCGGTCGGATCCGAGCCGTCCGCGTTCACAAGATAGGCCTCCTTGGTGCGGGCGAGATCGAGAGCCACCGTGAGTTCGCCCGGCCGCAGGGGGCCTGTCATGGCTTTGTAAGAAAGAACCTCGTCGATATGATAATTGCGCATGCGCCCCTCGATGAGCGCACTCGAGCGGGTATAGGATCCTGATGTCTCTTTACGGCCCGTGAGATGGATCATCTCCCATGCGTGGAAACAATTGCGGAACAGTATCGACGGATCAGGCTCCGGAGCGTAGTCAAGGACCAAGTATCTTGCCTTACGCTTGCCGCAGACCACCTCGTAGCAGACCAGCTGCTCGCCCGGAGAGGCAAAACGGGCGGGGCTCACATCGATCATGGCACACCCGGCTACATGACCCAAGCTCGATGCCCGGGCCACAAGCGAGCCGTCGGAGAGGAGATATGTGCAGTGGGCGGCCACACTTTCCTCTTGCCGGCAATAGGCCGTGACCGTCTCAAGCCTGCCCATGGCGGTGTTGCGCTCGCGCATCGAAGTGGTAAGGAAGAAGTCGTCGATGAACGTCTCGGCCCCCTCGTCCATCGAGGTCGCACACCTGAATATCGTGATGGTCTCCGGGCCGATCGTGACGCCATCGACGCTCATGCGGATGGAGGCCGTGATCTCCGTGGTCAGAGTCTCGAGCAGCACGTCAAGGTCATATATCGTCACCGAGCCATTCCTGTCAGGAAAATACAGGGCAGACAGTATGGGCTGCTCCGATCCCGGACCGTAGAGGGCAAACGTGATCTGCCGTGTGATCCCGGCGAGTACGAGTGTCTGAAACTCGCTCGAGAACATGTGCGGATTGAGGGTCGGTATCGTCGTAATGGACATAAAACTTTTTTAAGCAAAAGTATCTCCCCCTGCAGAAGTATAAAAAGACAGGCCGCGCCATCACGGCGGGACCTGCCTGAAATGTAAAGCGAATGTGTCTATGGATTTGTTATGACGTCGCCTCTGTGGGATCCACGGCCCTCATGCGCCACTCGTGGCCTCTGTAGTCATTGGCCACGAGACGATACCCGAGGTGGACCATCACGAGGGCCACGTCGGTCGTGGAGAGCTGACAGGTGTCTTCGAGGGCTTGGGCTATCTCGTAGGAGGTCATGTTGTCGCCCGAAGGCCCGTCAGGGTCACCCGGCATGAAGTCGGTGAGAAACATGGCCACCACCGGGGCCGTGGCCGGGAAGTCGGAGGGAACGCCCACGCCTTGGATCACCTTGTCGATAGCTTCGAGATATTCTGTGCGGGTCATATCTCACCTCCTTCCTGTGCTGCGGGGGTGGTGCCGGGGAGGGTGCGGCCGTAGATGCC
>CAZPQD010000121.1:0-6418 GCA_964588625.1 uncultured Sangeribacter sp. | reverse complement strand
GAAACGATATTGAGCGTATTGCCAGTGGCATAGAGATATATGAACGAAGCTATGAGCGAGACAGGGATGGTGATGACGATGATCATCGTCGCTCTCCAGCGTCCCAAGAAGAGGAACACCACTATCATTACGAAGAGAAGGGCATAGAGCACAGTCTCCTCAAGCGAAGCAATGGTATTTCGGATATTGTCGGAAGTGTCGACAATGACTCCAATCTTCACGTCGGAAGGGAGATTTTTCTGAAGGCGCGGAAGCATCTTCATCACCTTGTTGGAGATCTCCACGGAGTTGGCGCCACTCTGTTTCTGGATAATGATCATGGCACCTTCGTTGCCTCCGATGTAAGTCTGCTGCGTACGCTCCTCGAGCGAGTCGTCGACACGGGCCACATCGCGGAGATAGATTATCTTGCCCCCATAGCTTCCTACGGGGATATTCTCCATCTCCGAACTTTCGTCGAACTCACCCTTCACACGCAAGGCATACGTGTTGCTTCCGACGTCGAATGTGCCACCCGGGACATTGCGGTTTTCGGCTCCGATGACAGCGGAAATAGTCTCCACCGAGAGATTGTAGGCCTCAAGGCGGTGAGGGTCGACGTAGACATGCACCTCGCGCTTCGGCGCACCCGAGATGGAGACAGTACCCACTCCATCGACACGGGCGAGAGGGTTGGCCACACCATCCTCGAGAATCTTGTAAAGACCCGCGCGGCTGTCCTTTGCCTCCACAGAGAGGAGGCAGATAGGAATCATATCGGTGGAGAACTTGAAGATGATGGGATTCTCCGAATCGTCGGGAAGCGACGACTTCACCATATCGAGTTTATCGCGCACATCGTTGGTCAGCACATCAATGTCATAGCCATATTCAAATTCGAGTGTGATCACAGAAGTGTTCTCGCGGCTCTGCGACGTGATATGCTTAAGATGCTCCACGGAGTTGAGGGCGTTCTCAAGGGGCTTTGTGACGTTCTGTTCTATATCCTCCGCACTTGCTCCCGGATACATCGTGATGACCATCAGAGTATTGGTGTCGATATCCGGATAGAGGTCGATGGGGAGTTTCGCCAGGGAGAAAAGGCCGAGGATGATGACCGCCACGAAGCAAAGAGTGGTCATCACCGGGCGTTTCACGGCTGAACTGTAAAGACTCATCTTGCAGTATTATTAATGATTGACTTGCAGTTTTTTCTTTAGATGAAAATTTAGTATGGAGAGTCGGCCGGGGAGTTATTTCGTGAGCTGCACCGCCATGCCGTCGGCCAGACGTGACTGTCCGGTGACCACTACTTCGGAACCCGGCTCCACACCGTCGATGAGCTCGTAGGCATTTCCGAGTCGGCGGCCGAGAGTCACGAGATTATAGCTCACCTTTCCATCCTTATATACATAGACATAATGATTGCCGCTGCCGGGCTGCTTTACGACAGCCTTGTCGGGCACCACGACGCGGTCGGCATGACCGAGGTCGAGGCGAACGCGTCCGAACATACCGGGGAGTATGCGGCCATCGGCATTGGGAAGGGTGATCTCAAGTCCGAAAGTGCGCGTCTGCGGATCGACAGTGGGGCTGATTAGCGAAACCGAACCGGAGAATGATTCATCGCCGTAGGTGTCGAAGCTGACAGAAGCCGGCATCCCCTTGCGGATAAAGGGAAGGTCGCTCTCGCTGACGTTGATTACGATTTTCACCGGCTGCACCCTCGCCACAGTAAGGATGGGGAGAGCCCCCGTCATATCGCCCGGATCATAATTGCGGGCAGTGACAACACCGGAAATGGGGGATGTGAGCACAGTGTTCTCACGCACATTGCGCAGAGTGCGTTCGGCAGAGGCGAGTGCGTTGCGTGCATTTGTCAGCTGAAGCTCCATCTGGTCGACACTCTGGCGCGTGCCGCCTCCTATCTTAAAGAGTTCCACGGCGCGGTCATAATTCAGCTTCACGTTGGCGAGATTGGCACGTGCGTTCTCCACCTGCAACTCATAGGTGGAAGTGTTGACATCATCCATCACGACGAGTTTCTGACCTTTGCTGACCCGCATTCCCTCATCGACGAGAATCTGGCGTATACGGTTAGGGGAAGAGGAGGAGATATTGTTGATGTACTCCGGCTCGGCGCTGGCTGTGTACTCACCCTCCCGGGCCACATCGCGCACCTCCACTTTTTCAATCTTCACGAGCGGTTTCTCATCGGAGGTCTGCTCCTTGGCATCCTCCTTGCCTCCCGAGCAGGAGGCGGCGAGCAGCATCACGGCTGCCAGCAAAAATATATTTTTCATTGTTATCTTATTTTCAAGCATTTTCATTGATATTTCCCGGAAATGTCAAAATTTATATAGTAGATTATCTTGAATCAGTGGTTTCAGAGGCCACGGCCGAGCAGAAGGTCGAGGTCGGCGTTAGAGACGAGGTAGTTGTAGATCGACTGATAGTAGGCAAGGCGCGAAGCAGTCTCCGCCACTTCTGCATCGCGGAGATCGAGATATGAAGCAGCGCCGATCTCAAAGCTGCGCTGCATTATGGCATGTGCCTTCTCAGCCTGGCGCACACCCTCGGCCGAGGTAGCAATCTGGGCTGCCTGCTTATTGATGTTGTCGATGGCAAGATCCACCTGGCTTGCCAGAGAGTTGAGGAGATTATCGCGCTGGAGGTCGAGTTCCTTGCGCTGCACCTGCGCCTGCTTGAGGGCATTATATTTCGAACCTCCCGAGAAGATAGGCACTGAGAGGGCAAGGCCCACAGTGCTGTAAGGGGAGAAATCCTGATTGCGTAGAGCGTTTCCGTTGCTGAGGGCAGTCCAGCTGAAATTAAAGGAGGCCCCGAGAGTTGGAATCCATGCGAATTTTTTCAGTGACACGTTCTTATCGGCTATCGCCGTCTGGATGTCGAGTGCACGCAACTGGCTATTGTCGGCCAGAGAGCGGTCGGCGCCGGCAGGCCATCCGTACATATCCGCCTGCATATCCTTCAGGCTCACCGAGGGCATAATCTCTGTTGTGCTCATGATGCCGAGAAGCACATTCAGCTGCAGCTGACACTGCCTTATTGCAATGTCGGCCTGAAGGAGTTCCGGCTCCACATTCTTCACCTGCACCGAGGAGCGAAGCACGTCATACTCAGAGGCTGTTCCGGCCGCGAACTGTTTCTCATAAAGGTCGGCGTTGAAGACAGCAAGCTCATAGTTCTCACGAATGACATCGCGGGACGCCACTGCGAGCATGAGGGCGTAATAAGCCTTGGAGACCTGGTTGACGAGATCAAGTTTAGAGCTTCGTGACTGCTCGAGGCTTGCAAGAATCTGAGTGTCGGCAATCGAGATACTCTTCCAGAGCGAGGGGGCGACGATTGGGAGCTGGGCGGAGAATCCGAAATTCCACATATTGTCCGAACCCACTTTTATAGTCTGGCTCTGGCCTCCGAAGTCCATACGCATTGTCTGGAGCTTGATGGTGCGTTGGTAAGCTCCGGAAAAATCTATGGTGGGGAACAGCGAGGCGAGCACTTCCTTACGCGAATAGTCGGCACGCGTCACCTCCATATCGGCCACCCTTACCGTTGGATTGTCATTGAGGGCAAGCTGCCTGCACTCCTCAAGGGAGAGTATGAGCTGCGGAGTGTTGACTCCTGACGGCCTCTCCACAGGGGAAGAGGCCGAAAGAGGAGGCTGCGGGATAGAATCGGCGAATACCGGCATGGATGCCAGGATTGCGGCCGCAATTGTTACTGGTAGTTTCATTATGTTAAGTGGTATATAATCTTTCTTGGGGAAAAACTCAGGGCCTTTACCCTCAACAGAATGCAAGATCGTGAAGAGCAAGAGTCAGATTAGCTTTTCAAGAAGCTCCATCCCCTTGGGAGTGACGATGCTTCGGAGGAAGCTGAAGCTGATTGTGTCGTAGACTTCAGTGGCAGTGATGTCAGCAGGGAAGAGTTCCTCCATTCGTTTGAGACTTTCAAGCTGAATCTCAAAGATACGGGTGATGATCTCATAATTCACGTCGGAACGGAATAAACCCTGCTCCACACCGAGATGACACATCTTCACCATCTCGCGGTTGCGGTTGTCCTCACGCGAGCGGTAACGCCCGCGCACTTCCTTATAATATGTATCCATATCTCGGAAGAAATTGACACTGACATTCTGTATCATATCGCGGTGTATCTGCATCACCTTGATCCATGCCTCAAGGATATTGGGAGAGGTTTCAAAAGCTTCGCGCATAGCCTCAACGTGCTTGCAGTGCATATACTCGAGCACAGTATCGGTCATATGAGATTTATTGTCGAATATCTCATAAAGCGTACGTTTGGACATGCCAAGACGGTTGGCCACGAGATCCATAGTCATGGCCTTGAGTCCTCGCTCCAGAATTATCTCTCCGATGGATTCCAGAAGCATTTGATATTCTTCCTGGGGAAGGTCAGTTCGATTCATGGCCGCAAAATTACACAAAAAACCGAAAACTAAAAAATAGTTTTCGGTTTTTATGAAAATTCCGAGGGCTTTTTTGCTTCGCTGAAGCGAAGCCACAGAACCAGGGCTATTGAAGGGCCTCTGAAAAGCTTTTTCTGAACTATTATTTGCTAATTAATCCTTGCTTTCTTAGCCGCTTTTCCTTTGCTTTTTTAGCCGCTTTTCCTTTGCTTTCTTAGCCGCTTTTCCTTTGCTTTCTTAGCTGCTTTTCCCTTGCTTTCTTAGCTGCTTTTCCCTTGCTTTTTAGCCGCTTCAGCTCTTCTTATTGGCTAATTCTGACTTAGGCTTATTTGGCCATTTCGGCTTTCTGCTCGACTCCGAGCTTTACGCGGAGGTTCTTGAGCATATCGCGGGTCATGGCATCGAGGTCGTACTCCGGCTTCCAGTCCCATTCCTGACGGGCGCAAGCGTCGTCGAGGGAATCGGGCCATGAGTCGGCGATGGCCTGGCGGAGCGGATCGAGTTCGTAGGTCATCTTGAAGTCGGGGCAGTACTCCTTGATCTTGTTGAAGATGATCTCGGGGTCGAAGCTCATGGACGCAATATTGAAGGAGTTGCGGTGAACGAGACGTGCGGGGTCAGCCTCCATGATCTCGATGGCGGCGCGCAGGGCATCGGGCATATACATCATGTCCATGAAAGTGCCGGGCTTGAGGGGGCACTTGAATTCCTCACCCTTGACGGCGGAGTAGTAGATGTCGACGGCATAGTCGGTAGTGCCGCCGCCCGGAGGAGCCACATAGGAGATGAGACCGGGGAAGCGAACCGAGCGTGTGTCGACGCCAAAGCGGCGGGCATAATAATCGGAGAGCATCTCGCCTGTCACTTTAGTGACGCCGTAGATGGTCTCAGGGCGCTGGATGGTGTCCTGCGGTGTCTTGACATGGGGAGTGGAGGGACCGAAAGAGCCGATGGAGCTGGGTGTGAACACAGCACATTTCTTCTCGCGGGCCACTTCGAGAGTGTTGTAAAGACCGCCGACGCCGATCTTCCAGGCGAGCTGGGGCTTGGATTCAGCCACAGCGCTGAGCAGGGCGGCAAGATTGTAGATAGTGTCGATATCATACTTATCCACAGCCTCGGCAATCTGGGCAGGATTAGTGATATCGACAAGATGAGCCGGACCGCTTTCGAGAAGTTCGCCTTTGGGTTCGGCGCCGGGGATATATCCGGCCACTACGTTGCCGCCGGGATATTCGCGGCGCAGCTTCATGGTGAGCTCAGAGCCAATCTGGCCTGTAGCTCCGATGATCAATACGTTCTTCATGATGCTTTATGGAGTTCGATTTTACGTTCTCGTAATTTTTTTGTGCAAATTTAGTGAGTTTTCCACAAAGATTCATTAACTTTGACTAAAATTTTTCGACCTCCCCCTTTCTCATGGGGGAAAACCGACATCTGATACTATTTAAATACCAACATCTAATACTGATAAAATATATGTATTCGAAGTTTAAAGAGCATCTCTCGAAAGAGCTCCAGGACATCAAGGACGCCGGCCTCTACAAGACCGAGCGAGTGATCACCACTCCCCAGAAAGCTGACATCGCTGTTGAGAACACAGAAGGCGAAGTACTCAATTTCTGCGCCAACAACTATCTCGGTCTGGCCGACAACAGCCGTCTGATCGAGGCTGCCAAGAAAGCCATGGACCGCCGTGGCTACGGTATGTCGTCTGTACGCTTCATCTGCGGCACCCAGGATCTCCACAAGGAACTCGAGAAAGCCATCAGCGACTATTTCAAGACTGAGGACACTATCCTTTACGCTGCCTGCTTCGATGCCAACGGCGGTCTGTTCGAACCCCTCTTCACCGACCAGGACGCCATCATCTCCGACTCCCTCAACCATGCCTCCATCATCGACGGCGTGCGTCTCTGCAAGGCTAAGCGCTTCCGCTATGCCAACGCCGACATGGCTGATCTGGAACGTTGCCTCCAG
>CAZPQD010000120.1:0-6450 GCA_964588625.1 uncultured Sangeribacter sp. | reverse complement strand
GCTGGCCTGTCTGACCCTTGGCGTAGAAAGTACGGCTCACCTGAGCGCCGCCGAAGGAACGGTTGGCTAAGAGACCGCCGTATTCGCGTGCGAAAGGCACACCCTGGGCTACACACTGGTCGATGATATTATTGGCCACCTCCGCTAAGCGGTATACGTTGGCCTCGCGGGCACGGTAGTCGCCACCCTTCACTGTGTCGTAGAAGAGACGGTAAACGGAGTCGCCGTCGTTCTGATAGTTCTTTGCTGCGTTGATACCGCCCTGGGCTGCGATCGAGTGAGCGCGGCGGGGGGAATCCTGGATGCAGAAGTTGAGCACGTTGAAGCCCATCTCGGCAAGGGTGGAGGCAGCCGACGCACCGGCAAGGCCTGTGCCGACTACGATGATGTCGAGCTTACGCTTGTTGGCGGGGTTGACGAGCTTCTGATGAGCCTTATAGTTGGTCCATTTCTCAGCGACAGGACCCTCGGGGATTTTGGAATCCGCCGGATTCATTACTTTGTAATTCTGTTCTTTTGTCAGTTCCATATCACTGAAATGTATTATCTGTTAGGATACATAGACATAGGGTTGGCTGCCTGTTCTTTCTCTTCTTTGGTGGAGAGGTAGTCGAATACCTTCACCGCACGCTCCACGGCCTTCTGGCGCACTGTGAGCTGCTCCATCTGTTCTGCTGCGCCGGGCTGCTGCTCGAGCATCTGCTTTCCTTCGGGAGTCTTGACAAACTGGAGCTGCTGACTCATCTGGGCTTCCATCTGACGAAGACCCATGTTGACCTGCTCGTAGGGCATCATCTTCATGGATTCTGCCATCTGTACGCCGTCGCTGCCGAAGTCGTTCTCGATCTGGTCGGCGATCATGGCTACATACTGGGTGCGGAGCACTTCGTTGGTCTTGTAGTAGTCTTCGTGTGCCTTTACTGTGAAGACGATGGCCTGGGCGATGAAGAGAAGCACAACGATGCTGCTCCATACGCAGGCGATCTTCTTAAGACGCGGGATCCACACGGTGCTGTCCCAACCCACTGACTGGAACATCGACCAGAAACCATGGTTCATGTGGAACCAGAGGGCGATGAAGCCGATGATGTAGACGATCGGAGTCCATACCAGGGAGAAGGCCTCCTGCAGGAAGAGCGTACCGGCCACGGGGGGCAGGTCGCCGTGCGAACCTACGATCTCAACCCACTGCATCTTTGCCCAGAACTGGATAAGGTGCACTACAAGGAAGGCGAGGATCACTACGCCCAGCACGAACATGTTCTGCGACGACCATTCCACTCCGGCGGGACGCTTCGAAATGGCGTAACGGTCGTTGCCGCGGGCCTGACGGTTCTGCACTGTCAGCATTACCGCGTAAATGATGTGGATGAGGATGAACACAGCCAATACCGCCGATGCCAGGAGGGCATACCAGTTGGCGCCGAGGAACTCACAGATCACGTTGTAAGCTGCCGGCCAGACGATGGCTATGGAATTCATCAAACAGTGAAATGTGACGAATAGGACGAGGAAGGCGCCTGTGAGGGCCATCACGAACTTACGTCCTACAGATGAGCTTGATAACCACATAGCAGTTCTGATTTAATTAGAAGTTTTTATTGTTAGATTTAAGTTTATCATTGTGGAGTATGGCCGCCTGACTCGGTTTTGTGAGTGGCTGGCCATTCAATCTGCAAAATTATTATAAATTACGGAAAAGCCAAAACATTCAGGTGTTTTTTCGTCTCACGACCCTTATTACTCCCCCGAATGAAGCTTTTTTCGCGCCGGATGTTTGATATTTTGCGCCGGTGTGCTAATTTTGCAGTATGCAAAAGGATTTTGACAATAAGCCGCAGGCCCCGGCTCCTGTGGATTCCTCCCCCTCTGCCTCCTCCACTGCCTCCTCCACGGAGCAGCACCCCCCGCAGTCGGCCGCCCGCAAGGCCCTCGGCCTCGCCGTGCGTTATCTTGTGCCGCTCGCCCTGACGGTGCTGCTCGTCTGGTATATGTTCCGGAAGGTCAATTTCTCCACCATGATGGAGATCGTCAGCCATGGCGTCGACTATTGGTGGATTCTGCTGGCCATGGGCATAAGCATTTTCTCGCACGTATTCCGAGCCGCCCGCTGGCGACTCCAGCTCCGCGGACTGGGTATCGACGCCCCTTTCATGGCCCTATGCTGCAGTATCTTCGGTTGCTATGCCCTCAACCTCGTCTTCCCGCGCCTCGGTGAAGTGTGGCGCTGCACATATATCGCACGCCGCGAAAGGGCTCCGTTCACCACGGTGCTTGGCTCCATGGTGGCCGACCGTCTCGCCGACACGCTCACCGTGCTCTCGCTGACGGTGCTCACTTTCTTCGTGGCCCACGATGCCCTGATGGCGTTCCTCGATAAGTATCCTGTCGGTCGCGGAATCACCGACCTACTCTCCAATCCCTGGTTCTGGGTGGCTGCCGTCGGGGCTCTCATCGTGATCGGTGGCCTGCTCTGGTTCTTCCGTTCGTCAGGACCGGTGAAGAAACTCTTCGGATGGATACGTGAGCTCTGGCAAGGGTTCGCCGTCGTGACCCGCATGAAAGGACGCTGGAGCTTCCTCTTCTTCACACTCTGCATCTGGGGTTGCTACTACTTCCAGCTCTATGTGGCCTTCTATGCCTTCGACTTCACCCGCGAACTATGCCATACCCCCGGACTTGCCGGCGGTCTTACCCCCTGTCTCGTGGCTTTCGTACTCAGTTCCATTGGCATGGCGGTGCCTTCCAACGGCGGTCTCGGTCCCTGGAACATCGCCGTCATGTTCGGCCTCGCCATCTACGGCATCAGCGACGCCCAGGGCACAGCCTTCTCAATGCTCCAATGGTCGGGCCAGACCGTGATGCTCATAATCCTCGGCATATACACCATGGCTTACATCTCCCTCAGCAAGGGGGGAAGTAGGCTTTAGGTTTTAGGTTTTAGGTTTTAGGCATTAGGTTTTAGGCTTTAGGTTTTTTCCATACAAATACTACAATTCCCAGTGAAAGATTATAACGACTGGAGTCCCCGCAAACTCTACGACGACGGCTCCCTCGATGACGACGAAAACAACGACCTCCCCATCAACGATGACAAATCCGACGATGGTGAGCCGGATTATTTCAACTCCCCGGATCCTCAGGCTGAGAAACCCAAAAAGCCGAAGGCCCCGAAGTATAAGCCCGACGACCCGCGATATTACGAGGGCGACGACCGCTGGGACCATCTCAAGCCGCGCCGCCGCACGCGTTTCTATCTATGGCTGGCTGTGACGGGCGTGATCATCGCGGGAATCGTAGCCCTCTATATCCGCTATTTCTCCCCTTACATTGAGGGAGCCACACAATACGGATATGTGGAGGGTATCGAAAAACGGGGAATGGTCTTCAAGACTTTCGAGGGTGTGCTCCTTCCTTATAAGGAGTTGATGGACACTACGCGCCTTTACCACCGCGATTTCATCTTCACGGCCGCGGATGCACATATCGCCACCGAACTGAAACGCGCACAGCTGCGCCGTCAACCGGTCCGCGTGGAATACAAACGCTATTTCGGCACCCTCCCCTGGCGAGGCTCAAGCCAGATAATAATCACTCACGTAGACAGCGTCGACCCCCGTCGCATCCTCCCCCCGGAATTCAACGGCAACAAACTCCCCGGCTAAGCAGATCCCCGCAAATAAATCCTCAGTTTTGTCACTCTTCCCCCCTCTTTCATCGCTCCTGATAGCCCTGCTGGTAGCCTTCTCCGGCTCCGCCTCACTCCGCCCGGATTTTGCTGAGCGGGTCTGCGGCTGGACTCCGGGCGACACCATCCTGACCGTCCCGGCCGCAATCAGAAATCTGCCGGACTACGCATTCGCCGACATGACTTCGCTGAAGAAAATCTCATTCAAAGGCGATCGCCTCCAAACGGTCGGTGCCTACGCCTTCCTCGGATGCACCGGCCTCACGCAGATCGAACTGCCCGCTTCCGTGACGTCGCTCGGCGAGGGATGCTTCCGAGAGTGCACATCGCTGACCTCCCTTGAGATACCCTCCGGAGTGAAGGCCATTCCGCGCTTCATGTGTGAATGGGATACTTCGCTGGAGAGGGTGGAGCTTCCGGTCGGGCTTGAAGATATAGGCTCCCACGCCTTCGCCTACTGTGTCTCCCTCAGCGCGGTGGCGATACCCGCCGGGGTAAGGCATATCGGCAGCAATGCCTTCACACGCTGCGAATCCCTGCGCGAAATCACCGTGCCCGACTCTGTGACGGAACTGGAGTCATACGCCTTCTCCGACTGCCTCGCCCTCGAACGCGTCACATTGCCGGCCAACAGCCATATGCTCGGAGAGTTGCTCCTGAGCGGTTGCCATTCCCTGAAAGAGATAGTGGAGCTTTCCCCCGAACCACCCACCTTCGACTGCGGCAGCCCCCTCATCGAGCCGGAAGAATCCTGGCTCTACCGCCAATGTCGTCTCCTTCTCACCCCCGGCGCCGAACCCCGCCACCGCACCCGCCCCCAATTCTCCCCCTTCTTCCAGGAATAGTCTTCCCGCCCCCCTCTTTCCAGTGCAAGGTTAAGAACCCCTTCTTCCCCGAATAATCTTATCACAGGGTGGGGGAGGAGTTGGTGAGGGTCATGGTGATGAACTCGGCGTCGCGGTGCGATTCGCGGAAGCCAAGCCGGGCATACAGGCCGCAGGCCGCCTCATTCTGCGGCCGTACCCGAAGGTTGATTTTCTTAAGGCCGAGTTTGCTGAATCCTTCATGCAGTATCAGCTCTGAAGCGCGCTTCGCGATCCCTTTGCCCCAGTACGCCCGGTTGCCTATGAATATGTGATAGTCGGCTTCACCACCCCTTATGTTGGTGAGGTAGATGTTCCCGACATATTCCCCATCGACAAGGATGGCACATCGGTAATCAGCCGGATTCCCGATCACCCGCTCTATCCAGGCCCTCTCCATCTCAAGAGTGATTGGCGCATGATAGGTGTTGCCCGTGAATTTGAACACTTCAGGGTCGTTGCGCCATTTGTAGGATACGCCCGCGTCTGCGAGCTCAAGGGGTCGGATCGTGACTTCCATCGTTTCTGTAGTTTTTTGCAGTGGTGCCTTGGAGATTCTTAACGTATGGAGGAGATTACCGGGCAACCTAACGCCAAAGTTACATTTTCTTCTCCAATCATGCAAGTGATATCCGGAAAATATGCTTCCCGGGAGCATTGACAGCCGGAGGCAAATGTTAAAAAATGTATAAATGGCCCTTGACCCATCAAAAAGGTTTAAATTTGCAGACGAAGAATTGTTTCATAAATCATGTGCGGCCGCTTCCGCTATGGGGGTGGCCGCTTTTAATCAATTTTTTCGACAGCTGAAATAGGATGTGTAAACACGTTAACCCAACGTATTTACACGCCAAACCAACGAAAAAACACGCGAAACTGACTTAGATATGGGAAAAGTTTTGATCATCGGCGCCGGAGGCGTCGGCACAGTGGTGGCGGCCAAGTGCGCACGCCATCCTGAGGTGTTCGGCGAGATTGTCATCGCTTCGCGCACCAAGGAAAAATGCGACCGTCTGGCCGAGCGTATCGGCAGTCAGAACATCACCACCGACAGAGTGGACGCTGACTCTGTGGAGGAACTTTGCGAGCTCTTCCGCCGCCATCGCCCTGACATCTGCATAAATGTGGCACTCCCTTATCAGGACCTCACCATCATGGAGGCCTGCCTGCAGTGCGGAGTCAATTATCTCGACACCGCCAACTACGAACCCAAGGATGAGGCCCACTTCGAATATTCCTGGCAGTGGGCATTCCGTGAGCGCTTCGAGAAGGCCGGACTGACAGCCATCCTCGGTTGCGGTTTCGACCCGGGTGTCTCGGCTGTCTTCACCGCTTATGCCGCCAAGCACCATTTCTCGGAGATGCGCTATCTCGATATCGTTGACTGCAACGCCGGCAACCACGGCAAGGCGTTCGCCACAAACTTCAACCCTGAAATCAATATCCGCGAGATAACCCAGAAGGGCCGCTACTGGCAGGATGGCAAATGGGTGGAGACGGGCAATCTGGAGATCCACCGTCCGCTGAGCTATCCCAACATCGGCGAGCGCGAGAGCTATCTGCTCTATCATGAGGAGCTGGAATCCCTCGTGCAGAATTTCCCGACTATCCGCCGCGCCCGTTTCTGGATGACCTTCGGCCAGGAATACCTCACACATCTCCGTGTGATCCAGGATATAGGAATGGCACGCATCGACCCGGTGATGTATGAGGGCCGTGAGATCATTCCAATCCAGTTCCTCAAGGCTGTGCTTCCCGACCCGGGTACCCTCGGCGAGAACTACACGGGCGAGACTTCGATCGGCTGCCGTATCCGTGGCATCGACAAGCAGGGTAAGGAATCGACCTACTATATCTACAACAACTGTTCACACGAAGAAGCCTACAAGGAGACAGGCG
>CAZPQD010000119.1:0-6605 GCA_964588625.1 uncultured Sangeribacter sp. | reverse complement strand
TATGTTTACCGACGAAATAGAAGATTACATTGAGGCGCATATCGAACCGGAACCGCCTCATCTGGCGCGTCTCGAACGCCTCACCAACCTCCGGCTGATCAACGGCCGAATGTGTTCGGGTCATCTTCAGGGTCGACTGCTGAAGATGCTCACACATATGATTCGCCCGCATCGTGTCTTGGAATTGGGCACGTTCTCCGGCTATTCTGCCCTCTGCATGGCGGAGGGTCTGGAGGGTGATGCCTCGCTGCTTACCTTGGAGGCTGACGACGAACTGGAGGATTTCATCCGTGAGGCCCTCGACTCGGCAGGCGAGGCGGGGCGCCGTGTGGAGCTCCGTATCGGGGCGGCCCTCGAGACGATGAAGACGCTCCCCGACGCGTTGTTCGACCTTATCTTCATGGATGCCGACAAACGCGAGTATCCGCAATATTATGAGGAGGCAATGCGTCTGGCGAAACCCGGTTCCTTCATCATCGCCGACAATACACTGTGGGATGGCCACGTGGTGGAAGTCGACCGCCATGATGCCCAGACCGACGCCATACGCCGCTTCAACGACATGGTGGCCGCCGACCCGCGCGTCGAAGCCGTCATCCTCCCGCTTCGCGACGGACTGACACTGATTAGGAGGCGTTAGGTTTTAGGCTTTAGATTTTAGGTCGCCTAACGCCTAAAACCTACCACCTAACGCCTAAAACCTACCACCTAAAACCTAACGCCTAACACCTACCACCTAACGCCTACTCAACCGTTAGGGGAGAGTGAGTGTTAGAGTAATAAAAAGAATTATAACCATGGAAAGTAAACGTCAAGCAAAGATAGCCCGTCTGCTCCAGAAGGAGCTTAGTGAAATATTCCGTAAGGAGACAGCCCGTCTGGGTGGTGTGATTGTGTCGGTGACTGAAGTGAGGGTGACTCCCGACCTGAGTCTCGCCCGCGCTTACCTCAGCATCTTCCCGAGCGACAAGAGTGCGGAGGTGCTGGAGAATATCAACCGACAGAGCAAGACCGTGCGTTACGAACTGGCCCAGGCCGTTCGCCAGATCCTGCGTAAATGCCCCGAACTCCAGTTCTATCTCGACGACTCCCTCGACTATATCGAGAATATCGACAGGCTGCTGGAGAGCGATAAGAAAAAAGCTGAGTGATTCCGATCAGGATTGCGTGGCGCTATATGCGCTCGCGGGGAAGCCATAGCGCGGTGAGTGCGATCTCGGCTGTGGCGGTGTGCGGTGTGGCGGTTGCCACGGCCGCCATTATCTGTGTCCTTTCGGTTTTCAACGGTTTCAGGGATGTCATCGCCGACCGGCTCGACAGTCTGGCTCCTGACGTGCTCGTGACGCCCTCGTCGGGGAAGGTGTTCGGCAATGTCGATTCGCTGCTGCGGAGCATCCGCGGGGTGGAGGGTGTGGCTGTGGCCACACCGACGCTCACCGACAATGCCCTGGCCCTCTATCACGGTGTGGAGATGCCCATCACGCTCAAGGGTGTGGATTTCGACGCATGGCGCCGGGTGACGCGTGCCGACAGTATCGTGGCCGATGGCGGTGAATGGCCCGCCTCGGCCGACTATTCCCCCGATCTTCCCATACAGAAGGGTGTCTTAGCCATCGGCACAGCCTCGCGGCTCGGACTCAACCCCTCCGACTATCGCATCCTCATCTTCGCTCCGCGACGCGAGGGACGGGTCAACCTTGCCAATCCCTCCGCGTCATTCCTCACGGATTCCATAGAGGTGGCGGCCATCTACGAGGCGGAGCAGAGTGAGTATGACTCTGACATGACGGTGGTGCCGTTGGCTGTGGCCCGCACTCTCTTCCAGCGCGACGACACGGCGGCGAGTGCCGTGGAGATCAAGGCATCGGCCGGCGTCGACCCCTCGGCGCTGGCCGTCACACTTCGGCAGCAGCTCGGCGCGGACGTCGTGGTGAAAGACCGTATGGAGCAGCAGGAGGTGAATTTCCGCATGATACGCATCGAGAAATGGGTCACCTTCCTCCTGCTTTTCTTCATCCTCATCATAGCCTCGTTCAATATCATCAGCACGCTCTGCATGATCGTGATTGAGAAATCGCGGTCGATGACCACGCTCCACTCCCTCGGACTGACGCGCCGCCGGATCGGCGCCATCTTCGGGTGGGAGAGTCTGCTGGTGACCCTCGCAGGAGGGATCGCGGGTATCGTGTTGGGGTCGGCGCTCTGCCTGCTACAGCAACACTTCGGCTTCATCCGCCTCGCCTCGGATGCCGACGCGATGGTAGTGGCCGCCTATCCCGTGAAGCTTCTCGGTACCGACCTGCTCATCGCCATCCTCCCCGTACTCGCCTGCGGCCTGCTGACCGCCGTCATCGCCTCCTCCTTCGCCCGCAAACGCCTCTGACCACTTTGCGGTTTCAGCGCGCTCAGAGAACTCTGAGATCTCTGAGATCTCTGAGATCTCTGAGATCTCTGAGAACTCTGAGAACTCTGAGCGCTCTGAGAACTCTGAGAACTCTGAGATCTCTGAGAACTCTGAGAACTCTGAGATCTCTGAGGACTCTGAGATCTCTGAGGGTGGCAGTGCGGCTCCCGGTGTGGCAAAGCGGAAGAAAAATAGGGTGGATTCTTCTTATTTTGCGGTCAAAAGGGAGCAATTTGCTTATTTGACGGCTGAAAGTTTTGGTAGATTCTGAATATTCCTTAATTTTGCATTCCCAACTGTAGAACCATTTATACAAATTAAGACCATGATTGACAGAATCGACAACTTAGACAAGAAAATTCTCAATATCATTATGCGTAACGCCCGCATCGCTTCCAAGGATGTTGCAATCGAATGCGGTGTGTCGCGCGCGGCCATCCACCAGCGTATCCAGCGTCTGATCGACATGAGGGTGATTGTCGGCTCGGGCTACAATGTAAATCCCAAGAAACTGGGCTATAACACCTGCACTTATGTGGGAGTCCGCCTCGAAAAGGGCTCCATGTACCGCGAAGTGGTCAAGGAACTCGAAAAGATACCCGAAGTTGTGGAGTGCCACTTCACCACCGGTCCTTATTCGATGCTCATCAAGGTGTTCGCCAGAGACAACCAGCATCTCATGGAACTGCTCAACGACCGTATACAGCACATCACCGGCGTTACGGAGACTGAGACCCTCATCTCGCTCGAACAGAGCATGAACCGCCAGATCTACATCAAGGTAGACGATTAAGAATGAAACGCAACTATCTATACACTATCCTGGCTGCTCTGCTTCTCGCAGTAGTGGCCTTTTTGTTTTTCTTCCCCGACGATATGGAGGGGAATGTGCTTCAGCAGCACGACATAGTGCAGGGCCTGGCCAACGGTCAGGAGGGGAAGGCTTTCCATGAGTCCACGGGCGAGACCACCCGCTGGACCAACTCGCTCTTCTCGGGAATGCCGAATTTCCAGATCTCACCCTCGTATGCCTCGTCGGGCCTGTTGGGATGGATCGCCGGTCTATACACCCTCTGGCTCCCCTCCCCGGCCAACCTCCTCTTCGCCATGATGTTAGGCTTCTTCATCATGTGTCTATGCCTGAAGATGCGATGGCCGGTGGCCCTCTTTGCTGCTGTGGCCTGGGGATTCTCCTCCTATTTCATCATCATCATCGGCGCGGGCCACATCTGGAAGTTCGTGACCCTCAGCTACATTCCTCCCACTATCGGCGGCATCATACTCTGCTATCGGGGCCGTTATCTCGCGGGCACTGCCCTCGCCTCGCTCTTCGGGGCGTTGCAGCTGCAGAGCAACCACCCGCAGATGTCCTATTATTTCCTCTTCGTCATCCTCTTCCTTGCCGTGGCCTGGATCTTCCCGGCCGTGAAGGAGAAGAAGATGAAGCAGTGGGCCATAGCCTCGGCGTGCTGTGTGGCGGCCGGAGCCATAGCCGTAGGCGCAAACGCCGCCTCCCTCTACAACACTTACGAATACTCGAAAGAGACGATACGTGGGCGTGCCACAGAACTCTCCCCCGCCCCCGGCACTCCCGCCCCCGAAGCGGGAGCCGACAAGGCTTACATCACCGCCTGGAGCTACGGCATCGACGAGACTTTCTCGCTGCTCATCCCCAACGTCAAGGGTGGAGCCACCCTCAAACCCGTAGCGGGCCAGAACTCGCTGCTCTCCTCCGCCGACACCGACAAGGCGCAGCAGCTCTCACTCTCCCCTGAGGAGCGCCAGTGGATGGGGCAGTTTCCGCAATATTTCGGCGACCAGCCGATGACCAACGGTCCGGTGTATGTGGGTGCGTTCGTCTTCCTGCTGGCCATCCTCGCGATGTTCACGGTCAACGGACCCGTGGCCACCCCCACGAAGTGGGCCCTCTTCGCCGTCTCCATCCTTGCCATACTCCTCTCCTGGGGACATAACTTCATGCCTCTCTCCGACCTCTTCATCGATCATTTCCCAGGTTACTCGAAGTTCCGCACCGTCTCGAGCATCCTTGTCATCGTGGAGTTCACCATCCCGCTGCTCGCGGCCATGTGTGTGGTGAGCATGATCAAGACCCCCGATTTCCTCGCCCGCTATCAGTGGACGTGTGTGGCCGTCATCGGCGGCGGGGCTTTCATATGCCTCGTGGGATGGGTGGCGCCCTCGGTGTTCGGTTCGGCGTTCAGCGCTTCGGAGACTGAGCAACTATCACAGGCGGGTATACTCTCCGACCCGATGTATGCCGGCGTGCTCGACGCCATCCGCCAGAGCCGCCTCTCGCTCGTGAGCACCGACTGCGCCCGCTCGCTGATCTATATCGTGCTCGGCGCCCTCGTCTGCTGGCTCTACCTCAAGGGCACGCTCAGAAACCCCTCGATGTTCGCCCTCTGCCTGACGGCGGTGGTGCTCATCGACCTCTTCTCGGTCAACAAGCGATATGTCAATTCCGAGAATTTCACCACCCCCTCGGGCGAGACGGCCGGAATCGTGATGACCGACGCTGACCGCCGGATACTCAAGGACACTGCGATGAACTATCGCGTGCTCGACGTGACCGGTTTCGGTGAAGCCCGCTCGAGCTATTTCCACAAGACCATCGGCGGCTACCATGCGGCGAAGCTCACGCGCTACAACGACCTCATCGACCGCCAGATCATGAAGAACAATATGGGTGTGCTCAATATGCTCAACGCGAAGTATTTCATGGCTGGCGACGAGGTGGATACCAATCCGTATGCCAATGGCAACGCCTGGTTTGTGAGCCGCCTCGACTATGTCGACACTCCCGATGCGGAGATGAATGCCCTCGATTCGCTCGACACGCGCCATGCCGCCGTGGCGGACAGGGAGTTTGCCGGTATCCTCGGCAAAGCTACGCCCACAGCAGCAGGCGACACCATCTTCGAGACTACCTATGCCCCCAACCGTCTGACGTATCATGCCCGCTCGGCGAAGGGTGGTCTGGCTGTCTTCAGCGAGGTATATTTCCCCTGGGGATGGAAGGCCACTGTCGATGGCAAACCGGTGGAGATCGGCCGGGTGAACTATGTGCTGCGTGCCTTGCCGCTGCCGGCGGGTTCGCACTCGGTGGAGTTTGTGTTCGACCCGGAATCGATCCATACTGCCGACACTCTGTCGGTGATTTCGGTGATCCTCATCTATCTCCTCTGCGGCGGAGCGTTGGCCGCATTCGTCATCCATGTCCGCCGACAGAGCAAGGAGCAAGCCTGACGCGTCCGGACGCGCGGGCCATCACATAAGCGAGACAGAGCGCACCGCCTGCCGGCCACCCTTCGGGTGGCTCGGTATGGCGGTGCGCCGCTGGCGCAACACACGGGGCTATGGCGTCCACTCCCCCGCCGCCTTCGCGCTGATGCGCGAAGTGATCCACCCGGACCCTCGCTACGCCCTCTACGCCTACCAAGACATCGACTTCCTGCCCGAGCCGGCCGCCTCCGGCGCAGAGTCAGCGACCAACCCCACTCACAAAAAAATCCTGAAGGCACTACTGCGACTATGCGTGCACCTGAATCCGGACTTCATAGTCATCAGCGAGCCTGCCCGCTCCACCCTCGATGAGATCCTCCCCCTCTCCGGCATCCCAACTGCTTCCGGTGCTGAGGGAAAGGGTAGGCTCAGACGTTCCCAGCAACAGTCGGGCGGAAGGAATTGCGTTGCGGGTTCAGAGAACTCTGAGATCTCTGAGAACTCTGAGATCTCTGAGAACTCTGAGCGCTCTGAGATCTCTGAGTGTGGCTCGGCGGTTCCCGGTGGAGCACTCTGGATCCTTACGGCGGAAGCCGTTCCGCCGGGGTTGCTCGCGGCGGCAGACGCGGCGTCGGCCATCGTGCTGCTTGGCGAGGCGCGCTCCCTCTCGGACGCCCTCTTTGCAAACATCGCCGGTGGCGTGCGCATCGACTCGAAGTCTCTCGTCATCATCCGCCCTCTCCCCGACTCCGCAAAACCTACCTACTACGCATCCCTGTAAGAAAATCTACGCATCCCTGTAAGAAAAATCTATTCTTCCCGGAAGAAATTACGCGCTTCCCTGTAAGAAAAGCGACGCCTCCCTGCAAATTTGCTTTTTATCCATAAAAACCTTAACTTTGTAATTCCAACCATAAAACCATAAACTTTTCACCCTGCACATCAAATGAAAAGAAAT
>CAZPQD010000118.1:0-6667 GCA_964588625.1 uncultured Sangeribacter sp. | reverse complement strand
GATACCCTCCTGGATACGTGCACCGCCGGAGTCGTTAAGGCCGATGACGGGGGCGCCCATCTTCATGGCGAGGTCCATCACTTTGCAGATCTTGAGGGCCATAGTCTCGGAGAGGGAGCCACCGAATACGGTGAAGTCCTGTGCGAAGACATAGACGAGACGGCCTTCGATTGTGCCGAAACCGGTCACAACGCCGTCGCCGAGGAAGTGCTTCTTATCCTGGCCGAAGTTAGTGCAGCGGTGAGTGACGAACATGTCGAGCTCCTCGAAGCTGCCTTCGTCGAGGAGCTGTGCGATACGCTCGCGGGCTGTGTATTTGCCGCGTGCGTGCTGCTTCTCAATGGCCTTCTCGCCACCGCCGAGACGCGCCTCGGCTCTTTTTTCAATGAGTTCCTGGATCTTATCCTGCTGAGTGCTCATAATATAATGTTATGCAGAAAATTTGTTACGAATATGGATTTGATTACTTCTTCGAGGGATCCTCGCAGAGCTCAGTGAGGACAGCCTCAGTGCTCTTCGGATGGAGGAAAGCGATGTTGAGGCCGTCGGCACCCTTGCGGGGAGCCTTGTCGATGAGCTTAACGCCCTTTTCCTCAACTTCAGCGAGAGCCTCGGCTACGCCGTCCTCTACGCAGAAAGCCATGTGGTGCATACCGCCACGGCCGCCCTGCTTCTCGATGAACTTGGCGATAGTGCTGTCGGGGGAAGTGGCCTCGAGGAGCTCGATTTTAACGTCGCCAACCTGAATGAATGCTGTGGTGACTTTCTGATCCTCCACTACTTCCTTCTTGTAGCACTTGAGACCGAGGACATTCTCGTAGTACTTGATTGCCTCCTCCAGATTGGGGACAGCGATACCGATGTGTTCGATATGAGAAATCTTCATCGTTAAATTAGTTTTTGATTGTATTTAGGTTTGTAAATATTTCTGCGATTATTCCGGATTCCCTTGTTCCTATGCCGACAGCTGACTTGCAGGAGGAGGAGCGCAGAGCACCAGGAAGAGATGGGGAGAAAGGGAGCCGCTGAATGCATGGAACGTGAGTACACTCCGGAATTTGACCGCAAATGTAGCAAAAAAAATTGTTTCAGTCAAAAAGAAATGGGAAATAAAGCGGAAGGAGATAGAATATTAAGCCGGCATACGGTGCATTCAGGAAAATTTCGTTAATTTTGCAAAAAAATTTGCCTTAAAGGATGGGGGCTTTCCGGAGCCATACGTCATTTAGAGAGACACCATCACAAAGACAAACCAAAAACTACCGTAATGGAATTGACAGCAAATGAACTCGCGGCACTTACAGGAGGGTGCGTGGAAGGCGACGGAGATGTTAAGATCCGCCAGTTTGCCAAGATAGAGGAAGCCGGCTCCGGCGACCTCAGTTTCATAGCCAATCCGAAATACGAGCACTTTATTGAGACTACCGGAGCCTCAGCAGTGCTTGTGGGAGAGAACTTCGAGCGTGACCGCTGCGGAGTGACGCTCATACGTGTGGCCGATCCCTACGCCACACTTGCCGAGCTCATGCGTCTGGCAGAGAGAGGCAAATCCCATCCAGAAGGAGTTGAGCAACCCTGCCACATCGGCGAAGGCACTCTCCTACCCTCCGATTGCTACATTGGTGCTTTCGCATATATCGGACGCGGGGTGACACTGGGCGAGGGAGTGAGAATCTATCCCCAGGCTTATGTCGGTGACAATGTGACCATAGGCAAAGACAGCGTAATCAGGGCCGGAGTCAAGATATATGAAGGGTGTAAGATCGGGGAGCGTTGCATCATCCATTCAGGAGCTGTGATCGGAGCCGACGGTTTTGGGTTCGCTCCCGTCAATGGAGGTTATGAGAAGATACCTCAGACTGGAATCGTGGAGATAGCAGACGATGTGGAGATAGGAGCCAACACCTGCATTGACCGGGCAACCTTCGGACGCACACTCATAGGCAAGGGCACGAAACTCGACAACCTCATCCAGGTGGCCCACAACGTGAACATAGGACATGACAATGTGTTTGCTTCACAGACAGGCATCGCAGGCTCCACTCATATCGGCGATTGCAATATGGTGGGAGGACAGGTTGGATTTGCCGGCCACATCACCGTAGGCAATTTCAATGAAATCGGTGCACAGTCAGGTATTCCCAACAATGTTGGCGACCATTGCCGCCTGCTCGGATACCCGGCAGTTGACGCGCGCCAGTTTGCCCGCACTCAGGTCTACCTTAAGAAGCTCCCTGAGCTTTTTTCAAAAAAATAATTTTCACACCAATATACAACGATCAAGGATTAAGATATTAGGACTTTTGGATATAATGATTGTCTGGACACATGCCTTTCAGCATATCCTGACATAATAGGTATCTTAAGAATCCCCCTATAAACGACAATAACCAACATCTACATATGGATCAGCTAACAATCAAAGAACCCTTCACCGTAAAAGGGAAAGGGCTTCATTCGGGAGTGGTCATCACAGCCACCTTCAAGCCAGCAGCCACCAATTATGGCTATAAATTCCGTCGCGTGGATCTGGAGGATGCGCCCGTCATCGACGCTCTGGCAGAAAACGTGGTTGACACTACCCGCGGCACTGTACTCGGAAAGAAAGATATAAGGGTGAGCACCGTGGAGCACGCCCTGGCAGCCCTCTACGCTGCCGGCATCGACAATTGCGAGATAGAAGTGGATGGCGAAGAGATGCCTATCCTTGACGGCAGCGCTGCGATCTATGCTTCTGAAATCGACCGAGTCGGCGTTGAGACTCAGGACGCCGAAAAAGACTTCTATATAATTAAGGAGAAAAAGCAATATAAAGATGAGGAGACCGGAGCTACAATCACCATTTATCCCGACGATGGATTCAGCGTAGAGACAATGGTGGAATACAATTCTCCGGTGCTTCCCAACCAGTTTGCAATGATCGACGACCTTGCGGAGTTCCGTCAGGAAGTGGCAGGGGCACGCACTTTCGTCTTCGTACGCGAGATTGAACAGCTTGCAAAGCTCGGCCTCATCAAAGGGGGTGACCTCAAGAATGCAATCGTCATCTACGACCGACCGATCAGTCAGGAGGGTATCGACAGCATCTGCGACCTGATGAAAGTGGAGCGCATGCACATTGATAATCTCGGCTACATCAACCCTACTCCGCTTAAATGGGACAATGAACCTGCACGCCACAAGCTGATGGATGTGATCGGCGACCTGGCTCTCGTAGGCCGTCCTATACGTGGACGTGTTGTGGCCGTAAAGCCGGGCCATACTGTCAATAACAAATTCACCCGCATGCTCCGCAAGGAGGTGAAGCACACAGAGGTGCAGGCTCCCGTCTACAACCCCAATGTAGCTCCCATCATAGATATCAACGGAATCCGCCGTCTGCTCCCCCACCGCTATCCATTCCTGCTCATCGACAAGGTAATAGAGCTCGACAAGCGTCACATCGTGGCCGTAAAGAACGTGACTGTAAACGAGCCCTTCTTCCCCGGTCACTTCCCTCAGGAACCGGTAATGCCTGGTGTGCTCCAGGTGGAGGCAATGGCTCAGGCAGCCGGAGTGCTCGTGCTCAACTATCTTGAGGAACCGGAGAAATATTCCACTTACTTCCTCAAGATAGACAATGTGAAATTCCGTCAGAAGGTAGTGCCCGGAGCCACGCTGGTGATGAGTGTGGCACTTGCCACAGAGATCCGCCGCGGATGTGCCGTTGTAAAAGGGTATGCTTTCGTTGGAGAGAAAGTTGTGTGCGAGGCCGAGTTCATGGCCCAGATCATTAAGAACAAATAAAATCCCTCCAGAGAGATGAACAGCAATTACTGCGTGAGTCCCGACGCACGAATCGGCAACAACGTAAAGATTGGCAACTACACCAATATATACGGAGATGTCGAGATCGGCGACAACTGTGAGATTCATGGCAATGTGAATATCTATCCCGGAGCCCGCATCGGAGCAGGCGTGAAAATATTTCCCGGAGCTGTGGTCGGTGCCATTCCCCAGGATCTCAAATTCCGAGGAGAGGAGACTCTGGCAATCGTTGGCGACGGCACCACCCTTCGTGAGTGCGTCACCGTAAACCGAGGCACGGCAGCGAAAGGAAAATCAGTAGTGGGCGAAAACTGCCTGCTGATGGCCTATGTTCATGTAGCCCACGACGTTGAGATCGGCAATGGCGTCATCATCTCCAACGCCGTGCAGCTTGGAGGCGAGGTAAAGATTGATGACTGCGCCGTACTCGGTGGAGGCAGTCTAATACATCAGTTCTGTCATCTGGGGCGCAACATCATGCTTCAGGGAGGCGCACTTGTCAACAAAGATATCCCTCCCTTCGTGAAAGCAGCCCGGGAGCCCATCTCCTACGTAGGCCTCAACAGCATCGGTCTGCACCGACACGGTTTCTCGCAGGAAGCCATCCAACAGATTTCGGAAGTTTACCGAATCCTCTATCTGAGCGACCTGAACGTCACCAACGCCGTAAAGCTCATCATGGAGACCGTACCCCAGTCGGAATACCGCGACGAAATCGTAAACTTCGTCAACAACTCCCGCCGCGGCGTCATCCGCTCCGCCATCTGAGTTCCGTCTGCCCAAACTGTTAATTTATAGTCCTTGCGGGTTTGCAACCCGCAAGCTCTTTAAAATCAGTTTATATTATAGTCCTTGCGGGTTTGCAACCCGCAAGCTCTTTAAAATCAGTTTATATTCCTTTTATAGTCCTTGCGGGTTTGTAACCCGCAAGCTCTTCAAAATCATTTTATATTCCTTTTTTAGTCCTTGCGGGTTTATAACCCGCAAGCTCTTCAAAATCAGTTTATATTCCTTTTATAGTCCTTGCGGGTTTGCAACCCGCAAGCTCTTTATAATCAGTTTATATTCCTTTTATAGTCCTTGCGGGTTTGCAACCCGCAAGCTCTTTATAATTAGCTATGTAATGTAAAATATCAGCTAAAAAGAGAATTAATCAGCACATACATATTGTCTATTATGGGTCAATGGCATAACGGAGCATATATAGTCTATCCCCCTGACACAATATATTTCGTAACCATAACAGTTATTGATTGGGTAGACGTCTTTACTCGTGAAGAATACAAACGCCTAATCGCGGAGTCTCTTGATTTCTGCCGTAGGAATAAAGGGTTGTGTGTTTACGCTTGGGTTCTCATGACCAATCATCTTCATTTGATAATCTCTCACTCAGAAGGAAATGAAAAGTTGGCTGCCACCATAGGTGACTTCAAGAAATTCACTTCCAAAAAAGTTATAAATGCAATTATCAATAATCCTCAGGAAAGTCGAAAAGAATGGATGCTTATCCATTTTGAGGAGGAAGAAATAAAGAAGCGCAAGAATGTATCATGTAGTATCTCAAAACCTAATGGTTCCCTTACAGATCAAACTAATAGGGGCCACTACCATCTCTGGAGAAGAGGTTATGACAAATATTGCATTTACAACGTTATGATGATGCGACAGAAAATAGATTATCTTCATGAAAATCCAATAAGAGCAGGAATCGTTGAGAAACCGTGGGAATACATCTACAGTTCATATAAAAATTATTGTGGAGAAAAAGGGATTATCGAGATTGACTATATAGATTTGGGTATTGAAAACTCAACTAAAGCAAGGGAATGGTAAACGGCTTATCGTTGGCTGAGGGTTGCAAACCCTCAGCGACTAAAATGGGCGTGGCATTTGATTTTCAATGCTGAGGGTTGCAAACCCTCAGCGACTAAAAAGCTCTTCAAAATCTGTTTATATTCCTTTTTTAGTCCTTGCGGGTTTATAACCCGCAAGCTCTTTATAATTAGCTATGTAATGTGAAACATCAGCTAAAAAGAGAATTAATCAGCACATACATATTGTCTATTATGGGTCAATGGCATAACGGAGCATATATAGTCTATCCCCCTGACACAATATATTTCGTAACCATAACAGTTATTGATTGGGTAGACGTCTTTACTCGTGAAGAATACAAACGCCTAATCGCGGAGTCTCTTGATTTCTGCCGTAGGAATAAAGGGTTGTGTGTTTACGCTTGGGTTCTCATGACCAATCATCTTCATTTGATAATCTCTCACTCAGAAGGAAATGAAAAGTTGGCTGCCACCATAGGTGACTTCAAGAAATTCACTTCCAAAAAAGTTATAAATGCAATTATCAATAATCCTCAGGAAAGTCGAAAAGAATGGATGCTTATCCATTTTGAGGAGGAAGAAATAAAGAAGCGCAAGAATGTATCATGTAGTATCTCAAAACCTAATGGTTCCCTTACAGATCAAACTAATAGGGGCCACTACCATCTCTGGAGAAGAGGTTATGACAAATATTGCATTTACAACGTTATGATGATGCGACAGAAAATAGATTATCTTCATGAAAATCCAATAAGAGCAGGAATCGTTGAGAAACCGTGGGAATACATCTACAGTTCATATAAAAATTATTGTGGAGAAAAAGGGATTATCGAGATTGACTATATAGATTTGGGTATTGAAAACTCAACTAAAGCAAGGGAATGGTAAACGGCTTATCGTTGGCTGAGGGTTGCAAACCCTCAGCGACTAAAATGGGCGTGGCATTTGAATTTTCATTGCTGAGGGTTGTAAACCCTCAGCGACTAAAATGGGCGTGGCATTGAATTTTCATTGCTGAGGGTTGT
>CAZPQD010000117.1:0-6691 GCA_964588625.1 uncultured Sangeribacter sp. | reverse complement strand
AGATTGTATTTTTTCGTTATCATGACACGATAGTGCTAATAATCTGCAAATTTACGAATTTTTTTGAGAATCTGCAAAGGAATTGTAGGTTTTCAACTCTGAGAACTCTGAGAACTCAGAGAATTAAAGTTACTATTGGTCGGCCTGGGGAGGTTAGGAAACCTCCCTCCCATTGACTATGTCGGCACGGCGGAGGCGGGGCGCCTCCGTTCCATGGCTATGCTAAAATAATCTTGGTTGGCAAGGTCCGAAGCTTTTGCGGTGGTGTGGAGTCAGTCCGAGGGTGTCGAGGGCGTTCAGGTGCTCCTTGGTAGGGTAGCCCATATTGCGCTCCCATCCGTAGCCCGGGTAGTCCGCTGCGAGGCGTGTCATCAGCTCGTCGCGGTGGGTCTTTGCGAGGATAGATGCTGCTGCGATGCTCATGTATGTGGCGTCTCCCTTCACTACCGTTTCGCACGGCACATCGCGCCAGGGACGGAAACGGTTGCCGTCTACGATCACGTGTTGCGGCACGATGCTGAGGGCATCCAGTGCGCGCTGCATCCCGGTGATGGAGGCATTCAGTATGTTGATACGGTCTATCTCTTCCGGGCTCACCATCACCACTGCCCATGCCAGGGCTTCCCTCTCTATGATAGGGCGAAGCTGCTCTCGCTGTTTGGCTGAGAGTTGTTTGGAGTCATTAAGTAGATCGTTGTGGAAATCGGGAGGGAGAATCACGGCGGCGCAGCTGACGGGGCCGGCGAGGCATCCGCGTCCGGCTTCGTCGCAACCGGCCTCTGTTACGCCGCTTAGCATGAACTGTTTTAATGCATGATTCATAATGCAGAATGCATAATCTTTTAGTCAATTCATAATGCATAATTCATAACTCATAATTGTTTGAATTGCGTAGCTAATTATGCATTATGAATTATGCATTATGAATTAAATTGATGGTTTGCAGACGATCCCTTTCCCTTTGCGCCCGTTGATTGCGATAGGGAGCGGGGCGTCGAAGTCGACTACGCGGAGGTTTCCCTTTTCGTATGAAGCTGGCATGGCGTTGAGATACTCTTCGTTGAAGAATCCGTTGTCTGCCGCCGGGTCTACGGTGAAATAGCCCACTCCGAATGAGGTGAGATTCTGAAAGAAGTGGGTGCCTTGCGATGGCTCGATGCGATATCCTCGCATCGCATATTCCACTATCACGCGGGCCCCTGCTATCTGCGGCCAGCGCACCGGGATGCCAAGCGCCGGGTCGCTTGAGCCCCAGCGTCCCGGGCCTATGAGCACATACGGTTTCCCTTGCTCTGTCATCATGCGGTTGACGGCATCCACTTCCTGTGCAAGTTCCACGTTTCCTGCCGCATCGAAGCCCTCGCTGCGCACGTAGACCACTGTCTTGACATTGTCCATCAATCCATGTCCAAGAGCCGAATTGCTCTTCACGATAAGGTCTTCATCCGGCACGTCGAGAAGCGAATCGTCGAGCATCTCCTTGCGGTCTACTATCGGGCGCATCTGCAGCCAATAGAGAGTCCCCTTGCGTTCGCTCTTGGCGGCGTCGGGGGCGATGATTCCGGCAAATTCTATCTCCACGGGGCGTCCCATTTCGTATTGTCCGGTTGCGAGCATCAGTTCGGCAGCTTCCGCGAGGGGATACACCCCTTGCTTAAGCACATTGGCAAACGTCAGGAGTTTTCTTCCGGTGCCGAACTCGCTGTCGCGTATCATGTAGTCGTTAAGGTCGAAGGTAGAGACGAGATATTTCAGCGCCCCTGTCTTGAAAGCCTCAGCCACGGTGATTTTCTTAAGGTTGAAAGCATCGTTGGTCTTGAAGTCGGTGGCTTCGGTCTGCTCCAGGGCGTATATATGCTTCTGGGTGTCGCGCAGTGCAAGCTGCACGGTAGAGGTCTGCAGCACTTTTCCGGGATGCTTCGGAGAGAAGCGCAGCGCAAGGCCGCCGTCCACTATGTATTTCCCGAGCCCGGCAGCTATCTCCACCACTCCGTCTTCAGCCTGTTCATCGCCGATGGGATAATAGTTGAGCGATCGCCCCACCCCTGAGAATGAGGGATAGTAAAGGCCTCCGTGGTCTTCCCCTACCACTTCCTGCAGTATCACCGCCATCTTTTCCTGGTCGATGACGTTGCTCGTGGCGTTCATATAGAGCTTAGAGTCGGCGAAGAATACCGAAGCATATACTCCCTTCACAGCCTTGCATAGCTGCTCGAGCATCTTCTCGCGGTCCGGGAGGTGAGGGATCATGTAGGTGGAATAGATTCCGGCAAATGGCTGATAGTGGGAGTCTTCAAGGAGCGACGAACTGCGCACTGCCAGCGGTCGGTCGATCACATCATAGAGATATTCGAAATCCTCCTTCAGGCTTTTCGGAAGCTTGGCAGCCAAGAAAGCCTGCAGGATTTCCTCGTCGGGCGCATCGCTGAGGGCGATCGGGTATAGATTGTTGCTCTCCATGAATTCATCGAAGATGTCGGTGCAGAGCACGAGTGTGCGTGGTATGCTTATTGAGACGCCGTTGAGGTTGTCGAAGGCAGGGTTTCGCTTGATTATCTGGTCGATGAAAGCGAGGCCGCGCCCTTTGCCCCCCAGCGAGCCCTGCCCGATGCGCGCGAAGTTGCTGTAGCGGTCGAATCTCCCTTTGCGGAATATTGCCACCACTCCGCGGTTTTTCATCCTTCTGTACTCCACGATGCAGTCAAGTATCATCTTTCTCACTTTAGGAGCCTGGTCCATGCTCTCGAAGCGGAAACTGTTGAGGGCCTCGGCTATCGGGAAGAGTGCGCGGCTATATAGCCAGCGTGAGAAGTCGTTGTTGGCGCAGTGGCGGAAGAGGGCCTCCGAGGGTATGTTGTTGACCGCAAGCTGAAGGTCTTTCAGCTCGTGGAAGCGCATCAGTTCGTTGCCGGTCAGCGGGTCTTTTACGATGAAATCGCCGAAACCGAACAGGAAGTCTACTGCCTTCCGTAGGTCTTGTGGCAGCGTCTTGCTCTCCTTGTCGAGAAATGTGAGGCGCATAGCCTCGGCGAGGCGTCGGTTTGACGTCTCCTGGCTTTCGAGGATAATGGGCACGAAAGGATTCCGCTCATGCACATATGCAGCGAAGCGCATGCCGGCGTGTGGGTCTTTCACTCCCCCGCGTGGGAAACGCACGTCGCTGATGATGCCGAGCATGTGCTTGCCATATTTGTCGAAGAGCTGCACTGCCTCCTCATAGTCGCGGGCGAGAAGCACCTTCGGGCGTCCGCGCATGCGAAGCATGCGTTCATGCTCGTTGAGTGCCTCTGTCGAGAATTCCTTCGATTGCTTCAGAAGGTGCTTGAAGAGGTGGGGCAGGATGGAGCTGTAGAATCTGATCGAGTCTTCCACGAGCAGGATACACTGCACCCCTACGTCGAGCACGTCGATCTCTGCGTTCATGCGGTCTTCCATCAGTTTGATGATGGCGAGGATGAGATCCACGTTGCCGAGCCAGGAGAATACGTAGTCCACTCCTGAGAGGTCTTCATTGGCAATCCTGCGCCTCACCTCCTTTGAGAATGGCGTGAGCACCACGAAGGGGGTGTCCGGATATTTCTCCTTGATGCGCTTTGCCTGGGTGAATGTATCCGATACGTCTACTCCCGGCATTGCCATGATGAGGTCGAAATGCTTCGAGGCGAGCATGGCAAATGCTTCCTCGTAGTTTGCCACCATCGTGAATCGTGGCGGCGAGCTCAGGTTGAGCGAGACGTATTCGAAATATACCTGTTCCTCCACTCGTCCGTCTTCCTCCATCATGAAGGCGTCGTAGGGAGTGGCTATCAGTAAAACGGAGAAGACACGCTTTTGCATAAGGTCTGCAAAAGCCGTGTCTCTCAGATGTATGCGGCCGTCAGGGCCGACGTATGGCATATTTGTAGTCACTGCTGCTTCATCTTTTCGAGAAATTTCTCAAGAGCTGCTGTCATCGACGGGGTCTCAGGCGTAGGGGCGCTGAAATCGAGACGCAGGCCGGCATCTTCGACGGCCTTTGCTGTAGTGGGGCCGAAAGTGCCGATATATTTTCCGTTTTTCTCCTGGTCAAACTCGGGGAAATTCTTCTTGAGCGAAGTGATACCGGAGGGTGAGAAGAAGAGGAGCACATCGTAGTCAAAAGGCTCGTCTGGGGTGAAGTCGTTGGTTAGCGTACGGAACATCACCGACTTCGTGAGGTTGATGCCGAGAGCCTCGATAGCGCTTGTGTCTTCCTTGTTCTGGTCGCTTACGGGCATGAGGAACTTCTCCTTCTTGATTTTATTGACGGCAGCCACGAACTGAGGGTCGTTGAGCTTGCCGGTGGTGCCGAAAGCGATCTTGCGCTTACGGTAAACGATATATTTCTGGAGGTAGTGGGCCACCTGCTCGGTGGTGCAGACATAGCGCATAGTGTCGGGGACGCTGACTCTCGACTCTTCGCAGAGGCGGAAGTAGTTGTCTACGGCAGTGCGGGATGTGAAAATAATCGCCGTGTAGTCGGCGAGATTAATTTTCTCCTGTCGGAATTCCTTTACCGGAAGGCCTTCGACTTTAATCATCGAACGGAATATAACTTCCACTCCGAACTTCTCCGCAATGTCAAAGTAAGGGCTTTTGCCCGATGCCGGTTGAGGCTGTGAAACCAATATCTTCTTTATCATCTTGTTTTTCATTGTTTTAGCCAAGCAATGAGCATGCAAGGCCGAAAGTAATCACCAAGGGGACTATTTCCAGACTGCAAAGATAATACAAAAAAACGACCCAGAGCGAACTTTCAGTGAAAAAAATGCGAAATCCCTTAATTATAAAGAGAAATTTCACTAAAATTAACATAGCAAACGAAATTAAGATTATCTCGCGGGTGTAGGCCGGATAGGCTAAGGCGGCAAGGGCGAGAGGGAAGAAGACGGCAGCCGCGAGCCCGGTGCTCGAGGTGAAGCCGCGCACCCAAAGCCATGTGTGAAGAGGGTCGCTGAAGACTTTCCCCACCACTACGTAGCATATCCACATGGCGCCGATATATCCGCATGCGATTGCCATGCATGCCATCGCTGAGGGGAGTTCACCCTCTATCAATAGTCCGTGGGCTGGGATTTCGGCCTTTATCGGCACCGCCCCTCCGAAGATGGGCACGGCAAGGCTGAGAAGCACTCCCAGGCTGCACCCCGACAGGAGAAGCACCAGAAAGATGAAGGAAGTCTCCTTCATGGTCACGTCAAAGAGGTTTTCCCGTTCTCTCACCACTATAAGGTCGCGGAAAAACGATCCGATGAATTTGAAGTTGCCTCTCACTCTGAGGCATGCCAAGAAAAAGACACTGAAGAGAATCACGTAGATCCAGCTTGTGGCTTGGCTTTCCATAACGCCCGCGTCAATCATTTCATCCATCCTTCTTTTCTATACCAGTCGATGCTTTCACTCACTCCTTGGCTCAGGGGAGTGTGGGCGCTGAAGCCGAAAGTGTCGTGGGCCTTCCGGGTGTCGGCGCTCCAGTTGCGTTGTTTCATTATGTTGTATTTGTCGGTGTTGAGCGTGGAGGGTTTTCCGCGCACCACCCCAATCTTCTCGCACACCCAGCTGACGGCCTTCGTGCCCCATAGCGGCACCCTGACCGGCACCACCAATTTCTTCCCAAGTTTCTGAGCCACAATCTTGCGGAATTCTGCCTGGCTGTAGGCGCGGGGCTCCGCAATGTTGTAGACCTCCTTCACCGGGGCCTTCTCGAGCGCCATGAAGACTGCCTCTGCCAGGTCGGGGGCATAGATGAAGGTGAGCAACTGCTTGCGGAATCCCACCGAGAAGTCGAAGCCCTTGCGCATGGCGTCGATCATGAGGAAATAGTCGTGGTCGCGCGGGCCGTAGATACCCGTGCAGCGGAATATGATGTATGGCACGGCATGCATCTGCAGCAGCATCTCAGCCTTCAGTTTTGATGCACCGTAGCGGGTGTTGGGCTGGGGGATCATGTTCTCGTTGAAGGGTGTGTAGGAGCGGGCTTCGCCTGGCCCCATTGCTGACAGCGAACTGATGTAGAGGAATTTCTCCGGCATCATATTGGTGCGCTCAAGGGTCTCCACGAAGGTGCGGAGCAGGTCGTGGTTGATATGGTCGAAGTCCTTGTAGCGTAGGCATTTGGTGGCTCCAAGGTTGTAGACAATCCAATCCCATTTCTCTCCTTCGGGGAGGGTAGTGGTCAGCACCCGTTCCACGTCGGCAGGGTCTTCGAAGTCGAAGTTGACGCGGGTCACTCCTGTCTTTGGAAACCATTTGTCAGACGTGCTTTCCCTGACCCCGGCGTAAACCTCGAGGTCGGGGATTGTGACGGCTTTTTCAAGCAGATGGGATCCTAAGAATCCTCCTGCACCTATTATTAGTAGTCTTTTCATCTCGTTTTCCGTTTCCCGCATCTCACGCAGAGCTCGCTGAGGTGTGGGGAACGCTGGGGATTTTTATTATTCTCTTTGTGGCCTTTGCTTCTCTGCGTCCTCTGCGTGAGGGTCGTCGGGGATATAGGTGGCGGCTCGCATTTCGCGGTATTCCTGCCATTCCGGGTCGTCGGCAGCGTCGAATTTGAGGGGCATCTCGGGTAGGTCGGCGAGGGCACGGTTGAAGACCTTGCCGAAGATGTTGAGGCTGTGGGTATAGAATACCCAGTCGCGGCGCCCGTCGCCGGTGTAGATGCCTGTCATCA
>CAZPQD010000116.1:0-6701 GCA_964588625.1 uncultured Sangeribacter sp. | reverse complement strand
AAGATTTTCCCGGCCACCCTTCTTCTCTTCGGTCAGAAAGGCTCCGAACTCTGTCCAGATATCCTTATCATTGATGATGACAAGGTTTTGCAGTGCCTGATTATTCATATCATCTGGTTTTTATTCCGTCACGAATGAGCTTCTTTATATCCTCTGAAACTTCATCGAGCTTATTAGCAGCTCTGCCGGTGTTCTCCTCAATCTTCCGCAAGGTGTCCGAAGCTGCACCCCATTTTGCAGTCACATCTTCCACCTTTTCATCTATCGAAGCCAAATGCATCTGGGCACTTGTGAAGAGACCCTCAAGTTTTGTTCCCTGGTCTTGACTCAAGGCAGCAAAACTGCCGGCTTTCCCTGATTGACCGGAACCATTGTTGGCGGGGTCATAGCCCATCGCGTCAGCAATGGCATCACGTTCGGATATGGCGCTGTCGACAATCTTCCTGTAACTGTTACGAAGGTCGGCCAGTTCCGCATCATCGAGCTTGCCATCGTTTGCCATGGCATCAGCAAGACTTTTATACCAATCCTTAAGCATGTCTGAATACTTCTCGCTCATCAGACTCTCTACGATGGTGCCGAATAACATCTCATCGAGATTCTCTCCGAAGGATTCTGCGTCCGATTCCATGTCGAACAACTGACTCTTGAAGTCATCCCGCAGAGAGCTGAATGACATCCCCGTGAGTTTTTCCCGCAGAGCATCCTGAAGTTCATCAAGCTGCTTGTAATAATCGATATAGTCGTCCATGTACTGGGCAGCGTCCTTATATCCATCATCGGCGAGCGACTTTATTTTTGAGTAAAGATCATTCGCCTCGTTGAACACCTTAGCCATATCCTCGCTTGATAACCCGAAGAAGGCTCCGGCACTTGTGATGTTCTTTCCGGTTATCTCGCTGATACGCTTCCAGTCGGCAGAGGACATACCGGAGTTGATCTTATGGTTGGAGGACTTATGCCCTCCGATGCCCAAGAATCCATTTGAATAGGCTGCCCCGGAACGTTGCATCATTTCCTGAGTGTTGGCCATTGACTGTTCAAGGAGAGCTTTTTGTCTGTTATAGACCTCCTCCGCCTCTGCCACAGACCCCTCCTCAAGTTTTGCTGCGAGATTATTGATAGCCTTCTGCAAGTCCTTGTTGGAGGAAGTCAGATATTCAATGTCCCTTTCAAGGGTCTTGTCGCTGTCTCCGCTTCCGAACCAGGAGGAAAAGCCGCCCCAGGTGATAGCATCAAATATCCTCCCGACGCCGCTCAGTATACTTTGTCCGAGAGTTACGAACAGATCGCCGGAAAGGATATCATCGAGAATACCGCTCACCGCATTGAAAACCGCATCAAGCAATCCTCCGATGACCACACTGAGGCCGTCTTTGAAAATATCTATGATGCTCGCAATCCAACCGATGATGGGGACATCTTCAAGCGCATCGGCCACTTTACCGAATGCTGCCCCGAGTTTACCACCCATCTTTTCAGCACCATTGCCCAGAGCTATCAGACCATTATAAGCACCGGAGAGGCTTCCGGAGGCGAGTTTCTGCAAACCGTCCACAACTCCGTCCATGGCGGACTTGAGTCCGGTTGCTGTATCAGACACAGTCCTTTGAGCAGTCTCGGCGGTGGTCTGCATGGTTTCTACATTCTTGGCCGCTGCAGCTTCATTCTCCTGGGCGGTCGCCAATGCGAGTTCAGCAGCCTCCATTTCGGCCTCCGTACCTTCGGTCTGGGCCACGATAAAAGCGGCTTGCGCCTTTTGCAGCTCACCAAAACAACGGGCATACTCGTCCTGCGCGTCATTGAGATTGGTCATTGCCTGCTGATAAGCGTTGATCTCCTCGCCAAGACGTTTGAAGCTAAGATTGTTCGCCCCGCCGACGTTACGCTCCATTTCCCGGATAGCATCTATGAGAGACTTCTGGCTCGCCTGATCCGAATTCGTGAACTCATCAGTCTCGACATAAGCCTTAGCGTCTGCAAGAACCGGTTCGATAACCTTGGTAAACATACCTCCGAATTCACCGAACACCACACTCCAGTCAATATTCGACTTCAGCTCCTGCGTCTTCACCCCGGACAGGAGGCTGTCTCTTTCCTTGGAGAGCGACAGGCGCTCAGCCTCAGAACCTGCCTTCCTTATCTTTTCGGCGTATTCCTCGGCAATTGCGAGTTTCTGCTGTTGGAATGTACCATACTGACGGAGGTGATCCTGCATAAGGCCGAACTCCTCACGGTACGTCTTGGCAACCGCTTTCTGACGCTTGGCTTCGTTCAGCTCATCTGCATAATCGATAGCCTGTTGCTGCTCCTCTGACAACTTTGCTGATTGGCCGGCCTTGACATTGTCGGCCTCCCAATCGCTCTTCTGTTTGGCTATTGCATTTTTTCTGGTCTGGTACTCATCCTCAATCTGTTTGAGCTTTTTATCAAGTCCTTCGTCCATAGCTTCGGTCTCAGCCTCACTGTTGGCCAAGTGAAGGGCGGAGAGCTCCTGCCCGAGCTTACGTTCAATCTCGAGACGACGTGCAGCTTCACGCTCGGCTTTCAGGCGTGAACGCTCTTCAGCCTGATTATCTTTATCAGTACCGGGTTTTACCTTGTCATATTCCTTTTTCGCAGTTTCAGCTGCGTCTTTCAGGTCTTTAGCTTTCTTCTCAAAATCCTCTTGAGATAATGAGTTGGTGGTAGTCTTGATAAAATCGTTGTAAGCCTTGAGGGCGTCCTGATATTTCTTTTTGGCAGAGGCGACCCAGTCAGCGGAACTATCTGTAGGTTTATTCCTGCGGTTTTGTTCCGAAGTCAGTTTATTAAGCTGATATTGCAACTCTTCTCTTGAATAAGTTCCATTAAGGTTTGAGGTGCTTTGAGTGATGGATCCATAGTTCTTCTCCTCCATCTTCATTAGCGCCAACAGATCCTTGCGACGCTTGATCTCCGTAGCAAGGGTCTCGTTGCTGATTCCGGTCAGATTCTCGAAGTAAGCGTTAACCTCGTTTTTGCGGACTTGGGTCTGCAGGGACTTCTGCTTCCCCTGCAACATAGTCAGTTCATCTCTTTCTTTGTTGGTTAATCCTCCCACACGACGGAGTTTTCCAAAACGCAGCACGGTACGCTCTGTGGCGGCCTTTGCCTCCAATTCAGCAATTCGATCTTCGACTGCCTTCAACTCATTCTTGGGCTTGGCAAGCGAGGTCTCCCCGTCGAGAGCGGCTATTTCTTCCTTGATTTTTTTGATATTCTTGAGCTTCTCAATTTCGGTATCATATTTGGCAAAGATGTCCGGGTACTTCATCTCAAGCCTATTCAGAGCCTCCCGGCGAGTATCCGTCGAAAGAGCCTCGTCCCCGGCAATGGAACAGAGTTCCTCCATCTTCTTTCGATGCTCCTCCTCGGCCTCGATAATTTTCTCCTTCTGCTTCTGATAATCGTCTTCTGCCTCCTTCAGTCGTTCGGTCTCGGTCTTCACTGAAAGCAGGGCGACTCCCACACCGGCAAGAAGAGTGGCCACAAGGACATAAGGATTGGCAAGCATGGTAGCGTTGAGCATCTTCTGAGCCTTCTCCACCAACAGCAGCCAATTATAATGAAGTGCCTCGGCGGCAGTTGCCCAACCTTTCATGGCGGTGACGGCCATGATGGCTGTTCGGTATACACCATATGTTCCTACCAAACCAAGTAGGATCCTTCCGAATCTCTCATAGTTCTCAATCATGTAGGACACACCTCTCAAGGTCTCATTTATGATCCCTTCGGACTGCTGACCGATTTCGTTGAACATCATAAATATCGCGTCCTCGATATTGGAAATCTGGCCGGTTATAGTCTTTGATTGTTCCTCCATAAGACCACCGAACTTCCCTCCTTCATCGGTAAGGCTCTCAATCACTTTCTGGACTTCCGGGAATCCGACCTTTCCGGCCTCCACAAGATCCTTGACCTTGCTCTCGGCAACACCGAACTGTTTTGCGAGTTCCGAGATCATGGGTATACCTCGACCGGTGAACTGATTAAGGTCTTGGGTATACAACCGGCCCTGTGCCATTGTCGTTCCGTAAAGATAGACAAGGTCATTGAGAGGCACCGACAGACCTGCAGCGATGTCTCCAAGGCGCACAAGGGTCTCGTTGACCCTTTCTGCCTCAAGACCGTAGGCAAGGAGCTGCTTGGCTCCATTGGCTACGTCCTCAAGGCCAAACGGCGTGATTGCTGCGGTTCGGACAAGCTGCTGCAGGAGCTCATCAGCCTGTGAGACACTTCCAAGCATGGTACGGAAAGCCACTTCGAGCTGCTGCACCTCGCCACGCACATTTGCGACTTTCGACACAAGTTCCTTTATGGCGAAGGCTCCGGCAAGACGACGGACAGTCTTATCCATCGACTGTGTAGTCTTGGTAAGCTCCTCCATCTCCTTGTTGGCGGCTTTCGCCTCGTCACTCAGACCGGACACGGTTTTTCGCGCACGGGTCACTCCTTGCGAGGCTCTGTCATTTAGAAGTATCTCAATCCTTACCGGTTGCATTTCAATCTTATTGTTTGAGGTTGCTTAGGAAAAATCCAGCTATGTCCTCGGCCTCTTCCTCATTGCTTAAATCTGAGGTATCACGGGACTTGACTTTACGCCGGACATAGCGTGGTGCGTCACTCAGCATCATTATCAGAGTCTGATAATTTACCTTGTTGAGTATGTAATCTATACTCCACCCGGTATTGCTGGCCACTTGCCACACGAATCCAAAGAGGCTATGGGAACCTTCATACTCGGTTCTTAACTCCCCTTCTTTTTTTGGCTCATCCTCAGCTTCATCGGATTCGTCCGTTCCGCTGATCTGATAATACTGATAAAAGGGTCTGTTCCCATAAGGGAGACAAATCGCTTCATGGCTCCCAGCAGATGGTCGTTGCTCATGCAGTTCCTCACTATCCACGCCACAGGCTTGTGAAGCAGCTTGCGTGACAATACACTTCGACAGATCGTGTAGGCAATCATTCGTGAGATTTCTTTCCCATGCTGTGAGAGGAAGGTCATTTCCTGCTCCTTGGAGAGTCCCCACATCTCATCGCTCGTGATTCCCATCGACAGATAGGTGCGGGCAATCAGAATCTGTCCTGACAGACAGGGGCGCTTCATCAAGACCCTCAGTTCAATCGGCTTTTTCCTGAAAGGAAGGCGCAGATGCATCAATGGGACAATTAACCCTGCATCAAGCAGCGCATCTGCGCCCTCCATCTGGATTCGCCATATTTCAGCCCTTTCCATCACGATCCGGCTGAAGCGGTCGCTTTAGGAAGGAGCCAACCACCTTCCTCACTCCATTCCTCAGGGAGGTTGGATGTCTCAAACACACCATAGGGCGGCACATTGGCGGCGGACGGCATCATGACCTTAAGCTCCACTTCAATCTTGGCCGTCTCGGTAAGGGTGAGCTTTCCTGCAAGATCAGTGAGCAAGATCGCATGGGGAATGAGGATGGATTGTCCCGACACCAGATCAATCTGCCACGGGCCCTCCAATACCATAGCTGCCACCGGAGCTGTCCAACCCACTACGGTAGCATCCTTCTTATGGAGTGTGCCTCCAAGAAGCTGATGCAGGTTCTCGAAATTGAGTTGGATCATGTCGAATTTGGGAGCGATAGAGCCATTTGACTGGGCAATGACAAGCACCGGAGCCCCGGGCACCTGTTCTGCCTCGATATCGGTTGACTCGGGTTTTCCTCCACCCATGTCGAATGAGTTCTTGGCGATATAACCCACGGAATCCCCCTTGAAATTTACGGCACCGACGCCGTACATGAAGTTCTTATTCATTTTTTTGTCTTTTGAATACGATGATTACCATGATTAAACCTACTCCTGCGACAAAACCCATTACAAAAAGCGCTATGAGTTTTACCAGAAGATTTGAAGACTGTTTTGACTCAGTTTGAATGCTGTTCTCATACTGTTCGAGCGCATCCCTGGCCTTGTAATACAGTTCTTCGTAATATTCCACCTCTCGCTGCAAGCTGTCGCACGTGGCGTAGACATATATCACTTCGCCTTTCTTTGCGACAGTGGCCGTCGCCTGGCCACTGTGGTGGGTGTAGACTGCTTGGCTCGGGAGTCTAAGGAGGCTGTCTACGGGTATTGCGATCTCCGCCTTGCTCGACGGCACCACCTCCTTCTGGATCGTTCTTATTATGGACGCTGCCGAGTCGGTAGTCTCCTTGGTCTGTCCCGTCTGGATTTGCTCCGTCTGAGTCTTTTTGGTTGTCGCGCAGCTTACGCAACACAGGACAACCATCGGAATGAGGATCATCAGAATGAGGGCAGTTGATCGCAGCTGCCACGGCCTTACGGAGACGTTGCATCTCCCTCTTGGTAGAGGCCATCTCCCTCTTAGTTGCGTGTAAATCTTCTCGGGTTGCATTAAGTTCCTCTTTTAAAGGTTTGACAATATTTTCTACGAGTATCCGGGTGGCGTTTTCTGTATTGGTGATACGCACACCTTCGGCATCTGCCTTGGCTTTGTCTGCTTCAGCTTCAGCCTTCTTCGCCTCTGCCTGAGCTTGAGCAGCCTCTGCATTGGCCTTGCGAACTGCGGCCTTAAGGGTGATGACACCTACCACAAGGCCAATCAAGCCACCGCCAAGAAGTATGTTGAGTATTTCACTGAATGTCATCGCCACTCGGTTTTATTGATTGATCACTGATTGATG
>CAZPQD010000115.1:0-7220 GCA_964588625.1 uncultured Sangeribacter sp. | reverse complement strand
ACTCCCGACTTCGACAACACCATCCTCCCGCTGGAGAATCTCAGCCCCATCCTGGAGAGAGTGGCGAGCGTCTTCTATCACTATGACTCGGCCATGAACACTGACGAGTTCGCCGCCATGGCTGAAGAAGCAATCCCCCTGCTCAATGAGGCAAGCAACCAGGTGAACCTCAACGACCTGCTCTTCCAACGCATCAAGCAGGTGTATGACAACCGCGACCATCTGAACATGACTCCCGTGCAGAAGCGCGTCGTTGAGAAGTACTACCGCCAGTTTGCGGAGCAGGGCGCAGCCCTTCCCGCCGACAAGAAGGCCGAGCTCGTGAAGATCAACGATGAACTCTCGAAGCTCTTCATCCAGTACAACAAGAACCTGCTCAACGCCACCAACAACTTCTTCGTTACAGTCTACGATGAGGCCGACCTCTCTGGCCTTCCCCAGTCGTCGATCGACATGGCTGCCGAAGAAGCCGCCAACCGTGGTCTGAAGGGTCTCTGGGTCTTCACGCTGCATGCCCCCAGCCGTCTGCCGGTGCTCCAGAGTGCCGACAACCGCGGTCTGCGTGAGGCCATCTACAAGGGCTACACGTCGCTCGCTTCCTATGGCGACAACAACAATTACCCCGTCATCGAGAAGATCGTGAAGCTGCGCGCCCAGAAGGCCAAACTCATGGGCTTCGACAATTTCGCACAGATGATGACTTCGCGCGTGATGGCCAAGACTCCGGAGGCTGCCACCAACCTGCTCCTTCAGGTGTTCGAGCCGGCCGTGAAGCGCAGCCATGAGGAAGTGGCCGACATGCAGGCCCTCGCCGATGCCGAAGGCGCCAACCTCACTATCGAACCCTGGGACTATTACTACTACGCCGGAAAGGTGAAAAAGCAGAAATATGATCTCGACGAGAGCGAACTCCGTCCTTATTTCTCCGTAGACAATGTGCTCAAGGGTCTCTTTTCAGCAGCCGAACGCCTCTGGGGCATAAAGATGGTGGAGATGCCCGACGCTCCCAAATATATGGACCAGGTGACTGTCTACGATGTTCAGGATGCCAAGACCGGCGAGCATATCTCCGTATTCATGACCGACTTCTTCCCCCGCGCCACAAAGCGTCAGGGTGCATGGATGGAGCAGATGCAGAGCGCCGGACTCTATGAGGATGGCCAGTACAAGCGACCCATCGTCTACAACGTCGGCAATTTCACTCCCCCGGCCGGCGACGCTCCCGCTCTCCTTACCCTCGATGAGGTGGAGACTACTTTCCATGAGTTCGGCCACGCCCTCCAGGGAATGTTGACAACAGCTCCCTACAAGAGCATCGCCGGCACTAACGTTGACCGCGACTATGTGGAGATGTGTTCTCAGATCAACGAGCATTGGGCCTTCACTCCCGAGTTGCTCAAGGAGTATGCGAAGCATTACAAGACCGGCGAGACTATTCCCGACGAGCTGATTAAGAAGATTCAGGAATCCTCGAAGTTCAACCAGGGCTTCGCCACCACCGAGCTCGCCGGAGCCGCCCTGCTCGACCTCGAATGGGGCCAGACCGACGGCGAGGGCATCGACGTTCCCGCTTTCGAGGCTATGGTTTCCGAGAAGATCGGAATGCCGAAGGAGATCACCTACCGCTACCGTTCGCCCTACTTCAAGCACATCTTCGGCGACGATGGCTATGCCTCCGGATATTACACCTACCTCTGGAGCCAGGTGCTCGAGGCTGACGCATGGGAGCTCTTCGAACAGAATGGAGTATTCGACAAGAAGACTGCCGATTCCTACAAGAAGAATATCTTCGAACCGGGCGACACTGAGGACGCCATGGTGCTCTTCAAGCGTTTCCGCGGCCATGAGCCCGACGCCAAGGCCCTTCTCCGTCTCCGTGGTCTCGACAAGTAATTCTCCCGGATTATCCTGAGGAGACCTACAGTCTTCAATGAGAATCAAACTTTAATTGGAATCAAACTTTAATTAGAATCAAATCAGTTCTTTTTTTAGAAATCGATCGTTCTATTGGAATATAGGTCTTATTCCTCTTTAGATTCCCATATAAAGAGCGGCTGCCGTAATCAAGCACGGCAGCCGCCCTTCTCTTGTTTGCCTCGGATTATTTTGCTAATTTTGTCGTTATAATACCCCGTAAAATCTGAAAAATGGAATTGAAGGAAGACCAGAAATATATGGAACGTGCGCTCCAACTCGCCGCCCATGGAGCAGGCCATGCGTCGCCAAATCCCATAGTCGGAGCCGTAATTGTGGCCGACGGCCGCATCATCGGCGAAGGATGGCACCGCAAGTTTGGCGAGGGGCATGCCGAAGTGAATGCCGTAGCCTCCGTGAAGGAAGCCGACAGACCCCTGCTTAAGGAAGCCACCGTCTATGTCACTCTCGAACCCTGCTCCCACTATGGGAAGACTCCCCCTTGTGCGGCGATGCTTGTGGAGAAAGGAGTGAAGCGTGTCGTGGTCGGTTCGCCCGACCCCAATCCCTTAGTCTCGGGACGCGGGGTCCGTATGCTTCGCGAGGCGGGAATCGAGGTAGAGGAGGGAGTGCTGCGTCAGGAGTGCGATGCCCTCAACCGCCGTTTCCTTACATCCCAACTGGAGCGACGCCCCTGGATACAGCTGAAATGGGCCATGAGCGCCGACGGATTCATGGGAGATCTTGCCGAAGATGGCAAACCGGTTCCTCACGCCTATTCCAATCCCCTCTCCAAAGTATGGATGCACCGCGAACGCTCCATGGCCGACGCCATACTTGTAGGCACCGCCACACTCATCTCCGACCATCCCTCGCTGACACTGAGACACTGGCCCGGGCACAACCCACGCAAGGTTTCCTTTGACAGCGCGCGTCTCACATCAGAGACTCCGGAGACTTCCGCCGACTTCCTGCTCCTTCCCCCCGACATTCCTCTGGAAGAATCAATGCACAGGCTTTTCGAGCAGGAGGGTATTGGTTCGCTGATGGTGGAAGGAGGAGCCGACACACTCCGCCGATTCATTGAGGCGGGACTCTACGATGAGATAAGGGTTGAGACCTCCCCCACTCCGCAGCACTCAGGAATCCCGGCCCCGCAGCTTCCAAAAGGCCTCACCAAAATTAGCCAGGACATCGCTGCGGGGAACACAATCGAAGTGTGGAGACGTTAAAAAGCTCTAAAAATGGTCATAAACTGAAAAAGGAGGCCTCGGATGGAAGGAAATTTGGGAAGAAATAGTAACTTTGCAAGTTGAAACGGCTATCAGGCGCGAGTATTCCCCGCGCAGGAAAGCCGAAAATCTACATCTTCTAACGATTTCCACACGTGAGAAAAGCTTATATATCCAGTCTTCGTGCTTTCCCTATGCTGCTGATGGCGGCCCTGCTTCTGCTTGCCGGTTGCAACAAGGAGGAAGACAGTTCGCTCAAGACCGTGACCATGAATGTGCCGGCTGTGGCCGTCACCAATTTCTATCTGCGTTCCGACAATAAGGTACTCAATGGCCTTGACTCCGTTTTCTTCTCCATCGACCTGGAGAACGGAGTGATCTTCAACGCCGATTCGCTCCCGAAGGGCACCAAGGTGGATAAGCTCATCCCCGTCATGACCTTCTCCTCCACCGTGGAGACAGCCACTATCGAAATGACCGGCGGAAACACACGCACGGGCAGCGTGGACTATAAGAAGAACCCCACCGATTCCATTGACTTCTCTGGACGCGTGCAGCTCATCCTCACTTCTACCGATGATCTCACACGCACGTATGACATCAAGGTAAACGTGCACCGCAGCGAGCCGGATTCACTCACGTGGGGACATACCGCTTATGCCGCCCTCCCCTCTGCGGGTCAGTCGCCGCGTTCCCAGCGCACGCTGCAGGATGGGTCGACTTATTATTGCATGACTGAGGAGAACGACGGAAGCTATTCGCTTGCCACCTCCTCCGACCTTTTCGCCTATCAGTGGAACCGCCGCAGTGTGCCGATGCCCGCTGGCTCACGCCTCGAGTCGCTCTGCATAGCCGACGGCTATTTCTATATCCTTGACTCGGGCGGCAATCTTTTCAAGGCTTCCCCTGCCTCCATGAACTGGGAATCCACGGGGGAGACCTGGATCGCCCTCACCGGAGTCTATGACGGTCATGTACTCGGCCTGGCCTTGCGTGGCGACAAGGTGATGCACACCCATTATCCGGCAGGCGGAAATATCATCGACACACCGGCCAATCCCAATTTCCCGGTCAAGGGTTACACCTCGATGCAACCTATTGAGAACAATTGGACCAATGAGCCCACCGGTTTCCTCTTCGGAGGTGAGACTGCCTCGGGCGATCTCTCTTCTTCCGTATGGGCATTCGACGGCGAGAGCTGGATCGAAATCAACAATGGCGGCGTGCCTGCCATCAGCGGAGCAGTGCTCTGCCCTTACTATAATTATCGCAAGACCTCCACTTCGTGGATACAGACAGAATACCGTGCATGGCTGCTCTTCGGCGGCCGACTGAGCGACGGTTCGCTCAACCGCACCCTCTATCTGAGCTATGACAATGGCGTCAACTGGCGCAAGGCTCCCGACTTGATGCAGCTCCCTGAGTTCATCCCAGGACTTGTGGGCGCCGACTGCCTGCTCGGAAGGAAGGCTATGGAGAGCAATCTCGATGAGGCCTGGACGCGGGCCATGATGCCGAAGGATTCACGCCGGCGTCTCGCGTATGAGATCGACGGCTACGACATAAGCTGGGAGTGCCCCTATCTGTTCCTCTTCGGCGGTCATGTGGATTCGGGAGCGCTCAATACGGATGTTTGGTGTGGCGTGCTGGAGCGTCTTAGGTTTATCCCTCTCATCTGATTCCATTCCGAAGCCCTGCTTCAACCAATAGACTTTTATTTTACCGAATATATTACTTACGATACTGTTTTGAAAACCCGACTACTGACTGCGCTCCTATGCGCCATCATGATGTCCTGGCTCTGGACCCCGAAGGCCCAGGCCCAGGAAGACTACCGCTTCGATATAGGCGGAGGCATCGGCATGTCGGGGTATTTAGGCGACGCCAACACCGCCAACCTCTGGCAGAATCCCGGCTGGGATGTGGAGCTGCTGCTCCGATATATCGCCAATCCGCGCTGGGGCTTCAAGACTAATTTCTATGTCGGGGGTCTGAGTGGCGATTCCTCGCAGATGACCAACGTCTTTCCCGACGGACAGACATATAAATTCAGCAACACCTTCTATGAAATAGGCGAACTTGCCGAGTTCAATTTCTTCAACTACGGCATGGGCGAGACTTACCGCAAGTTGCGACGGTTCACTCCCTACATCACTGCCGGCCTCGGCATGACGATGTGGAGTGTGGATTCCAAATTTGGGGCTGCCCTTGTGCTCCCGGTGGGAATCGGCGCCAAATTCAAGATCAACCGCCGCTGGAACGTAGGCCTTGAATTTCTCATGAAGAAAGTCTTCACCGACAGATTCGACGGCGAAGCCCTGAAGGATCCCTACTCGATCAAGAGTGCATTCATTAAGAACACCGATTGGTACTCCACGCTGACGCTCACCATCAGCTATGAGTTCTCCAAAAGGTGTGAGGTGTGCAACTATAAAGACTGAAACCGCTACAAATGGAAGAACTTGATATATTGCTCGGACAATTAGACCGCGACAGACTGCCGCGCCACGTGGCCATGATCATGGATGGCAACGGGCGTTGGGCGCGCCGCCGTGGCATGGAGCGCAGCGACGGCCATTCGGAAGGAGTGGTCAGCGTGCGCAGGGTGACCGAACTTTCATCCGACCTCGGAATCGGCTATCTCACCCTCTATGCCTTCTCTACCGAGAACTGGAACCGTCCGGATGCCGAGGTGGAGACACTGATGCATCTCATCGGGTGGGCCATCGAGCGTGAGCTGCCCGACCTGAAACGCAATAATGTCAAGATACGTCTCATCGGCGACATCGGCCGCATACCGGAGGGTCCGCGCAAGCGTCTGCTTGATGCCGAGGCCCAGACTGCCGGCTGCACAGGCCTGCAGCTGCTCATGTGCCTGAGCTATTCCTCCCGCTGGGAACTGACACGCGCCGCACGCCTGCTCGCCGAGCGCGCCGCACGCGGCGAGATTTCCCCCGGGGAAATCTCGGAGCACGACATCGATTCCTCCCTCGCCACAGCCGGTATCCCCGACCCCGACCTGCTCATACGCACCGGCGGCGAATGCCGCGTCAGCAATTTCCTCCTCTGGCAGATTGCCTACAGCGAACTCTATTTCACCGACACTCTCTGGCCTGACTTCGACAAGGCCGAATATGCCAAGGCGCTCATCGACTTCCAGAGCCGCGAACGCCGGTTTGGCAAGACAAGTGACCAGGTGAACCCTAAATAACCAGCACCTCTTTCCCCACTCCCGACATCCACTCATGAAACATATCTTAAGACTCGCAGCCGCCGTAGCGGCCCTGATGCTCCTCGGAAGCCACGGGGCTGCTGCCCTCGACATCACCCCGCCGATCGCTGCCGACACTGTCTATAACCCTGACGTAATCTATTCCCCTATCCCGCGCACTTACGAGATAGCGGGAATCGACGTGAAGGGTGTGCCTAATGTGGAAGACTATGTCATCATCGGTTACTCCGGCCTCTCTGTGGGCGACCTCGTGCAGATCCCCGGCGATGAGATCACCAACGCCGTGAAGCGATTCTGGCGGCAGGGCCTATATTCCAAGGTGCAGATCAAGGTGACTAAGACCGTAGGCGACAAAGCCTGGCTTGAAATCGACCTCCGCCAGCAGCCCCGTATGTCGGAGTTGCGTTTCGAGGGCGTAAAAGGGGGCGAGAAGAAGGATCTCAATGAAAAGCTCGGAATGGTCTCCGGCCAGCAGCTTACTCCCAACATCATCGCACGCACGAAGCAGATAATCGAAAAGTATTACGCCGACAAGGGCTTCAAGAATGCCAGCGTCGTCATCAAGCAGGATCCCGATCTCAGCAAGGAGAACCAGGTGATATTATCTGTCTACGTAGACCGTCATAACAAGGTGAAGGTGCATAAGATCTATGTCGACGGCAATGAGGTGCTCTCTGACGGCAAGGTGAAGCGCGCCATGAAGAAGACCAACGAGAATGGCAATCTCCTCAATCTCTTCAAGCAGAAGAAGTTTGTTGATACTGACTTCCGCGATGATAAGCAACGTATCATCGACAAGTATAATGAGTTGGGCTATCGCGACGCCAAGATCACCCACGACA